>DASVQH010000383.1:0-16771 GCA_036389195.1 Solirubrobacteraceae bacterium
CTGACGCTCGTCGCGGTAATAGGGTTTCGCCCGGCCCGACTTCGCTGACGCTCGTCGTCTGGGCGACGCTACTAGGGCAGCTTGACGTACTGCGAGAGGAACGCCCGCGCCGACTCCGTGTCGAGCCGGTAGACCACGTTCGTCGAGCGGCAGACCGCGTCGCCGGTGATGGTGATCGCCGCGATGATGTTCGTGTTGCCGAGGAAGTTCGGCCCGCCCGAGTCGCCGTAGCACGTGCCCCCGTTGCCGGTCGACGGGTTCATCGAGATGCGCAGGAAGGTCTTGTTGGTCGCGTTGAGCGTGCCCGTGGCGACGCCGCGGACGTCGTTGTAGAGGTACTGGTGGCCGCCCGGCTCGTTGGTCACCTCGTAGGCCCCGTAGCCCACCGAGGTGAACTGCTGGTTCTTGGACAGCTTGGAGAGCGAGTTCGCCTTCGGGAGGCGCGACGGCGCGATGCCGCGGACCGCCTTGTCGAGCACGACGACCGCGATGTCGTGCGTGTCGCTCTGCGCCTGGTTGAAGAGGGGGTCGGCGTGGAAGGTCCCGTAGTAGACGGTGTCGCCGGCCTGGTAGGCCGTGTCGAAGGTCACGCCGACGCGCTCGCCGTCCTCCGCGCAGTGGGCGGCGGTGAGGAACACGGTCGGGGAGATGAGGGTGCCCGAGCAGTAGATCCACGTGCCGTCGGAGTACTGCGTCGCCGACACCAGGCCGCCGACGCTCGGGTGCTTGTTGCCGTCGGCGGTGCCGTTGGTGATCGCGCCGGCCGGCACGGCGAGGGCGAGGCTCGCCGCGAGCGCGGCGGCGAGCGTGAGAAGCGTGCGCATGGCGCCAGCCTAGTGCGGCGCCGCCGCCACCGCCACTATGGTGGCGGTCGATGCCCGACGCCCTGCGCCCGCTCTTCGATCAGGTCGTCATCAAGGAGCTCGAGCCCGACCGGATGCGCAAGTCCGGGCTGCTGGTGCCCCAGGGCACGCACGACCTCCCGCCCAACGAGGGCATCGTGCTCGCCGCCGGCGAAGGGCCGCCCGAGCTGCCGGACTTCAAGATGCCGGTCCGGCCGGGCGACCACGTGGTCTTCCCCCGGTCGGCCGGCGTGTGGGTGGAGGTCGAGGACGAGCGGCTGCTCGTCTGCCGCGTGCGCGAGCTGCTCGGCGTGATCGAGTCCGCGCCCGCGCCGGCGGACGCCTAGGCCATGGCCGCGAAGCGGCCGGCCCGCAGCCCGCGCCGCGCGGCCAGCCGCGCCAGCGGACCGAAGATCAGCCGCTGCACCGCGGGCGGCGGCGCCGGGGCGAGCAACACGACCATGTCGCGGTAGTGCTCGACCAGCACCGCCGCCTCGAGGAGCCCGCCCGGCTTGGGCAGCCCGAGGCGGTGCAGCTTGCCGGCGCGCGACAGGCCGGCCACGTCCTCCAGGAACGCCTGCAGGCTCGACGCCGGGCGCGCCTCGCAGCGGACGTGCGCGACGGCGTCCCCGCGATTGCGGAAGGCGTGGCGCGTCCCGCGCGGCACCACGACCGTCTCCCCCGCGCCCGCCGCCTGCCAGCGGCGCCCGCCGAGGAACTCCGGGCGGCCGTCCACGACCGTGAAGCGCTCCTCCATCGCCGGGTGGACGTGCGGCGTCACGCCGCCGCCCGGCTGCACCCACATCTCGACGTGCTGGACCTCGGTGCCGTCGTCGTCGGTGGTCCGGTGGAACCGGTACCGCGTCCCGTAGACCGGATCCTCGACTACATCGCTGGTCCCCATGCCGCCCTCCCGCGCCGTAACCTAGTGGACGTTAGGAACCGTACCTAGGGAGCATTAGGTTGTCAACGCCCGAGCCCAGCCCGAAGCGCCGCCTCGCCGCCGGCGAGCGCCGCGACGTCATCGAGCAGGCCGCCACCCGCGTGTTCGCCGAGCGGGGCTACCGCGGCGCGTCGATCGAGGCGATCGCGCGGCGCGCCGGCGTCTCGGCGCCGGTGATCTACGACCACTTCAGCGGCAAGGTCGACCTCTACCGCCGGCTGCTGGAGCGGACCCGCAACGAGCTGCTGGAGATGTGGCGCGAGCACCTGTTCGGCGACGAGCCGGCCGAGGTCCGCATGCCGCGCGCCATCGCCGCCTGGGCGAGCTACGTCGAGGGCCACCGGGAGCAGACGCGGATGTTCTTCCGCGAGGCCACCGGGGACCCCGAGGCCGAGGCGGCGCACCGGGAGATCCAGGCGCAGGCGCGCGTCGCGCTCGGGATGGTGCTCGCCCGCGAGCCGGGCGCCGAGCACGTCGCCGGGTCGGGCGAGCAGGAGGCGCTGGAGATGGCCGCCGAGGTGGTCCGGGCCGGGCTCGTCGGCCTCGGGCTGTGGTGGCACGACCATCCGCACGTCCCGCGCGAGCGGGTCGTGCAGGTCGCGGTCAACGTCGTCTGGGTCGGCCTCGAGCGCGCCCGGCGCTCACCCGACTAGGAAGACCTCGAGCCGCCGGGGCCCGTGGACGCCCTCGACGCGGTTGAGCTCGATGTCCGAGGTGGCCGACGGGCCGGAGACGAACGTGACCGGGTTCGGCGGCTTCACGCGCTCGAGCGCCTCGGCCAGCGTGCCGCGCACCTGCTCGGCCTCGACGACGCAGAGGTGCAGGTCGGGCAGGAGCGTGAGCGCCCGGCGGCCCGAGCGCTCGCCGCCGTCGAGGACGATCGTGCCGGTCAGCGCGATCCCCGCGGCGCAGCCGGTGAGGACGCCGTCGGCGCCGTCGAGCGCGGCGTGGTCGAGGTCGCCCTCCAGCCACTCGACGCCGTCGGGGCGCCACGCCGCCGGCACGCCGGGCGCGACGGCGAGCCGCCGCGCGCCGTGGCGCGCGCAGGCCTCGGCCAGCGCGCCGGGCAGGTCGCCGGCGCCGGCGAGCCGGTGGACGGTCGCGCGGTACTCGGCGACGCGCGCGGCGAACATCTCCAGCCGCGCGGCCGCGTCGAGGCCGAGCCGGCGGTCGTAGTCACGCGGGACGGCGACGTCCTCGGGCCGCTCGCCGGCGGGGACGTCGCGCAGGGCCTCGCGGATGCGGCCCAGGACCGCGTCACGGGCGTGCACGCCACCACTCCCGGAAGCTCTGCGCCGGCACCTCGGGCAGCTCGCGCGCCGCGGTCCAGCCCGTCAGCGGCGGCGGCACGAGCCCGGCGCGCGCGAGCCCGCCGCCGCGCCGCGCCAGCCGCTGCGCGCGCTCGTAGCGCCCGCGCGTCGAGAACGCGAACGCCGCGGCGCGCATCGCGGCCGCCTCGCCGCCGCGGCGCTTCTCGCGCACCGCCCGGCCGCGCAGGTGCACGAGCACCGACGGGATGTCGATCTTCACCGGGCAGACGTCGCCGCACGCGCCACACAGCGAGCTCGCGTACGGGAGCGTCCCGGCCTTCTCCATCCCCTGCAGCTGCGGGGTGAGGATCGCGCCGATCGGGCCGGGATAGACCGACTCGTAGGCGTGGCCGCCCGTGCGCTCGTAGACCGGGCAGACGTTCAGGCACGCCGAGCAGCGGATGCAGTTGAGCGTCTGGCGCGCGAAGGCGTCGGCGAGGACGTCGGTGCGTGCGTTGTCGAGCAGGACGAGGTGGAGCTCCTGCGGCCCGTCGCCGTCCGCGACCCCCGTGAACAGCGACGTGTAGGGGTTCATCCGCTCGCCGGTCGAGGAGCGCGGCAGCAGCGCGAGCATGACCTCGAGGTCCTGCCACGCCGGGATGACCTTCTCGATCCCGGCGACCGTCACGAGGACGCGCGGGAGCGTCGTGCACATCCGCCCGTTGCCCTCGGACTCGACGACGCAGACCGTGCCGGTCTCCGCCACCAGGAAGTTCGCGCCGGACACGCCGACGTCGACGGACAGGAACTTGTCGCGCAGGTGGCGGCGCGCGGTCTCGGCCAGCGCGGCGGGGTCGTCGGACAGCCGCTCCCCACCGGCGATCTCGCGCTCGAACAGCGCGCGGATCTCGGCCCGGTTCTTGTGGATCGCCGGCACGAGGATGTGCGACGGCGTGTCGTGCCCGAGCTGGACGATGAGCTCGGCCAGATCGGTCTCCCAGGCGGCGATGCCGCGCGCGGCCAGGCCCTCGTTGAGCCCGATCTCGTCGGTGGCGAGCGACTTGACCTTGATGACGTCCTTGGCCGCGTGCGCCTCGCAGATGCGCGCGACGGCGTCGGTGGCCTCGGCGGCGTCGCGCGCCCAGTGCACCGTGCCGCCCGCCGCGGTGACCGCCGCCTCGAGCTGCTCGAGGTACTCGGGCAGGTGGCGCAGCGTCCGCCGCTTGATCGCCTCGCCCGCGTCGCGCAGCGCCTCCCAGTCGGCGAGCTCTGAGACCACGCCCGCCCGCTTGGCCCGGATCGTCTGCGTCGCCTTGCCGATGTTGCGGCGCAGCTGCGTGTCGGCCAGCGCCACGCGCGCGGCCGCCGGAAATCCCTTCACTCCTGCGCCGCCAGGATCTCCGCAAGATGCACGGCCCGTGTGCCCGTCCGCAACCGGGCCAGCCCGCCGCCGATGTGCATGAGGCACGAGTTGTCGGCTGCGGCGCACACCTCGGCGCGCGTGTCGAGGACGTGGCGGACCTTGTCGGCCAGCATGGCGGTCGAGACGTCGGCGTTCTTGATCGCGAACGTCCCGCCGAACCCGCAGCACTCCTCGGCCTCCCCCAGCTCGACCAGCTCGATCCCGCGCACGGCGCGCAGCAGCCGCAGCGGCTTCTCGCCCACGCGCAGCAGCCGCAGCGAGTGGCAGGTCGGGTGGTAGGTCACGCGGTGCGGGAACGACGCGCCGACGTCCTCGACCCCCAGCACGTCGACGAGCAACTCGCTCAGCTCGAACACCCGCGCGCCCAGCGCGCGCACCGCCTCGGCCAGCGCGGCGTCGCCCGCCTGCTCGGCGACGCGCGGGTAGGCGTCGCGCACCATCCCGGCGCACGACCCCGACGGCGTGACGATGACCTCCTCGCCGGCGAACACGCGCACGAACCGGCGGACGAGCCCGGTCGCCTCCTCCGCGTAGCCCGTGTTGAAGTGCATCTGCCCGCAGCACGTCTGCTCGTCGGGGAACACGACCTCGTGGCCCAGGCGCTCGAGCAGCTCGACGACCGCCTGTCCCGTGCGGGGGAACAGCGTGTCGTTGAAGCAGGTGATGAAGAGGGCGATGCGCACGACGGTTTCCGAAGCATGACGGACTCGCTTTCGGGGGAAGCTCGCCGCGACGCTTTCCATTCGGAGGGGGAGGGAACGTGTACAAGCAGGTCTTCGATCCGGTCGGCGACTCGCTCGGCCTGTCGGCGATCTTCGCCGCGCTGCCGCTGATCACGCTGTTCGTCCTCCTGGGCGGCCTGAAGATGAAGGCGCAGTGGGCGGCGCTGATCTCGCTCGCGGTCGGGCTCGTCGTGGCGATCGCGGTCTACTCGATGCCGGTCGGCCAGGCGTTCGACTCGGGCCTGGAAGGCGCGGCCTTCGGCCTGTTCCCGATCATGTGGATCGTCGTCAACGCGGTCTGGCTCTACAACATGACCGTCGAGAGCGGCCACTTCGCGGTGCTGCGCCGCTCCTTCGCCACGATCTCCGACGACCAGCGCGTCCAGGCCGTCATCATCGCCTTCTGCTTCGGCGCCCTGCTCGAGGCGCTGGCGGGGTTCGGCACCCCGGTGGCGATCTGCTCGGTGATGCTGATCGCCCTCGGCTTCAACCCGATCAAGGCGGCGGCGGTCGCGCTGGTCGCCAACACCGCGCCGGTCGCGTTCGGCGCGATCGCCATCCCGATCGTCACGCTGGCCGAGATCACCGGGCTGCCCAAGGAGGACCTCGGCGCGATGGTCGGCCGCCAGACGCCGCTGCTCGCGCTGTTCGTCCCGCTGATCCTGGTCGGCATGGTCGACGGCATGCGCGGCCTGCGCCAGGCGTGGCCGGCCGCCCTCGTCGCCGGGCTGACGTTCGCCGTCGGGCAGTTCGTCTGCTCCAACTACATCTCCGTCGAGCTGACCGACATCGTCGCGTCGCTGCTGGCCGTCGGCTCGCTCGTGCTGATGCTGCGCGTCTGGCAGCCGTCCGAGCCGCTGCTGGGGGAGCGCGGCGGCGGCGCGCCGCGAGCCGCCATGGCCGGCGGCTCGACGCACGACCCCGCCTTCGAGGCCGAGATCCGCGGCCGCGACGGCAAGGACTCCGGGCGCGACGTGCTCACCGCCTACGCGCCCTACATCATCATCATCGCGATCTTCGCGCTGGCCCAGTGGGGGCCGATCAAGGACGCGCTCGACAAGCCCACGCAGGAGTTCACCTGGCCCGGGCTCGACGTCAACAGCCCCAAGGGCGAGGCGCTCAGCTCCGCGACCTACAAGTTCAACTGGCTCAACGCCGCGGGCACGCTGCTGCTGATCGCCGGCCTGCTGACCATCGCCGTCCTGCGGCTCAACGTCGGCCGGGCGCTGAAGGTCTACGGCCAGACGCTCGACCAGCTCAAGTGGGCGATCGTCACCGTCGCCTCGGTGCTCGCGCTGGCCTACGTCATGAACCAGTCCGGCCAGACGACGACGCTCGGCCTGTGGGCCGCGGGCGCGGGCGGCATCTTCGCGTTCCTGTCGCCGATCATCGGCTGGCTCGGCGTGGCCGTCACCGGCTCGGACACCTCGTCGAACTCGCTCTTCGGCGCCCTGCAGGTCGCCGCGGCCAAGGACGCGCACCTATCCACGACGCTGATGGCCGCCGCCAACTCCTCCGGCGGCGTCATGGGCAAGATGATCTCGCCGCAGAACCTGGCCATCGGCGCGGCCGCGGTCGGGATGGCCGGGCAGGAGGGCGACCTGTTCCGCAAGGTCCTGAAGTGGAGCCTCCTGCTGCTCTTCGTCATGTGCATCCTCGTCTACCTGCAGTCGACCGACGTGCTCGGCTGGATGGTGGTGGGAGACTGAAGGGCGTGAGCACGGGCAACCCGCAGATCGACGGCCACGACGACGCGGCGGTCGTCGGGCCGTCGCAGGCGCCCGAGGTCAAGGGCGACCCCGAGGCGGTCCGCGGGCTCGTCCCGCGGCTGCGGACGATCTGCGGCGACGCGCACGTGGTCACCGGCCGTGACCAGCTGCGCACCTACGAGTCCGACGGGCTGCTGCACTACCGGGTCGTCGCCGGCGCGGTGGTGCTCCCCGGAACCGCCGAGGAGGTGGCGGCGGTCGTCCGCGCGTGCTTCGAGGCGGGCGTGCCGTGGGTCGCCCGCGGCGCCGGCTCGGGGCTGAGCGGCGGCGCGCTGCCGGTCGAGAACGGCATCGTGATCGCGCTCACGCGGCTGCGCCGGGTGCTCGAGGTGGACCTCGCCAACCAGCGCGTGGTGGTCGAGCCCGGCGTGACCAACGTCGAGGTCTCCAAGGCGGTCGGGCCGTCGCACTTCTACCCGCCGGATCCGTCAAGTCAGATCGTCTGCACGATCGGGGGCAACGTCGCCGAGAACTCCGGCGGCGCGCACTGCTTCAAGTGGGGCTTCACCACCAACTACGTCTGCGGGCTGGAGGCGGTGCTCTCCGACGGCGAGGTCGTGCGGCTGGGCGGCAAGCGCCTGGACGGCCCGGGCTACGACCTGCTGGCCGCGCTGGTCGGCTCGGAGGGGACGCTCGGCGTCGTCACCAAGGTGTGGCTGCGCGTGATGCCGGTGCCGGCGTCGGTGCGGACGCTGGCCGCGTTCTTCCCCTCCCCCGAGGCGGCCGGCGAGGCGGTCTCGGGGATCGTCGAGTCGGGCACGGTCCCCGGGGCGATCGAGATGATGGACCAGCTCTCGATCCAGGCCGCCGAGCAGACCGCCCACGCCGGCTTCCCGACCGACGCGGGCGCGGCCCTGGTCATCGAGCTCGACGGGTCCGAAGCCGAGGTCGAGGCGCGCTTCGCCGACGTCACGCGGTTCTGCGAGGGCGCCGGCGCGTCCGAGGTGCGGGTGGCCAAGGACGCCGAGGAGGCCGCGCGCTTCTGGAAGGCGCGCAAGGCGGCGTTCCCCGCCATGGGGCGGATCGCGCGCTCCTACTACGTCCAGGACGGCGTGATCCCGCGCACCAAGCTTCCCGAGGTGCTGCGCCGGATCGCCGAGCTCGCCGAGGAGTACGGGATGCGGGTGGCCAACGTGTTCCACGCCGGGGACGGCAACCTGCACCCGCTGGTCTGCTACGACTCCGACGAGGAGGCCGAGCGCGCCGAGGAGCTGTCGGGCAAGATCCTCGACGCCTGCGTGGACGCCGGCGGCTCGATCACCGGCGAGCACGGCGTCGGGGTCGACAAGAAGCGCTACATGCCGAAGATGTTCGACGAGCCCGACCTCGCCGCGTTCCAGAAGCTGCGCTGCGCGTTCGACCCGCACGGGCTGGCCAACCCCGGCAAGGTCATGCCGACCCCGCGGCTGTGCGGCGAGGTCCCCGGCCCGTACCGGCAGCATCCGCTCGAGCGCGCCGGCCTGGCGGAGCGGTTCTAGCGCGTGACCGCCCCCGAGATCGCCGAGCGCCTCGCCGAGGGCCGTCCCGTCCGGATCGCCGGCGGGGGGACGCGGCGCGGCTGGGGCCGGCCGGTGGAGGCCGGCGACGAGGTCTCGACCGCCGGGCTCGGCGCGATCGTCGAGCACTCGCGCGGCGACTTCACCGCGATCCTCGAGGCGGGCGTGAAGGTCGCCGACGCTCAGGCGGCGTTCGCCGAAGCCGGCCAGATGTGGGCGGTCGACCCGCCGATGCTGCCGGGCGCGACGATCGGCGGGCTCGTGGCCACCGCGGACTCCGGGCCGCGGCGCCACCGCTACGGGCCGCCGCGCGATCTCATCATCGGGGCCGAGGTGGCGCTCAGCGACGGCACGGTGGCCAAGGCCGGCGGGAAGGTGATCAAGAACGTCGCCGGCTACGACCTGGCCAAGCTGATGGCGGGCGCGTTCGGCACGCTCGGCGTGATCACGCGGGTCTCCGTGCGGCTGCACCCGCTGCCCGAGGCGACCGCGACGGCGGTCTTCCAGTCGGGGGAGCCGGAGGAGCTGGGCCGGATCGCCGCCGACCTCGCCCACCGCCCCTTCGAGCTCGACGCGCTCGACGTCCGCTACGCGGGCGGCGAGGGCGCGATCCTCGCGCGGTTCGCGGGCGCCACCGCGGCCCAGCAGGCGCGCGAGCTGGTCGACGACGGCGCCCAGGTCGTCGAAGACGACGAGGCGCTGTGGGAGGCCCAGCGCGCGGGCCAGCGCGGCGAGGCGCCGGCGGCGGTCGTGCGGGTCTCGGCGCTGCAGACGGAGCTGCCCGACGTGCTTCGCGCCGCCGACGTGGTCGGCGCCCGGGTGGTCGGGCGGGCGGGGGCCGGGGTCGCCTATGTGACGCTGCCGCTCGCCGACGCCGAGGCCGTCCGCACGCTGCGCGCCGAGCTCGACCCGGCGGCGTGCGTCGTGCTCGACGCGCCGCAGGAGCTGCGCGCCGCGCTCGATCCGTGGGGCGTCCCCGACGGCCCCGAGCTCGAGCTCGCCCGGCGCGTGAAGGCGCGCTTCGACCCGGCGGGCGTCTGCAATCCCGGCATCTTCATCGGAGGCATCTAGACGCATGGCGACCGGCGCCTGGGACGAGATCCGTCCCCCCGAGCCCCACCTCATCGACGACTGCGTGCACTGCGGCTTCTGCCTGCCGACGTGCCCGACCTACCAGCTGTGGAACGAGGAGATGGACTCCCCGCGCGGGCGGATCGTGCTCATGCGCGCGGGGCACGCCGAGGGCGCCGAGCTCTCGCTGGACGTCGTCAACCACATCGACAACTGCCTCGGCTGCATGGCCTGCGTCACCGCCTGCCCGTCGGGCGTCCGCTACGACAAGCTGATCATGGACACGCGGGCGCAGATCGAGCGCAACCACACGCGCTCGCCCGCCAAGGGCGCGCTGCGGCGGGCGATCTTCGAGCTGTTCCCCCACCCCGGGCGCCTGCGCGCGACCGTCCCGGCCCTCGTCGCCGGGCAGAAGCTCGGGCTGTCGCGGCTGGCGGCGCGGTTCGACGGCCCCGGCCCGCTGCAGACGTTCGCGGCCGCGCTGGGCATCGCGCCGCCGGTGCGGCTGCGCGACGCCGTGCGCCGGCTGCCCGAGCACCGGCCGGCCCGCGGGGCGGCGCGCGGCAAGGTCGGCTTCCTGCAGGGCTGCGTCCAGCGGGTCTACTTCGGCGACGTCAACGACGCGACGGTGCGCGTGCTGGCGGCCGAGGGCTTCGAGGTCGACGCCCCGCGCGCCCCTCGCTGCTGCGGTGCGCTGATGGGCCACACGGGCGAGGAGGACGGCGCCCGCGCGCTGGCGCGCGAGACGATCGCGCGCTTCGAGGGCTACGACACGGTGGTGGTCAACGCGGCCGGGTGCGGCTCGGCGATGAAGGAGTACGACCACCTGCTGCGCGACGACCCGGAGTGGGCCGATCGCGCGAAGGCGTTCGTCGAGCGGGTCCGCGACGTCCACGAGGTGCTCGCGGGCCTGGAAGAGCGCGTCGTGCGCCATCCGCTGCCGCTGAAGGTCGCCTACCACGACGCCTGCCACCTCGCCCACGCCCAGCAGGTCCGCTCCGAGCCGCGCGAGCTGCTGCGGGCGATCCCCGGGCTCGAGCTGCTCGAGCCCGAGGGCTGGGAGATCTGCTGCGGGTCGGCGGGCATCTACAACCTGACCAAGCCGGAGCCGGCCGCCGAGCTGGGGCGCCGCAAGGCCGAGGCGCTGCTGGCCACCGGCGCGGAGGCGATCGCCGCCGCGAACCCCGGGTGCACGCTGCAGATCACGTCGCACCTGGAGAAGCTCGGCCACCCGCTGCCGGTCTACCACCCGATGGAGCTGCTGCACATGTCGATGACTGGAGGGTCCCCGAATGGCCGTTGATGTGCAGGGCGTCACGATCACCGGCCCGATCGAGGGGCGCTACTCCGAGATCCTCACACCGCAGGCGATCGAGTTCCTCGCGCTCCTGCACCGGACCTTCCACGGCGAGCGGCGGCGGCTGCTGGGGATGCGGGCCGACCGCCAGGCCGCGCTCGACGCCGGCGAGACCTTCGACTTCCTGCCGGAGACCGCCGACGTGCGCGAGGGCGACTGGACCGTCGCCCCTCCCCCGCCCGGGCTGCAGAACCGGCGCGTCGAGATCACCGGGCCGACCACGGCGAAGATGGTCATCAACGCGCTCAACTCGGGCGCGCCCGGGTTCATGGCCGACTTCGAGGACTCGAACTCGCCCTACTGGGCCAACATGGTCGGCGGCCAGGTGAACCTGTTCGACGCCGTCCGCCACCGGCTCGAGTTCGACGACGCCGAGAAGGGCAAGTCGTACCGGCTGAACGACGAGGTGGCGACGCTGCTCGTCCGCCCGCGCGGCTGGCACCTCCCCGAGCGCCACATCATCGTCGACGGCGAGCCGATGGCCGGCGCGCTGATGGACTTCGGGCTCTACTTCTTCCACAACGCGGCCGAGCTGCTCGAGCGCGGCTCCGGGCCGTTCTTCTACCTCCCGAAGCTGCAGTCGCACCGCGAGGCGCGGCTGTGGAACGACGTCTTCACGCTGGCCGAGAGGGAAGTAGGGGTCGACCACGGGTCGATCCGCGCGACCGTGCTGATCGAGACCATCCCCGCCGCCTTCGAGATGGACGAGATCCTCTACGAGCTGCGCGATCACTCCGGCGGCCTGAACGCCGGCCGCTGGGACTACATCTTCTCGGCCATCAAGTCGCTGCGCACCCGTCCCGACGTGATCCTGCCCGACCGCAACGACGTGACGATGACCGTCCCGTTCATGCGCGCCTACACCGAGCTGCTGGTGGCCACCTGCCACAAGCGCGGGGCGTTCGCGATGGGCGGCATGTCGGCGTTCCTGCCGTCGCGGACCGACGAGGAGGCCAACCAGGCGTCGATGGAGAAGGTCCGCGCCGACAAGGAGCGCGAGGCGACCGCCGGCTTCGACGGCACCTGGGTCGCCCACCCCGACTTCGTGGCGCCCGCGCTGGAGCAGTTCGACGCGGTGCTCGGCGACAAGCCCAACCAGATCGACAAGCAGCGTCCCGACGTGTCGGTCGGCGCGGCGGAGCTGCTGGCCATCGAGGCGACGCCCGGGTCGGTGACCGAGGCCGGCCTGCGCTCGAACGTCAACATCGGCATCCAGTACCTGTCGGCGTGGCTGCGCGGCAACGGGGCGGCCGGGATCTACGGGCTGATGGAGGACGCCGCCACCGCCGAGATCTCCCGCTCGCAGGTGTGGCAGTGGCTGCAGCACGGGGTGTCCTTGGATGACGGCACGCCGATCACGCGCGAGCTCGTCCAGCGGCTGGAGACCGAGGAGCTCGAGAAGATCCGCGCGGAGATCGGCGACGACGAGTGGTTCGAGCGCGAGGGGCGGCCGGACCTGGCGCGGTCGCTGTTCGAGCGGGTCGCGCTGGCCGACGAGTTCGTCGACTTCCTGACGCTACCGGCCTACGAGGAGCTGCTGCGCATCGAGGCGGAGGGCGGCGGACCTTCGTAACAAGCGGGCGCGCGGGCCGTTTCGGCACGTATGCGCCCGCTGCTCATCGCCTTCCTGCTGCTGTTGATCGCGGCACCGGCGGGGCGTGCCCGCACCGGCTCCTGTCGGACCGGCCACGTGCCGCGGGTGACGGTTCACGAGGACGGCACCGAGGTGGGGATGCGGTACGCGATCGTCGCGTGCGACTCGGCGCGGCACCGGCACGTGCTGCGCCGGACCCGTCTTCGCCAGTCGGTCCGGCGCGGGGACCTCGGGCGCCTGATCACCGACGTCGACGCGGGCGGGCGGCACGTCGTGTGGGCCGAGCTCGTCCGCCACCGCCGCCGGCCCGAGGTGGCCGTCGTCGTCGAGGCCGACCGCCGCGGCCACGTCCGCCGGCGCCGGACCGTCTGGCGCTCGCGCCGCTCGCGGTCGCTGGACGTGGGCGTGCTGCGCGACGGCAGCGTGGCGTGGACCGCCCCGCGCGGGCGCTCGGACGTCGTGTTGCTCGCCCGCCCGGGACGGCGCGCCCACCGGCTGGGCCCCGAGTACGACCAGTACCTCGGGAGCGAGGACGGCCGCACGCTGCGCTGGGAACGCGACACGAAGATGGTCTACCACGACCTCCTCCCGCTGCCCCTCCGCGACGGCTGTCCGCGCCGCTCGCGCTTCCGGGCGGTCTCGGACACACCGGACTACCGTGTGACCGAGACCGGCTACGCCAGCCCCGACACCGACACGCTGGTCGGCCAGGTCATCCGCGTCTGCGTCCGCGCAGAGCACCGCGACCTCGTCGTCGCGCAGGGCGACGTCGACCTCGTCCATTCCGTGTCGCTGCTCGCCGGCGGCTGGGCGGTCGTCTGGGGCATCTCGTACGACAAGTACAACTGCTTCGGGGAGGTGGTCGAGCGCGTGTCGCTGCGGCGCGCCGCCACGTCGCGGACCTCCGGGGCCGGTGGTTGCGGCGAGGGGCCGCGGCCCGGCGTCGCCCAGGTCGTCACGCCGGCCGGCGAGGTGGCCTGGATCGACGAGCCCGACCCGCCGCGTCCGTACGGCCCGCCGGAGCCGCAGGAGGCCGTCCTGCGCGCCACCGCCGGCAAGCTGTCCGCCGTTCTCGACCGGGGCGCGCCCGGGGCCATCCGCGATCTGCGCGCCGACGGGGAGACGTACCGGTGGACCAACGCCGGCGAGCCGCGGAGCGCGCCGGCTCGGTAGCGCGCTCGGCACCTCGGCGCGCCTGCTCCGCTTCGCCGTGCGCTTCGCGACGGAACTGCGCGGGTGAAGGAGAAGTCTGTGACGGCTCTGCGTCTTTTCGGCCGTGCGCTGGGGTGGGACGGCGGGCGGGTGGGATCGTGGCCGGGTGGCGGAACAACCTCGATCCCGTGGCGTCGGTCCGACCCGATTCGAGGATGTCCCTGCTCTAGGAGGAGAACCTCGAAGCGGCGGGTCTGGGGCGCGCCGGATCGAGGTTGTCCGTCCTGATGAGCGGGTTGGCCGGCTCGCCGGGCGGCAGCGGGGCGTCGTGTCATACGCGCAGCTGCTCGGCTGCGGGCTGACGTCACACGCGATCGAGCACCGGGCCGCGACCGGGCGACTTCACCGGGTCCACCGCGGCGTCTACGCCGTTGGGCACGCCTCCCTGCCGCCGTTGGGTCCGGAGGTCGCCGCGCTGCTCGCGCTAGGTCCGGCGGCGGTGCTCAGCCATCGCAGCGCGGCCGTCGTCTGGGAGCTCTTGCCGCCAAGGACGGGACCCGTCGAGGTCACTGTGGTCGACGCGCGGCGCGCGAGCCGCCGGGGGATCGTCGTTCACTCCACGGCCGCGCTGCCGCCCCGCGATCGCACGCGCCGAAAGGACCTTCCCCTCACCAGCGCAGTCCGGACCCTCATCGACATCGCACACTCCCCCGAGCTCGAACCGGCACTCAGCCATGCGCTCCTGAAGCGCCTCGTCCGCCCCGACGAGCTGCTCGAACGCGGCGGGCCGGCGATCCGGGCTCTCCTCGAAGGCGGGCCGACCCCGTCCCGCTCCGAACTGGAACGGCGGCTTCTCGCCCTCGTCGGGGCCGCCGGCCTTCCCCGTCCCGAGACCAACGTCTGGATCGGCCGCTGGGAGGTCGACGCGCTCTGGCGGACGCAGAGGCTCGTCGCCGAGGTCGATGGCTACGCCTTCCATGCGAGCCGCGCGCAGTTCGAGCGTGATCGCGCCCGCGACGCCGACCTGCAGGCGGCCGGCTACCGCGTCATCCGTCTCACGTGGCGCCAGGTCACCGGCGAGCGCGAGCGAATCGCCGCGCGGCTCGCCGCTGCGCTGGCCTAGGCCCGGGAGAAGCGCCGGCCGGAGACCGGGGAGGCGTCCTCGTCGAGGACGACGCGGTCGCGCTCCGGGATGACGTCAAGCTTGAGGGCCTCCTCCATCGCGTCGGCCTCCGCGCGCTGCTTCTCGGCCTCGAGCTTCGCCAGGCGCTCGGGGGTGAGCTCGCCGGCGTTCTCCTCCTCGATCCGCTGCAGCCACTCGGCGCCGGCGGCCTGCTCGGCGGCGTCGACGTCGATCCGCTTGGTCTTCGCGTACTTGTCGATCTCGGCGAACAGGGCGTCGACGAGCTGCTCCTGGGGCACCTTCTTCAGCGCCCGGCCGCGGGAGAAGATCAGGCCCTCGTTCTTGGCGCCGGTGATGCCGAAGTCGGCGTGCGACGCCTCGCCGATCCCGTTGACCGCGCAGCCGAGGACGGCGACCTCGATCGCGTCGTCGTAGGCCTCCAGCCGGCGCTCGATGTCGGCGACGACCGTGTCCATGTCGAACTGCAGGCGCCCGCAGGTCGGGCAGGCGATCAGGACGGGGCCGCGCTCGCGGAGCTTCAACGCCTTCAGGATCTCCCAGCCGACCTTGACCTCCTCCTCGGCGTGGAAGGTCGACAGCGAGATGCGGATCGTGTCGCCGATCCCGTCGGCCAGCAGCGTCCCGAGCCCGACGGCCGACTTCAGCGAGCCGGACCACTTGGTGCCGGCCTCGGTGATGCCGAGGTGCAGCGGATACGGGATCTTCTCGCTCAGCAGCCGGTTGGCGGCGATCGTGTAGGGCACGTTCGTCGACTTGATCGAGACCTTGAAGTCCTCGAACTGCAGGCGCTCCATCAGCGCGACGAACTCGACCGCGGCGCCGACGAGCGCCTCGACCGGGTTCTCGCGCTCCAGCGCGTGCAGGTGCTTGGGCAGCGAGCCGGAGTTGACGCCGATGCGCATCGGCGTCCCGGCGGCGCGCGCCCGGTCGGCGACCTCGGCGACCTTGTCGGGGCCGCCGATGTTGCCGGGGTTCAGGCGGATGCAGTGCGCGCCCGCGTCGATCGCCTTCAGCGCCAGCGTGTGGTTGAAGTGGATGTCCGCGATGATCGGGATCGGCGACTCGGCGACGATCGTCTTGAGCGCCTCGACGTCCTTGTCGCGCGGCACGGCGACGCGGACGACGTCGGCCCCCGCCTCGGCCACCTTGCGGATCTGCTGCATGGTGGCCGCGAGGTTCGCGGTCTCCGTCTTGGTCATCGTCTGCACGACGACGGGCGCGCCGCCGCCGATCTGGACGCCGCCGACGTTCACGTGTCGCTGAGAGGCCATCGCCACCCAGTCTACGAGCCCGCGGGGCGGCGCAGATCAGCGGCGCGCGACGGTGACGGTCATGTAGGCCACGGCGTCCTTGGGGACGCGGCACGTCCGCCGCCAGCCTCGGTGCGAGCGGACCCGGCCGCAGAACTGGTTGGTCCCGAACGTCCCGACGTCGATCCCGGAGCCGTAGTACGGGACGTTGTTCTCCTGCACGACGGCCCACACCTCGCCGAGCGCGATCCCCGACCCGGCGGCGATCGTCGCCGCGCGGCGGCGCGCGGCCGCGACCCCGCGCGGGAGCGCCTTGCGCATGGCCCGGTCCACCGCACGGCGGATCCTGGGCTCGGAGCGCAGCCCGCGCGGCAGGATCCGCGCGCGGCCGACGCCCGTCGCGGTGACGCCGGGCGGCGGGTAGCCGCGGTCGGTGGGCGGCGGCCCGCCGCCGGCCGGTGCCAACGCGATCCCCCAGAGCAGGCCGGCGGCGCCGAGGACGGCGACGACGAGCGGAGCGGCGCGGCGGGCGGACATGCGGACCTCCTGAGTGGTGAACACCCCTCATACGGGGCGCGCGCGCTCAGGAGTCCGTGCGGGTCAGCGCGGGCGCTTGGCCAGCCCGCGGCTGATGATGTAGCCGAAGGCCAGGAACGTCACGAACCCCCACGCCACCGGCGAGCTGAAGCCGTCGTCCACGGCGGCGGCGATCAGGACGGCCACGGCCACGAGCGCGAAGACCAGCAGCTCGGTCGGCA
>DASVQH010000384.1:0-2094 GCA_036389195.1 Solirubrobacteraceae bacterium
CGGTCGGCCTGCGGTACGCCGACGCCGAGGTCACGCTGGTCGACCGGCGCAACTTTCACCTGTTCCAGCCGCTCACCTACCAGGTGGCGACCGGGGCGCTGTCGCCCGGCGAGATCGCGTATCCGCTGCGCTCGATCTTCAAGCGCGACCGCAACGTCCGCGTCGTCCTCGCCGAGGTGGCCGGCTTCGACCTCGACGAGCGCTCGCTCGACCTCCGGCCGGTCGACGGCGTGACGGCCCCGGAGCGGCTGGAGTACGACACGCTGATCGTCAGCGGCGGCTCGCAGTACTCCTACTTCGGCCATGACGACTGGCGGCCGTACGCGGCCGAGGTCAAGTCGCTGGAGAGCGCCCTCGTGGTGCGCAGCAAGCTGCTGCGCGCCTTCGAGGCGGCAGAGGGGGAGCGCGACCCCGCCCGCCGCGCCGCCTGGCTGACGTTCGTCGTGGTCGGCGCCGGCCCGACCGGCGTCGAGATGGCCGGGCAGATCGCCGAGCTCGCGCGCGACACGTTGCGGCGCGACTTCCGCGCCATCGACCCGGGCATGGCGCGCGTGATCCTCGTCGAGGCCGGCGACCGCGTCCTGGCCACCTTCCCGCCCTCGCTGTCGAAGAAGGCCGAGCGCGCGCTCGAGCGGCTCGGCGCGACGGTGCTCACCGGCAGCATGGTCACCGAGGTCGACGCGGACGGCGTGGCGATCGAGCGGGGCGGCGGCGGGCGAGAGCGCGTCTCCAGCCGCGTCGTCGTGTGGGCCGCCGGCGTCATGGCGTCGGGCCTGGCCGCCCAGCTCGCCGAGCTGACCGGCGCCGAGCTCGACCGCGCCGGCCGCGTGACCGTCGAGCCGGACCTCACGCTGCCCGGCCATCCCGAGGTCTTCGCGATCGGCGACATGGTCCGGGTCCGCGACGGCGGCGGCCAGGCGGTGACGCTGCCCGGCGTCGCCCCCGCCGCCCGCCAGCAGGGCGACCACGCGGCCCGGGTCGTCCGCGAGCGGCTGCACGGGAAGCCCAGCCGGCCGTTCCGCTACCGCGACAAGGGGAACCTCGCGACGATCGGCCGCGCCGCGGCGGTCGCGGACATCAAGCGCGTCCACGTGAGCGGGTGGCCCGCGTGGATGCTCTGGCTCGTCGTCCACCTCTTCTATCTGGTGGGCTTCCAGAACCGGATCCTCGTGTTCATCCGCTGGTCGGTCAGCTTCGCCACGCACGGACGGGGCGCGCGGCTGATCACCCGCCGTGGGGCTTGACGATGGCGCCGATCGTGTCGGCGAGCCGCTGCCGGCTTGCGCCCGGGACCACCGCGATCGCCCCCACGCCGCCTGCCGTCGCCGCTTCGCCCGTGTGCACGGGAAACGCGTCGTGCGTGCCGGCGGTCCCCGGGTAGAGCACCCAGACGCTGCGCGCGCCGAGCGCGTCGCGATAGGCGTGCATCTTGTGGAGGTCGCCGCTGGCGAAGCTCGCCGCGTCCGCGACATCCGGGTCCGCCTGATCGCCGTCCGCCTCGCCGGCGGGCTGCTGCGTGAGGACCCGGCGCTTGAGCTTGGCGTCGAAGACGTGCACCTCGCCCGTCGGCAGCTCGAGGCAGATGTCAGGCCGGAGGCGGACGCTGTAGGAGCTGAACGGCTGTCGACCCAGGCCCTTCGAGGACGGGAACGTCCGGTTGTAGTGGACGCGAGCTTCGCCGATGCGGGCGACGTGTCGCCATGGCACGTTCACCGCCGCGTCGTCCTCGGTGTACGGCTCGAGGACCGCCTGGGTCTCCAGCGCCGCCTCGACGCAGCCGACGACCGCGAAGTAGCACCACAGCTCGTAGGTCGCCGCGGCGTCCCGGAGGCCCATGAGCCGGCTCGCCGTGGCCGGATCCATCAGCCGTGTGCGACCCAGCAGGTCGCCCCAGAAGCCGGCGAGGTGGCGGTACCCGGCGCGACCGCGCATCACGGTCGAGCTCCTCGGGATCTGCCAGCTCGACGGCAGGGCGCTCAGCGTCGGATGCCGACGCCAGCGCTCGAGTCGCCGGACGAAGGCTCCCGCCTCCGACGAGACGGCCGACGCCGCCGGGGCTCTGCCGGCCCGCGCGCTGATCTCGACGCGGCGGCA
>DASVQH010000385.1:0-3113 GCA_036389195.1 Solirubrobacteraceae bacterium
CGCCTCGGCGTCGCGGGCGCGCTCGGCCGCGGTCATGGCGACCATCCCCACGTACAGGCAGGCCTCGGGCAGCGCGCCGAGGGCGGCGTCGCCCGCGCGCCCCAGCGCCGCCAGCGCCCGGTCGAGCTGCGAGCGCGCCCCGTCGCCGTCGCCCGACAGGAACGCCGCGAACGCCCCCAAGGCGTCGGTCGCGGCGGCGTAGGGCTCGTCGCCCGCCGGCGCGGCGGCGCGGGCCTCGGCGGCGACCGCGGCCAGCTCACCGGGATCGCGGGCCTGGAACGCCAGCCCGGCCAGGCGCAGCAGCAGGCGCGGGCGCTCGCCGGGCGCGGCGCGGGCGATGGCGGCGGTCAGCCGCGCCCGCGCGTCGGCGACGCGCCCCAGCAGCTGCTCGGCCTCCGCGCACGCGATCTCCAACGCCAGGCGCTCCGGCGAGGGCCCGGGCTCCAGCAGCTCCAGCGCCTCCAGCAGCGCGGCGTGGCTCTCGACGTCGCGCCCCGCCTGGCCCAGCGCGAGCGCCCGGAGGGCGGTCAGCTCCGCGCGGCGCGCGGCGTCCTGCTCCGGGGCCAGCCGGAGCGCCGCCCGGTACCAGTGGGCGGCGGCGCCTGGCGCGGTGTCGGCGGAGCGCTCGCCGGCGGCGGCGAGCAACGCGACCGCGGCCGCGTCCCCGGGGCGCGCCGAGCGCTCGACGTGGTGCGCGCGGGCGACCGGCCCGGCCCCGCGCTCGGCCAGCGCTGCCACCGCCCGCTCGTGGGCAGCGCTGCGCCACGCGGGCGGCGCCCCGTCGTAGACCGCGCGCCGCACCAGCGGGTGGCGGAACGCGAACGCCGCGCCGCCGCCGGGCGACGGCCGGACGAGCCCCGCCGCGACCAGGGCGTCGACGGCGTCCGCGGCGGCGCCGGGCGCGACATCTGCAGCGGACGCCGCCAAGCCGGCGTCGAACGGGTCGCCGGCCACGGCGGCGCCCTCGAGCACCCGCCGCGCGGCCGCGGGCAGCGCGGCGACCTCCTGGGCGACCGCGGCCCGCAGCGTCGGGGGCAGGCTGCCGTCGCCGGTGCGGCCGGCGCGCGCGAGCTGGCCCAGGAAGAGCGGGTTGCCCTCCGCCTCGGCGGCGATCCGCGCGCGCTCAGGCTCGGGCACCTCGCCCAGCAGCTCGCGGGCCGCCGCGCCGCTGAGCGGGGCGGGGCGCAGGTGCTCGACCGACGGGTCCCGCGCGGCGGCCAGGAGCGCGTCCGCCGGGTCGACCGGTCGCAGCGCCAGCACGAGCGCGACCGGGCCGCGCGGCGGCCGGCGCAGCATGTGAAGCACCCACTCGACCGAGGCGTCGTCGGCCCAGTGGAGGTCGTCGAGCAGGAGGGCGAGCGGCCGCTCGCGCGCGAGGTGCTCGACGAACGCGGCCAGCGCCCGATGGAAGCGGTGGCGCTCGGCGGGCCCCGCGGTCGGCGCCGGCGCCGCCGCGCCCGCCGCGACCGACGGCAGGACCGCGGCGAGGTCGGGGCCCAGCGACGCCGCGCGCGCCGGCCCCAGCTCGGCGGCGCAGCGGTCGAGGGCGTCGACGGCGAGCGCGAACGGCACCTCCCGCTCGTGCTCGGCCGCCCGGCCGAGCAGGACCCGCATGCCGCGGGCCTCCGCCCGCCGGGCCGCCTCGGCCAGCAGCGCCGACTTGCCGAGCCCGGGCTCGGCGATCACCAGCACCGCGCGCGACCCGCCGGCGCGGACGGCCGCAAGCGTCCGGTCGAGCGCTTCGAGCTCCGCCGCACGATCGAGAAGGCGCATGGTCGTGAGGGACGGTAGACCGCCGCGGACCGCCGCGCGAGGGGCCGGCGAGGGTTCCCCCCGCTGGCCCGGCGAGGGGCCGGCCGGGACGGTATGGCGGCACCCACCCCAGTCCCCCGGAGGCCCGCCATGTTCCTGCCCAGCTCGTTCGCCCCGCCCGCCGCCGTCGCCCCGCGCCGCCGCTTCCTGATGGCCACCTGGGAGGGCGGCGGCCACGCCGCGCCGATGCTGTCGATCGCCCGCGCG
Source organism: Solirubrobacteraceae bacterium (assembly GCA_036389195.1). Classification (GTDB taxonomy): domain Bacteria; phylum Actinomycetota; class Thermoleophilia; order Solirubrobacterales; family Solirubrobacteraceae; genus JACCYI01. The sequence continues at coordinate 2,020 of DASVQH010000385.1, forward strand.
CTGCTCGACCGCGGCCACGAGGTGCGCGTCCTGGCCGACCCGCTGCTCAGGACCGAGGTCGAGGCGTGGGGCGCCGAGCACGTCCCGTGGACGACCGCGCCGCACCGGACGACCTACGCGATGACCCCCGAGCAGCTCGCCCGCGAGCGCGGCATCCGCACGCCCGGCCAGGCGGCGGTCCACGTCCGCGACACGCTCATCTGCGGCCCGTCGGCCGAGTTCGCCGCCGACACGCGCGCGGAGCTGGCCCGCCGCGGCGCCGACGTCGTCGTCGCCGACCACATGATCCCCGGCGCGGCGATCGGCGCGATGGGCGAAGGGCTGCCGGTCGTGCTGGTCGGGACGACGTTCATGAGCATCCCGGGCTGGGGCACGCCGCCGCACGGCGCGGGCCTGCGCCCGCTCGCCGGGCCGGTCGGCCGGCTGCGCGACGCCGGTCTGCGGCGGCTCGGCACTCGGCTGTGGAACGCCGGGCTGCCGGCGCTCAACGCGGCGCGCACCGCCAACGGGCTCCCGCCGCAGGCCGCCACGTTCGACCTGCTCGGCGAGGTCGACCGGGTGCTCATCCTGGCCAGCGCGGCGCTCGAGTTCCCCACGTTCTCGCCGCCGGCCCACGTCCGCATGGTCGGCGCGCGAACCGACGACCCCGCGTGGGCCGAGCCGTGGACGCCGCCGGCCGGCGACGACCCGCTCGTGCTCGTCGGGCTGAGCTCGTCGTTCATGGACCAGGCACCGGTCCTGGGCCGGATCGCGGCGGCGCTGGGCGGCCTTCCCGTCCGCGGCGTCCTGACCACCGGGCCGTTCGTCGATCCCCGCGACGTCCCGGCTCCCGCCAACGTCGCGGTCGTCCGCTCCGCGCCGCACAGCGAGGTCATGCGCCACGCCGCCGCCGTCGTCACGCACGCCGGCCACGGCACGGTGGCCAAGGCGCTCAGCGCCGGCCTGCCGCTGGTCTGCGTGCCGCTGGGCCGCGACCAGCACGACGTGACGGCGCGCGTCGTGACCGCCGGCGCGGGCGTCGAGGTCAAGGCGTCGGCCGCGCCCGAGCGGATCGCCCGGGGCGTGCGCGCCGTGCTGGAGGACCCGCGCCATGC
>DASVQH010000386.1:0-13521 GCA_036389195.1 Solirubrobacteraceae bacterium
CGGCCGGCCAGTAGAGCTGGCGCGCGAAGGCCACCGGCAGTCCATGGCGATGGATCGCGGCGCGGCGGCCGAGCCGCTCGCCGCGCGGCGCGCCCGGCGGCCGGGTGGTGATCACCGCCTGCGTCACGCCGCGGGCGTCCAGCGCCCGCGTCAGCTGGGCGGTGTGGTTCTGCATCCCGCCGATCGGGTCGAAGCGCGCCCCGCCGTCGCCGAGGGCGGCGTCGGGCGGCTCGAACACCGAGGTCAGGCGCAGGACGCGGAGGGAGTGGGGGAAGGACGGCGCGGCAGCAGTCATGGCACGGGTAGCGGTACGCCCGTGCCGCGGCTGTTCGATCACGACGAGCCCGAATCTGTCGCGTTGGTACGCCTCCGGGTCGGGCTCGGCGACCTCCTCTGCAGCGTCCCCGCCGTCCGCGCCCTGCGCGCCCGCCTTCCCCGCGCGCGGATCGTGCTGATCACCTTCGAGGAGGTCCGGCCGATCGTCGAGCGGCTCGAGCCGCAGGTCGAGCTCATGGCCTTCCCGGGCTGGCCGGGGATCCCGGAGCGGCCGGTCGACGAGGCCGCCCTGCCGCGCTTCCTCGAGCACGCCCGCGCGCAGCGCTTCGATCTCGCGTTGCAGGCGTACGGCGCCAACCCGGCCGCCAACGAGGTGACGGCGGCGCTCGGCGCGCGGCGCACGGGCGGCTTCTTCACGCCGGGCACCCTCCCGGACGCCCCCGACCTCCACACGTTCGTCCCCTATCCGCAGCACCTGCACGAGGCCGAGCGCCACCTCGCCGTCGTCGAGCACCTCGGCGCGCCGTCGCAGGGCAGCGCGCTCGCCTTCCCGCTCACCGCCGCCGACGCGGCCGAGGCGGCCCGCGTCCGCGCCGCCGCCGGCCTGAGCGAGCGCCCCTACGCGGTGATCCACCCGGGCGCGACGTCACCGAGCCGGCTGTGGCCGGCCGAGCGCTTCGCCGCGGTCGCCGACGCCCTGGCCGAGCGCGGACTGGCCGTCGCGGTCACGGGCGTGCCCGGGGAGGAGGCGCTGACCCGCGCGGTGACGGCGGCGATGCGCCACGACGCCGCCGACCTCTGCGGCGAGACCCGGCTGGGCGGCTACGCGGCGCTGCTGCAGAGCGCCGCCGTGCTCGTGGCCAACGACACCGGCTCGGCGCACCTCGCCGCCGCGCTCGGCGTGCCGAGCGTCACGGTCTTCCTCTCCGGCGACCCGGTGCGCTGGAGCTACGCGGACCCGCGCCACGCCGTCGCGCGCGTCCAGGTCGAGTGCAACCCGTGCCCGCACCTCGTCTGCCCGATCGACCACCGCTGCGCGACGCGGGTGACCGCGCCCGCCGTGCTGGCCGCGGCCGAGCGCGTCCTCAGCTCTTAGATGACCACCGCGGTGCCGCTGACGCGGATGCCGGATCCGGGCTCGGCGGGGATGGCCACGCGCAGCAGGCTCGGCCGCCCCATCTCGGTGCCCTGGTGGATGACGATCTCGGCCGGCACCTCGATCAGCTCCAGCTCGCGCAGGTAGCCGCCGAGCGCCGCGGCCGCCGCGCCCGTCGCCGGGTCCTCGACCACGCCGCCGGGCGGGAACGGGTCGCGGCAGTGGAACGACGTGGGCGCGCCGCGGTAGACGAGCTGCAGCGTCGTCCAGTCGCGCGCGGCCATCAGCGCCTTCAGGCGGTCGTAGTCGTAGTCGAGGGCGGCGATCCGGTCGACCGTGGCGGCGGCGAGGATCAGGTGCTTGGCGCCGGCGAAGCCGACGCGCACGGGCAGCGCCGGATCGAGCTCGCCGGCCTCCCAGCCCAAGGCCGCCAGCGCCTCCGCCAGGTCCTCGTCGCTCACCGCCTCCGTGTGCGGCGCGACGCTGGTCAGCGTCGCGACCGGGTGGGTGCCGGGCTCGACGTCGAGCACGACGAGCCCGGACCGCGTGGCCAGCCGCAGCTGCGCCGCGCCGTGGCGCTCGCCCCAGGCCACGCCGGTGGCGATGGTGGCGTGACCGCAGAACGGCACCTCGGCCTCCGGGCTGAAGTAGCGGATCGTCAGGTCGTCGCCGTCGGCCGCGGTCACGAACGCCGTCTCGGAGTAGCCGACCTCGGCGGCGATGCGCTGCATCGCGGCGTCGTCCAGGCCGCTCGCGTCGAGGACCACACCGGCCGGGTTGCCGCCCTCCGGGCTGGCGGAGAAGGCGGCGTAGCGGAGGATCTCGGTCGTCATGGCGCGCATTGTCGCCGCTCGCCGGGTAGGGATGCCGCCGTGTCCCCTTCAGAGAGCAACCTCACCGTCGCGGTGACCGGCCCGACCGGGACCTTCGGCTTCGGGCTGATGCCGCTGCTGCAGGCCGACGACCGGATCGCCAGGATCGTCGGCCTCGCCCGCCGCCCGTTCGACCCGGCCGAGCACGGCTGGACGAAGATGGAGTACCGCCGCGGCGACGTCCGCGACCCGGAGGCGCTGCGCGAGGCGCTCGACGGCGCCGACGTCGTCATCCACCTGGCCTTCCTGATCACCGGCAACGCGTCGCGCGAGACGATCCGGGCGATCAACGTCGAGGGGACGCTCAACACGTTCCGCGCCGCCGCGGCCGCCGGCGCCAAGCGGTTCGTCTACGCGTCCTCGGTCGCCGCCTACGGCTTCCACGCCGACAACCCGATCGGCATGACCGAGGAGTGGCCGACGCGCCCGGCGGCCAACCTCTTCTACGCGCAGGAGAAGGCGGAGATCGAGGAGCTCCTGGGCGAGGAATCGGCCGCGCACCCGGAGCTCGACCTCTACCTGCTGCGCCCGCCGGTCGTCCTCGGGCCGCACACGCTGGGCGCCAAGCAGGTGCTGCCGGGGCCGCTGGCGCCGCTCGGCGACTGGCTGGCGCGCAACCTCGGGCGGCGCCTGCCCGTGCCGGTCCTGGCGCCGGTCCCGGCGCTGCCGGTGCAGTTCATCCACGAGGACGACGTCGGCCAGGCGTTCCTGCTCTGCGCCGTCGGCGCCGGCCCGCCCGGGCCGTACAACATCACCGGCGACGGCGTGCTGACCGGCGCCGACGTCGCCCGCGAGATCGGCGTCGTCCCGGTGCCGGTGCCCGAGGCGCCCGTCCAGGCGGCCGCCCGCGCGGCTTCCGCGCTGCCGCTCCCGCCGTTCGTCCCGCCGTTCGCCGAGTGGGCGGAGGCGCTCAGCCACCCGGCGATCATGGACGCGACGAAGGCCAAGGAGCAGCTGGGCTGGAAGCCGCGCTACACGAGCCTGGAGGCGCTGCAGGCGACGCTCGACGCCTGAGGGGGCGCCGGCTCAGCGCCGCCGCTTGCCGCGCCCGCGGCTGCGCCCGTGGCCCGGCACGCACGTGTGGTACGTCCGCGTCGAGCGGACCGTGCGCCCGCGCGACGTGCGCTGGACGATCCGCACGCGGACCGTCCCCTTGGGCAGCCCGCGCAGGTCGACCCGCGCGCGCAGCCGGCGGCCGCGGACGACCTTGACGCGCTTGCCGTTCACGTACACGCGCGCTCGCACGACCCGCCCGAGCCGGCGCGGCACGCGCCGCAGGTGGATCGAGAAGCGCCGGCGCGACGCGCAGCGCCGCGACGTCGACGCCGCCGGGCCGGCGTTGCCCGCGGCGTCGATCGCGCGGACGCGCACCCGGCGCGAGCGGCCGGGAAGCGCCAGCGACTCCGTCTCGCCCGGACCGCGCCCGGCGGCGATCGAGAACGTGCGCCGGCCGGCCCGCACCACGTAGCGCGCCGCGCGCGCTCCTGCGAACCAGTCGTCGCCGGGCGCCGCGAACTGCACGCTGCGGCGGTCGCGCGCCAGCGCCAGCCCGCGCGGGGCGCCCGGCGGGCGGGTGTCGGTCCCGTAGCGGCCGGTGTTGCGCTCGTCGTGGCGGAACGACCACCACTCGTCGTTCCCGCGCCCCGCGCGGCCCTCGGTCCGCCACCCCATCAGGTAGCCCTCGCGGGTGACCGTGACGACGTCGGTGCGCCCGTCGGCGTCCACGTCCCCGACGGCCGGCGCGTAGAGCACCCAGCCGGTGTGGAACTTCGGGAAGCCCGCCGCCTGGCTGCCCGAACCCGCAGCGAACGCGTGCAGCGCCGAGGAGTCCCCGCCCTGCAGGACCTCCGGGGCGCCGTCGCCGGTCACGTCGGCGATCACCGGCGCGCCGAGGAAGTCGAGGCCCTGCGTGTCGGCCGGGAAGCCGGTCAGCGGCGCGCCCGACTTCGCGTCGTAGGCGCGCAGCGAGTTCTTGATCGGCAGCCCGGAGCCCGTCACCAGCAGCGCGCCCGCCACGGAGGCGGCGCCCGAGCCGGGCTCGGCGTAGGTGAGCGCCCGGTCGCGGCCGACCCGGCCGAACGCGCCCGACGCGGTGAAGGACACCGGCGTGTCGGCGGCGAGGCCGCCGCTGGTGAGCAGGCGCGCGGGGTTGGCCAGCAGGCCGAGGGTGCCGTCGGGAACGGGACCGTAGGTGCGGCGCTCGGAGCCGTCCCCGTCGAGCAGCGGGGTCGCCGAGAAGATCGGCCCGACCGCCACCTCGTCGTCGCCGTCGCCGTCCACGTCGGCCGCCGCCGGGACGCTGATCCCCTCGGTGATGAACTCCTGCGCCGAGCCGTAGTAGACGACGAGCGCCTGCTGCTTGCGCGGCCAGCCGGGGACGGCCGAGCCGTCGGCCTTGAACGCGTGCACGTGGCCGCGCCCGAGCGGCTGGATGCCTTCGCCGATGATGTCGAAGTACTGCGAGCGCACGACCAGCTCGGGGCGCCTGTCGCCGTCGAGGTCGGCGACCGCGGGGGCGGCCTCGAGCTTGTGGTCGGCGAGCCGCTTGTAGCCGCCGCCCGGCGGCAGCGACGCCGGCACCGTCACCTCGACCGGCCAGCCGGCGAGGTCGCCGCCGTCGGGGCGCCAGGCGTGCACCCGGCCGTCCCAGCCGGCCTGCACGACGTCGAGGTGGCCGTCGGCGTCGAGGTCGACGACCACCGGCGGCGCGAACGCGCCCTGGACCGGCAGCCGCGTGAACGGCAGCGGCTTGCGGGGGATCGGCGGCTTGGTGACGCCGGTGTCGAGCCGGCGCGGCCAGCCGCGCCGCCGCTTGCCGCGCGGGCCCCAGACGTAGACCTTGCCGGTGCTGCTGGTGGCCACCACGGAGAGCCGGCCGTCGCCGTCGAGGTCGGCCACCGCGGCGTTGGCGACCACCGGCTCGCGGCCGGGGTCGATGCCGTCGTGGGCGCGCGTCACCTGCGTCCGGTCGGTGCGCGCGGGCCACCCCGGCAGCTCCTCCATGGTCGCGCCGTCGATCGCGTGCACGAGCCCGTCGGAGTCGCCGAACACGGCGGCGAGCCGGCCGCGGCCCTGCAGGTCGGCGAGCTGGGGCTGGGCCTCGCCGCCCGCGGCGGCGCCGGGCGGGCCGAACCGCTTCGGCAGCCCGCCGAGCCACGAGTCGTCGTGCTGGACGGCGACCGACCGCCGCTCCTCGCCGACCCGGCCCTCGGCGTCCGTGACCCGCAGGCGCAGCGACACCGTGTACTGCTCGTTGGTCTCCAGCGACTTGGTCTTCGAGAGCGCGAACGCCCGCTTCCACAGCGCGTCGGGGATCTTCGCCAGGTCGACGCTGCCGAGCTCTCCGTCGAAGGGCTTCGAGCCCGCGCCCGAGCCCGCCGCCGTCCAGTCCCCGTCGCCCGGCTCGGCGCCGGGCGCGACTTCCAGCGCCCAGCGGTAGCCGCTCGAGCGCCGCGCTTCGACGTGGCCGCGCACGGCGAACCTCGACGTCCGCGCCCGGTCGAACAGCGCGTACCAGTCCGGCGAGTCGATCCAGCCGACCGGCGGGACGTCGCCGGCCTTCGCCGCCGCCATCGCCCGCGCCGCGTGCGGGCGCCCGTAGCCGAAGTGCAGGTCCCAGCCGGGCTTGGACGGCCAGTTGGTGCCGGGATCGTCGATGTCCGACGCGGTCGCGCGCACCACCTGCAGCGCTTCGGCGTTGGTCAGCGGCTTCCCGCCGTCCTTGCCCGCCGACAGCACGAGCCCGAAGATCCCGCCGTGCGTCGGCGTCGAGGTGGAGGTCGAGCCGCCCTGCGTCGAGACCGAGGTGAAGTTCTTGGTTCCCCAGCTCGTCTGCCCGGAGCGGGCCCGGAACGTCGTCGTCGCCGGGTTGGCGGCCGGCCCCTCGATGCCGCGCGAGTTGGGGACCAGGCCGTTGCCCGGCACGACGTGGGGATGGAACATCCCGCCCTGGTGGTCGGTGGAGTCGAAGTCGTTGGAGGCCTCGACCATCACGACGCCACGCTTCCAGATCGAGTCGACCGCCTGGCGCATGAACGACGAGTAGCCGAGGTCGGCGGTCACCGAGACGATCACCTCGGCGCCCGCGTCGGCCGCGAACAGCCACGCCTCGGCCAGGTCGTCGGTGCGGTCGAGGGCCTCCGCGCCCGCCTTGACCGGCAGGATCGTGCAGCGCGGGCAGACGCCGGCGCCGAGGAACGCGTTGTCGGCCTCGGCGGCGAGCTGGCGCATCTGGTTGTTGGCGTGCAGGTACTCGGAGTCGTAGGTCGCTGGATCGTTCTGGTCGTCGTAGAAGTCCCAGCCCGAGATGTCGTCGACGTAGCCGTTGGCGTCGCCGTCGCGGCCGTCGGAGAAGCGGACGATCAGGTCCTCGGGATCGACGAAGCCGTTGCCGTTGGCGTCCGGCGAGTCCGCGTAGTCGCGGGCGTCGAGCTTTGAGTCGCGGTTGTCGGTGGTCGCCGGCGGCAGCTCGCGCGCGTTGAGGTAGACCTGGTTGACGAGGTCCTTGGCGTCGGCGGCGAACCAGTTGATCCCGCCCTCGACGTAGGCGATCGTCGTGTCCGGCCGCCCGGCGCCGGACTCGCGCCACGCGCGGTCGACCGACATGCCCGCCGCGCCGTCGGGATCGGTCGCCGCCGGCGTGCAGCGCGACAGCGCGGAGTAGAGGTAGTGCTGCTCGTCGTTGACCGACGTGGTCGCGCAGCTGCGCTCAGCCGCGTCGTAGCGCGGGTCGTTCGGCGGATCCTGCGGGAACGCCGCTCCGGCGGCGGCCGGCGTGAGCGCGATCAGGGCGAGGGCGAGCGGGAGCGCCCGGGAGCGGCGGGGCATGCCGAGGAGTATCGAGCAGCCAGGCGCCGAGCGCAGCGGTCAACGCCGCGGCGGCCCCGACCAGCAGGCCGGCGCGCGGGCTGGCGGCCTCGGCGATCCAGCCGACGAGCGGCGCGCCGATCGGCGTCGAGCCGAGGAAGACCACCGAGTAGAGCGCCATCACGCGGCCGCGCATCGCCGGCTCGACGGCGAGCTGCAGCGCGGAGTTCACGCCCGCCGCGAAGGTCACCGAGACGGCGCCGAGCGGGACGAGCGCGGCGAGCTGGAGCTCCAGCGACGGCGCGGCGGCCGCCAGCAGCTCGAAGAGCCCGAACGCCGCGGCGGCGCCGATCAGCAGTCGCTGGCTGACCCGCCCGCGGGCGCCGGCGATCAGCGCGCCGGCGATCGAGCCGACGCCCATCGCCGCGGTCAGCAGCGCGTACGTCCCCGCGGTGCCCTCCCAGGTGAAGCGCGCGAACAGCGGCAGCAGGACCTGGAAGTTGAAGGAGAACGTCCCGACCACGGCCATCATGGCCAGCGGCACCCGCAGCTCCGGCGTACGCGCGACGGTGCGGACGGCCGACCGCAGCTGCCCGCGGCCGCGGCGCCCGGGCACGGGGGCGTGGAGCTTCGCCGGGTTCATCCCGCGCAGCGCCACGATCATCGCCACGAAGGAGAGCGCGTTGAGCGCGAAGCACGGGCCGACGCCGGCCAGCGCGATCACCCCGCCCGCGGCCGACGGGCCGGCGATCCGCGCCATGTGCACGATCACCGAGTTCAGCGACACCGCGTTGACGACGCGGTCCGCGCCGACCATCTCCATCACGAACGCCTGGCGAGCCGGGTTGTCGATCGCCGTCACCGCGCCGCGGGCCAGCACGAGCACGAAGACCATCCACGCCTCGACGGCACCGGCGGTGACGAGGGCGAACAGCGCGAGCGCGGGCAGGGCCATCAGCGCCTGCGTGACCATCAGCAGCCGCCGCTTGTCCATCCGGTCGGCCAGCAGCCCGCCCCAGGCGCCGAACAGCAGGATGGGCAGGAACTGCAGCGCGGCCGTGATGCCGACGGAGACGCCCGAGTGCGTGAGCTGCACGATCAGCCACATCTCGGCGACGATCTGCATCCAGTTGCCCGACAGCGAGACGACCTGGCCGGCGAAGTAGCGGCGGTAGTTGGGGATCGCCAGCGAGGCGAACGTGCGCTGGGCGACGGCCGTCATCGCGCCTCCAGCAGCTCTTCGAGCAGCTCGGCGGCGCGCTCGAGCGTCCGGCGGTCGGCGGGATCCAGGCCGGCCAGGCGGTCGGCCAGGAACGCGTCCTTGCGCGTGCGCAACGCGGCGATCAGCTCCTCGCCCTCCGGCGTGGCGGCGACGCGGCAGGAGCGGCGGTCGGCCGGATCGGGCGTGCGGGCCACCAGCCCGACCTCCGCCAGCCGGTCGACGATCCGCGTCGCCGCCGGCCGCTGGATGCCCTCGCGCGCGGCCAGCTCGCTCGGCGCCAGCGGCCCGTGGCGCTCGATCGTCGCCAGCGCCGCGCTGAGCGACGGGGACAGGTCCCCGCCCGCCTCGCGGCGCAGCCGCCGCGCCGTCCGCGTCACCGCGAGGCGGAGGCGGACGGCGAGATCGGCGGGGGAGGAAGTGGTTGCCACGGGTAATCATTACCCTAGCGAACAAAGGGGTCTGACCCCTCGCTTCACAACGTGCAGCAGGGGGTCAGACCCCTCGCTTCGCAAAGTGCAGCAGGGGGTCAGACCCCTCGCTTCACAAAGTGCAGCAGGGGGTCAGACCCCTCTCAGCAGGTGCCGAACTTCTTCACGTAGCCCTGCCAGCGGGTGGAGTTCGCCGCGAACTGGCCGATCGCGAACGCGTACGTGTCGTCGGCGCAGGCGTTGAAGCCCTTCGGCGCCACCGTCACCTGCCCGCGTCCCCACGGCGCGTCCGTTCCCTCGGCCGGGACGTACTCGTCGCCGGTGACGGCGGCGTAACCGAACTTGTTCGTGGTCGCGTCGCCCGCCTTGTAGGCCGCGTAGCGCATCCGCGGGTCGTGGCGCTTGGCCAGCGTCGCGTTGTGCGTGTCGGTCGACGTCCACGTGAAGAACACGGAGTCGCCGGCCGCCGCGAGGGTCGGCGCGAAGTCGTCGGAGGTCGCCGACTCGAAGAGCCGGCCGGCCCGGGCGAGCGCCTCGGTCTCGACGTTGATCGCGTACCAGCGCGCCGTCGGGCGGCCGCCGCGGCTGATGGTGTGGGTGTTCATCACCAGGTCGCCGACCTGGTACGAGCTGCCCTTGAAGTTGACGTCGCCGACCAGGATCCCCATCGGCGAGCTCTGGGTGGCGATGAATGCGTTCGAGTAGGCGGGGACCGCGACGTCGAACTTGAAGCCGAGCGGGCCGCCGCGGTGCATGCTCGTGGCCTGGTAGACCCGGAGCTTGTCGCCGTCCGGATGCGCCGCGATGAAGTAGCTCCCGGGCCGGTTCGCGTCCATCACGACCGGCGGCGTGAGCGGCGGGAGCGCGTCGTAGAAGCCGACCGACTGGAACTTGCCGTTGGTCAGGTAGGCCTTGCTCAGCGCGATCGCGCCGGTCCTCGCGTAGGCGGCGCCCTCGGTGAACTGGTCCCAGACGAGGAACAGGCCCTCGGTGTCCATCCCCATGCGCAGGTTCCGGGAGAGCCCGCCGGCGCCCGGAAGGCTGTAGCCGACGGCGTAGTAGGCGCCGGTCGCGGACGACGTCTTCGAGGTGTAGACGCTGATGCCCTGCGGCTGGGCGGTGTCGATCGTGACGATGAACCACCGGTGCAGGAAGCGGTCGAAGAGGACGCGCGGCTCGGACGCGTTCGCGCCGCCGAACGCAGAGATCGGCTGCTGCTTGAGCTGCGCTCCGTACCGGTCGAACACGGTGACCTGATTGGCGTCGACCTGCACGAACTGGGTGTCGCCGACCGCGCCGCCGAGCTCGGACGGGTTGTGGCAGCACGTGGTGTCGCCGACACCGGCGAAGCCGCCGTGACCGAACGCCGCGGCCGCGGACGCGAGCGGGCGGGCCGCCGCCTTGCCCTTGAACGGCTTGACCACCTTGACCGGGCCGGTCGTGCGCAGCTTCCCGTGCGGCCGGACCGCGTGGGCCGAGGGGGCGAGGACGAACGCGGCGGCGAGGGTCAGCGCGGCGGCGCGGAGGGAGCGGGAGAGCGGGCGCATGGCCACTCAACGGTGAAGAGGACGAGAAATTGGCGCGGCGTTACCCTCCGCGCATGACCCAGATCTCGGAGCTCGACCACGTCGGCGTGATGGTCGCCGACCTCGACGCGGCCGGCGCGTTCCTGGCCGACACCTTCGGCCTGGCGCTCGAGCGCGAGGGCGAGGTGCCGGCGCTCGACGTCAAGACGCGGTTCTACCGCTGCGGCCCCGTCCTCATCGAGATCTTCCAGCCCAACGACCCGGCGGTCGCCGAGCGCGAGCTGGGCGGCGCGCCGGCCAAGGTCGAGCACGTCGCGCTGCGCGTGGAGTCGCTCCCCGAGGCGCTGCGCGAGCTGGGGGAGAAGGGCGTGCGCTTCCTGCACGACGAGCCGCTGGTGACCGGGCCGAACCTCAGCGCGTACACCGAGCCGGCCACGAGCGCCGGGATCATGTACCAGCTGTTCGCGCCGCGCCCCGACGCTTGAGCGCCCGCGCCTGGACCGCGTTCGCGGCGGTCGCGACGCTGTGGGGGATCCCGTACCTGTTCATCAAGGTGGCGGTCGACGACGGCGTCCCGCCCGGGTTCCTCGCCTGGGCGCGCGTGGTGCTGGCGGCGGTCGTCCTGCTCGCGCTGTGCTGGCGGCGCGGACTGCTCGGCACGCTGCGCGGGCGCTGGGGCGCGCTCTCGGTCTACGCGCTGGTCGAGATCACGATCCCCTTCCCGCTGATCGCGGCCGGCGAGCGCCACGTCGCCTCGTCGCTGGCGGCGATCCTCATCGCGACGGTGCCGATGCTGATCGCGCTGCTGGCGCTGCGCTTCGATCCGGCCGAGCGCGTCGGCGGGCGGCGGCTGGTCGGCCTCGTGGTCGGCTTCGCGGGCGTGGTCGCGCTGGTCGGCCTGGACGTGGCCGGCAGCGCCGACGAGCTGCTCGGCGCGGGCGCGATCCTGCTCGCCGCGCTCGGCTACGCGGCCGGGCCGATGTGGCTGAGCCGCCGCCTCGCCGGGATGGACCCGCGGGCGCTGATGGGCGGGTCGCTCGCGGTCGCGTCGGTCCTGCTCGCGCCGCTCGCGCTGCTCGACCCGCCCCGCGAGACGCCGTCGGGCGACGCGCTGATCTCGCTTGCCGTGCTCGGCCTGTTCTGCACCGCGCTGGCCTTCGTGTTCTTCGGCACGCTGGTGGCGGAGGTCGGCGCGGGCCGGGCGACGATCATCACCTACGTCGCGCCGGTCGTGGCCGTGGCGCTCGGGGTGGCGGTGCTCGACGAGCGCCCCGGCGCGGGCGCGATCGCCGGGCTGCTGCTCATCCTGGCCGGCTCGTGGCTGTCGACGGACGGGCGGCTTCCGCCTGGGCTGGAGCGGCGGGCACGCCGTCGGCCCGCCCGCCCGCGGGCACGTCGCGCGTGACCACCGCGTGGGCGCCGATGATCGCGCCGTCGCCGACGGTGACGCCGCGCAGGATGCTCGCCCCGTGGCCGATCGCCGCCCGCGCGCCGATGTGGACGGGCGCGCCGGCCAGGCCCTGGAGGCGGATCGGCGCCTCGGGGTCCTCCGTGCGGTGATCGAAGTCGACGACCATCGCGCCGTCGCCGAAGCGCGCGCCGGCGCCGACGGCGATCCCCGCGTGGGCGACGAGCGTGCAGCGCTCGCCGAGCACCGCGCCGCGGCCGATCGTCACCGTCCCCTCGCGCGCGAGGATCCGCGTGCCGTCGCCCAGGGCGCAGCCGTCCTGCAGCTCGATGCGCGCGCCGGGCGCGGCGTCGAGCCGGACGCCGTCGCCCAGCCGCACGCCCCGGCCGAGCTGCACGCGCCGCCGCGCCGCGGCGCGCCGGCGCAGCGCCTCCAGGCGCGGCCGCGTCACGCCCGCGCGGCTTCGATCCGGCGGCGCAGCACGTCGCGCGCGAGCAGGCGCAGGTGGGTGCGCGCGTAGCTCGCGCGGCCGCGCGGGCCGAGCGTGAAGCCACCGGCCAGCTCGGACGGCGTGCGCGGGGCGCCGAGCGCGCGGGCGGCGCGGTCGGCGATCTCCAGCTGGCCGAGCGCGGTGGGGTGGACCGCGTCGGGGAGGACGAGCGTCCAGCCCTCGAGGTCGGCCAGCTCGGCCACCGCCGCGCCCGCGTCGCGCGCCACGCTGCGGATGACGTCGTTGGCGCCGGCGACCTTCGCGCCGGCCCGCGGGCGGCCGAGGTCGAGCGGGATGGTCAGGAAGAGCAGCCGCTCCGCGCGGTCGCGCAGCGTCTCGGCCACCGTGCGCAGCCCGGCCTCGTAGGTCACGGGGTCCCAGCCGGTGCCGCGGACGTCGTTGACGCCGATGTAGACCACGCCGACGTCGTAGTCGGCCCGCACCGCGGGGAGCTGGTCGCGCAGCACGTCGCCGATCACCGCGCCGTTGACCGCGCGCGAGGTGAACGGCAGGTCGAGCGCCTCGGCCAGCCACAGCGCCCATGACCGGGCCGGCAGCCCGCAGAGCATGTTCCCCTCGCCGACGGTGATGGAGTCGCCGAGCGCGATGAGGCCGAGGCGGGGCATGGCGCGGGGCACCATACCGGCGCCTGCACAGGATCCGCACATCCCGCCCACCCGCTCTCGACGGCGGCGCGCCTAGCATCCCCGACCGATGAGGGGATCGACGGCCGCGACGATCGTGGTGATCGAGGACGAGGCGAGCATCGCCGGCTCGGTGGCCGCGCGGCTGCGCTCGGAGGGCTTCCGGGTCGAGCTGGCGGCGACGGGGCCCGACGGCGTCGAGCTGTGCCGGCGCCTCGCGCCCGACCTCGTGGTGCTCGACTGGATGCTCCCCGGCTTCGACGGCATCGAGGCGTGCCGCCGCATCCAGGCCGACCACCCGGTGCCGGTGCTGTTCCTCACCGCCCGCGACGCCGAGGCCGACGTCCTCGTCGGCTTGGGGATCGGCGCCGACGACTACCTGACCAAGCCGTTCAGCCCGCGCGAGCTCGTCGCGCGCGTCAACGCGATCCTGCGCCGGGCGGCGCGGGCGCCGGCGCCGCCGCCGCCCGCCCGGGTCGCGCTCGGCGAGTACGTGCTCGACCTGGAGGCGCGGCGCATCGTGCGCGACGGCGCCGAGGTCCGGGTCACGCCGACCGAGCTCGACCTGCTGGCCACCCTCGCCGCGCGCCCCGGGCGCGCGTTCAGCCGCGCCGAGCTGCTCGCCGCGGTGTGGGAGTGGCGCAGCGGCGGCTCGACGCGCACGGTCGCCTCCCACGTCGCGGCGCTGCGGCGCAAGCTCGGCGCGGACGTCGTGCGAACGGTCCAGGGCCACGGCTACGCGCTGGGGGACGT
>DASVQH010000387.1:0-7121 GCA_036389195.1 Solirubrobacteraceae bacterium
CGATCGTCCCCTACGCGAGCGCCGAGTCGCTGCGCCGGCTGCGCGACAAGACGGCGCTGGCGGGTCTGGCCGAGGCCGCCGGGCTCGCCGCGCCGCTCACGCTCGCCGAGGGCCCCGCGGGCGCGCTGGCGGCCGATCCCCCGCCGGCCCCGTGCGTCGTGAAGTCGACGTGGGGCAAGGGCGGCCCGCTGCCGGTGACCCGCCTGGTGGAGACCGACGCGGAGCTGCGCGCGCTGCTGGAGGAGCTGCCACCCGACCACCCGCTGCTCATCCAGGAGCGGCTGGCCGGCCCGCTGATCGGCCTGGCCGTGGTCATCGACCGCGACGGGCGCCTCGTCGCCCGCTTCCAGCAGGTCGCGCTGCGCCTGTGGCCGCTGCACGCCGGCGGCTCCAGCGTGGCGATCAGCGTGGCGCCGGATCCGGCGCTGTGCGAGCACACCGCCGCGCTGCTGCGCGGCGCCGGCTTCTGGGGCCTCGCCCAGGTCCAGTTCCTCACCGGCGCCCGTGGCCCGGCGCTGATCGACGTCAACCCGCGCTACTACGGCTCGATGCCGCTGGCCACGGCGGCGGGCGTCAACCTGCCGGCGGCCTGGCAGGCGGTGGCGCTGGGCGAGCGCCTCGGCGACCCCCCGCTCTATCGCGAGGGCGTCACCTACCGCTGGCTGGAGGCCGACCTGCGCGCCGCCCTGCACGGGTCCCGCGGCCATCTGCGCCCCGTGCGCCCGCGGCCGAGCGCGGGCACGCAGTGGGCGGCTGACGATCCGCTGCCCGCCGCGCTGCTGGTGGCGCAGGCCGTGGCGGGTGTGGTCGCGCGGCGGTTCTAGGGGCGTTCGACGTGCGGGACTTCGGTCGGGTGAGGGAGGTGGGTCCTGTGGGGGCGTGGCGGGATCCGCGGGGGACGCGGGAATCGGTCGACTTCGTGCGATGGTCGCGGAGAGAACACGTCGAAACAGACTCCGGCGGCGGCGAAACGCTCGAGCGTCCGGTTGAGCGTGCCCTGCACTGACAACCGGACATCGGCGTGATTTCGCCGCTCGAGTGTCCGGTTGTCCGCCTTACGACCCTCGCGAGCCCTCGACCCCCACGGCGGCCATGACCAGCCCGAGCATCTCGGCGACGGCGTCGTCGAGGGCGACCGTGCGGATCACCGGCACGCCGGCGGCTTCGGCCGCTTCGACGAGATGGTCCTGCAGCTTGCGGATGGTCGCGAAGGAGTCGAGGTAGCGGGCGGTCGGGCCGCGCGCCTGGGCCTCGCCGCGCAGCTCGAAGTGGCTGCGGTGCGCCTCCTCGTCCTCCACGGCGAGCACGGCGTGGACCACCAGCGCGCGCGAGCGCACATCGTCGGGCAGCAGCCCCGGCACGAGATGGACGCCCTCGAGCAGGATCGGCGTGCGCTCCGTGATCGCGCGGTCCACGAGCGCACGGACCGCGCTGGCCACGTGCTCGGCCTGCAGGCGGAAGCCGAGGAGGTCGAGGTCCGTGCCCTCCGGCGCGAGCTGGCGGACCGCGCGACGCGCCTCGAACGACGAGCAGTGGACGTCCGGCATCACGTCGACGGCGAAGAACGTGCGCAGGATGTGGCGGATCATGTCCGTCGAGGTGAGGCGGGTGATGCCGAGCCGGTGGGCGATCGTGGTGGCCAGCGTCGACTTCCCGGTCCCGGCCGTGCCGCCGATCAGGACCACGAGCGGGCTGTCGAGCCGGTCGACGCGCTGCCACCGCCGCCAGCGCTCCACCGCGCCGTCGCCCTCCCGCTCGCCGAGCACCGCCTCGACCATCCCGCGCAGCTCCTCCACCGAGATCGACGGCAGCGCGCGCACCTCCAGCCGGCGCTCGAGCTCGAAGGCCAGCTCGTAGGACCGCTCCGGCGACAGCCCGGTGGCCATCAGCGACTGCGCCATCAGGCCCTTGGAGTACGGCAGGCCGTGGTCGCGGCGGGCGACGAGCGTCATCGCGCCGGCGAGGCGGCCGCGGCCAGGTCGAGCAGGGCGGCGTCGAGGTCGTCCTCCCCCGCCCGCGCGACGGGCCGGTTGCGCACGAAGACGAGGCGCGCGCCGGCTCTCTCCGCGGCTTCGGCGACGGTGTCGATCGCGGCCGCCTTGAGCTCGGTCAGGTAGACGTCGCAGCCCTCGGCGGCGGCCCGCGCCAGGTCGTCGGCGAGCGCCCGCCGCCGCGCGAGCGACCGCGAGACCACCACCGGCTCGAAGCCGGCCAGGTCGCCCGGACCCGTCGTGAAGAAGGCCACGCGCGCGTCGGGCGCCACCGGCTCGACCGGCTCCGGGCGCAGCGCGAAGCGGATGACCGCCGGACACCAGCGGGCGACGTCCTCGGCCAGCGCCGGCTCCTCCGGGGAGACGAGCGCCAGCGAGGAGCGCAGCAGCCGGTAGGGACCGAGGTGCTCCAGCGCCGCCGCGCGCGAGCCGACGACGCACACCGTGGCGTCGACCTCCACCGGCGGCAGCGCCGCGCCGGAGCCCTCGAACAGCACCGTCCCGGGCGCCTGCGC
This sequence comes from Solirubrobacteraceae bacterium, assembly GCA_036389195.1. GTDB lineage: Bacteria > Actinomycetota > Thermoleophilia > Solirubrobacterales > Solirubrobacteraceae > JACCYI01. The sequence goes on from DASVQH010000387.1 coordinate 2,507, forward strand.
CGCCGCGAGCGCCGCACCGGCCACGACGTTGGACTCCACGCACGCCCCCGCGAGCCCGCCGCCCACGCGGCGGCAGCCGACCGTCGGCACGCCGGCGATGACGGCGTCCTCGAGGTAGTCCGACGCCGCGTGGCCGCCCGAGCGGGCCAGCGCCAGCAGGTCGGCGAGGCTCGTCTCCGGCCGCGCGAGCTGCGGCTCGGCCGGGCCGCCGCGGCCCATGGCGATGACCAGCGGGTCACGGCCGGCTTCGCGCAGCAGCACCGCCCAGTGCCCGCAGACCGCGGTCTTGCCGGTCCGCTTGCCGGTGCCGATCACCGCGAAGGACGGGGCGGCGAAGGGCGACGGCGCGAGCTCCGGCGGGCGCAGGTCGAAGTCCGCGCCGTCGTAGCGCAGCCCCAGGTGCAGCGCGTGACAGGCGAGCCGGAACTTGGCCGGGGGGTCCAGCGACGGCTCGTCCGCGAGGTCGACCACCGCCTCCACCCCGCCGCCGGCGGCCAGCGCCCGCAGCGACTCCGCCGGATCGGGCCCGGCGGCGACCGGCACCCCGTAGTGGCGGCTCGGGTCGGCGAGCACCTCGGGCGCGAGCTTCTCCTCGCCGCCGCAGAACACGGCGCCGCGGATCTCCGCGCGGTCGGCCAGCGCCTCCAGCGCGGCGCGCACCGCCTGCGGGTGGTGGTCGCCGTCGATGAGCGCGATGACGCTGCTCACGCCACGTTGCCCCGCCCGCGGGTCCGCGATCGGACCAGCGGCGGGTCATTCGTCTGCGGGGCGGGCACCGGGTGCCATCCTAGTCCGCTTCCCCATGGCCCCCCGTCTCCTCATCGCCACCCTGCTCGCCGCCGTCGCCGCCGCGACCGCCGCTCCCGCCCACGCCGAGGTCGTCTGGGCCGTCGGCGACGGCGCGGACTCCGGCAGCAACGACGACGCCGTCGCGGCCCGCATCGCCCGCGAGGGGCTCGACCGCCTCCTGTACCTGGGCGACGTCTACGACCGCGGCACCGCTGACGAGTTCCGCAACTACTACGGCCCCTCGTTCGGGCGCTTCTACAACGCGACGAGCCCGACCCCCGGCAACCACGAATGGGACAACCGCGCGTCGGGCTATGACCCCTACTGGGGCCAGCGGGCGCCGCGGACCAACGGCGGCCACTACTACGCCTTCGACGTCGGCGGCTGGCACTTCGTGTCGCTCAACACCCAGGAGAACGTCAGCGCCGGCTCCCCGCAGGTCCAGTGGCTGCGCCAGCACCTGGCGTCACGGCAGGGCACCTGCACGATCGCCTTCTGGCACCGCCCGCGGTACAGCGGCGGGTCGCACGGCGACCAGGCCGACGTCCAGCCGCTGCTCGACGCGCTCGCCGGGCACGCCGTCGCGGTGCTCGCGGGCCACGACCACAACTACCAGCGGATGCGCCCCGACCGCGGGATCACGCAGTGGGTCGTCGGCAGCGGCGGGCACGGCCTGTACACGGTCGACCGCTCCCATCCGCGCCTCGCCGTGGCCAACGACACCGCCTACGGCGCGCTGCGGCTGGTCCTGAGCCGCGGGCCGGCGACCTACGAGTTCGTCGGCACGAACGGCGCGCGGCTGGACTCCGGCTCGCTGACCTGCACGCCGCCCGACGCCGCGCCGCCCCCGCCGCCCCAGCCGGCCCCCACGCCGGCTCCGGCTCCCGCCCCGCCCGCCGCTGACGAGCAGGGCACGCTCCCGTCGGCGGATCCGGCGCCGCGCGTCCGCATCCGCAGCCCGCGCGCCGGCGCTCGCCGCACCCGCGTGCGCACGCTCACCGGCACGGCCACCGTCCCGGCCGGCAGCCACCTCCTGCTCACGCTGACCCGCCGGGTCACGGCCAAGCGCTGCCGCGGCTACGACGGCCGCCGCTTCCGCCGCGTCCGCTGCAGCCGGCCGGCCACCTTCGCGGTCCGGCCGAAGCGCACCGGCCGCTGGAAGGTCCGTCTGAAGGGGCGCGTCGCGCCGGGGCGCTACCGCCTCACCGCGCGCATCAAGGACGGCTCCCGGCGGATCACGGCCCGCGCGTCGTCGGTCAGCTTCCGGATCCGCGCGCGGCGCTAGCCGCGGGCTACTCGCCCGAGCGCAGGACGGCGCCGAGCGTCAGCAGCAGGATCTTGAAGTCGAGCCAGAGGGACCAGTTCTCGATGTAGAAGTTGTCCCACTCGACGCGGTCGGCCAGCGAGGTCTGCCCGCGCAGCCCGTGGACCTGCGCCCAGCCGGTGATCCCGGACTTGACGCGGTGGCGGTCGGCGTAGCGGTCGAGGTCCTGGCGGAAGAGCTCGACGAACTCCGGGCGCTCGGGGCGCGGCCCGATCATGCTCATGTCGCCGGTCAGCACGTTGAAGAGCTGCGGCAGCTCGTCGAGCGAGGAGCGGCGCAGGAAGCGGCCGAGCGGCGTGCGGCGGTCGACGCCCTCGATCCCGCCGGGCGCGGAGCCGGACGCGGGCTTGAAGCCGTCGACCATCGGCACCTCGACGCGCATCGAGCGGAACTTCAGGAGGTCGAAGGACTGCCCGTCGCGGCCGACGCGGCGCTGGCGGAAGAGGATCGGGCCCGGCGACGAGAGCCGCACGGCCAGCGCGAGGACCGCCAGCAGCGGCGCGCAGACGACGATGCCCAGGGCGGCGGCGACGCGGTCGAGCGCGTACTTGATCTGGAACTGCCAGCCCTTGGGGTCGACGCTGCGCAGCCCGAGCAGCGGCAGGCCGCCGAGGCGCTCGAGCGCCACCCGGTCGGTGATCGACTCGAACAGGCGGGGGACCAGCGAGACCTCGAGGCCGAGCACCTCGCACTCCCGCGTGAGCGGGATGAGGCCGCGGTCGGGCGCCGAGGAGAAGGCGAGGATGACGTGCTCGACGCCGATCGCCTCGGCGATGCGGCCGATCTCGTCGGGCGTGCCGAGCACGGGGACGCGCCGGTCGGTCGAGTCGACGGCGGCGATCGGGTCGGCGTCGAGGTAGCCGACGGGCCGCAGGCCGTACTCGGGGTGATCCTGCAGGCGCCGGGCGACCTGCGCGCCGACGTGGCCGGCGCCGACGATCAGCGTCGGACGCCCGACGTAGCCGAGGGCGCGCGCCTGGCGCTGCGCCACGGCGAGCGAGACGCGGCCGGCGCCGACGAAGAGCAGGGTGAAGACCCAGGCGCGGGCGATCAACGGACCGGGCTGGTCGTCCGGGGTGGCGACCATCTGGAAGGCCAGGACCGTCATGCAGGCGACCGAGACGGCGCCGACGGTGGGGATCGCGCGGTCGAGGATCATGACCCGCACGGAGCGCTTGTAGAGCCCGCGGGCCCACATCAGGATCACCACGACCAGCGGAAGCGCGTAGAGCATCGACGCGCCCTGGACCTCGACGCCGGCCTTCTCGGCGCCGGCGACGGCGGCCACGACGGCGAGGACGGTCAGCAGGGCGTCCAGGATGACCCGCATCCAGGTGAAGCCCTGGCCCTCGAGCAGCCAGTGCGCCGAGAGGCTGCGCCCGGCGGCGCGCCGGGAGGTGGCGACGTCGGCACGGGCCAGGGCCGCCACGTCGGCGGCGAGGTCGCGCTCGTCCTGTCGGGTGTGTTCGCTCATGTCGATCGCTGCCATCGTTCCTCACCCGAGGTCTTCGGCAGGTCCTTTGCCGAAATGAAGTCGATTCTCGGGACCCGCGGCGTGACGGGTCGGGTGAGGCTCGGTCAGTGGCGCGCGTGTCGGTAGGGCCGTCCTAGCCGGATGGGTGCCCACAGGCTAGGGCGTCCGTGAAGTCCACCGGCCGCTTCCCCTTCCCCGGTGGGGCCCCGCAGGAGCCCGACGGGCGGTGCGGGGCGCTTGCCGGAGGCGTAGAAGCGGGACACGATCGTCAGCACCCACTCGGCCAGCGGGCGGGCGAAAGCCCAGCCCAGCTCGACGATCCGGGCCTCGCCGCCGATGGTGATCTCCGGCCGCGGGCGGATCGCCGCGGCGACCAGGCCGCGCGCGATGACGTCGGGCCGGTAGAGGTCCGGCGGGTTGCGCGGCAGCCGCCCGGTCGCGCTGGAGACGTGGCTCCAGAGGGGCGTGTCGATCGCCCCCGGGTTGACGATCGAGATCGAGACGGGGCTGCGCCGCCGGCGCAGCTCGACGCGCAGCGAGCCCGCGAAGCCGCGCAGCGCGTGCTTGGCCGCCACGTAGGAGGCGAACGTCGGCAGCGGCACCTTGCCCATGATCGAGCCGGTCAGCACGATCGCGCCGGAGGAGCGCTCGAGGTGCGGCATCGCGGCGCGCACGAGGTTGACCGCGCCGGTGAACGTCGTGGCGATCGTCGCGTCGAAGTCCTCGGGGGAGACCTCCTCGAAGGTCCCGAAGAGCATCCCGGCGTGGTTGGAGACGACGACGTCGAGCCCGCCGCCGAGCTGGCGCGCCGCCTCGTCGACGGCGGCGGTGAGCGCCTCGCGGTCCGTCACGTCGGCCGGGACGACCACGGCGCGGCCGCCGGAGGCGCGCGCCGCCCGGGCCGCTACCTCCAGGCCTTCGCGGCGGCGGGCGAGCAGGGCGACGTCGGCGCCGGCGCGCGCGAACGCGCACGCCGTCGCCACGCCGACGCCGCTGGAGGCGCCGCTGATCAGGACGCGCTTGCCCTG
>DASVQH010000388.1:0-9501 GCA_036389195.1 Solirubrobacteraceae bacterium
GTATTGCATCGTTCCCTCGACGCGCGGGCGCGAGGTCTCCCGACCGCTGTCCGAGCTGGTCGCCGAGGGACGGCGACTCGCCGCCGACGGCGTCACCGAGGTCACGCTGCTCGGGCAGAACGTCAACGCCTACGGGCGCAGCGCGCGGCCGCGCAGCTCGTTCGCGGAGCTGCTGCACGCGCTCGACGCCATCGACGGCCTCGACCGCATCCGCTACACCAGCCCGCATCCCTCCGACATGAAGGAGGACGTCGTCCGCGCGCACGCGGAGCTGGGCTCGGTGTGCGAGCACATCCACCTGCCGCTGCAGGCCGGCTCCTCGCGCGTGCTGAAGGCCATGCGCCGGACGTACACGCGCGAGCGCTTCCTGGACCGCGTCGAGCTGATCCGCTCCTTCGTGCCGGACGTCGCGCTGACGACCGACATCATCGTCGGCTTCCCCGGGGAGACCGAGGCGGACTTCGCCGAGACGCTCGCGGTGGTCGAGGCGGTCGGCTTCGACGGCGCCTTCACGTTCGTCTACTCGCCGCGGCGCGAGACCGAGGCGGCGACGATGGAGGGCCAGATCCCGCACGAGGTCAAGGTCGAGCGCATGGAGCGGCTCGTCGAAGCCGTCCAGCGCCGGGCGCGCGAGCGGGCGCAGCGGTTCGTGGGGCGGACGATGGAGGTGCTCGTCGAGGGCCCGTCGCGCACCGACCCGACGCGCTTGCGCGGCCGGACGCGCCACAACAAGGCGGTCAACTTCACCGGCGTGGCCGGTGCGGGGGAGATGGCGATGGTCGAGGTCGAGGCGGCGTCGAGCCAGACGCTGACCGGCGCCGAGCGGCTGCTGGCGCGCGCACTTTAGGCCCGCCCTTCCGTTCCGCCGCCCCACATGCGAACATGTGTTCGTGCGATGGGACGAGCAGAAGATCGGCGAGGAGCCGCAGCCGCGGTTGCCGGGGTCCGATTCCGACGTCGTCGTCCGGACGTTCGACGCGCCGGAGGCGTTGTCGACCCGGTTCTACGAGGTGCGGGCCAAGTCAGCGCTCAACCGCGTGCCCGAGCGGTCGCGCGTCCCGTTCGCCTGGACGATCAACCCGTACCGGGGCTGCTCGCATGCCTGTACGTACTGTGTCCGGGGCGAGACGCCGGTGCTCTTGGCCGACGGGCGCACCCGCCTCATGCAGGACCTGCGCACCGGTGATCGCATCCTGGGCACGCAGCGGGACGGTCGGTACCGGCGCTACGTCGAGACGGAGGTCCGCGACCACTGGTCGTCGGTCAAGCCGGCGTACCGCACGATGCTCGAGGACGGGACGGAGCTCATCACGAGCGGAGACCATCGTTTCCTCTCCGACCGGGGTTGGAAGTACGTCACCGGGGCGACCGCCGGGCCGGAGCAGCGTCCGTATCTGACGACGAACAACGAGCTGCTCGGGACCGGTGGCTTCGCGGCCCCGCCGCAGCCGTCCGCGGACTACCGCTTCGGCTACCTCTGCGGCATGGTCCGCGGCGACGGCACGCTGGGCTCACGGACCTACACGAGGGCCAACGGGCGTCCCATGACCGTGCACCAGTTCCGCCTCGCGCTGGCCGACCAGGAAGCGCTCGATCGCTCGGCGCGCTACCTCGAGCTGGCCGGCGTCGCGACGACGGCGTTCGAGTTCGCCGCGGCGGGAGAGAACCGGCGCGCGATGCGGGCCATCCGCGCGCAGAGCCGCGACCGCGTCGACGCGGTCCACGACATCATCCGCTGGCCGCTGTCGCCCACCGACGACTGGCGCAAAGGCTTCCTCGCCGGGATCTTCGACGCGGAGGGGTCATGCGGCACGGAGGCGCTGCGCATCCCGAACACCGACCCGATGATCCGCAACTGGGTCACCTCGTGTCTGCGCTGGTTCGGCTTCCGGACGGTCGAGGAGAACCCGTGGCGGGAGAACGACCTGCGGGTCATCCGGCTGCGGGGCGGCCTCCAGGAGAAGCTGCGCTTCTTCCACCTCACCGATCCGGCGATCACGCGCAAGCGAGCGATCGCCGGCACGGCGCTGAAGTCGGACGCCAAGACGCGGGTCGTCGCCGTCGAGCCGCTCGGCCGCTCGATGCGCCTCTACGACATCACGACCGGCACGGGCGACTACGTCTCCAACGGCGTGATCAGCCACAACTGCTTCGCCCGCCCGACGCACGAGTTCCTGGACCTGAACGCGGGCCGGGACTTCGAGCGCGAGATCGTCGTGAAAGTGAACGTGCCCGAGGTGCTGCGCGCCGAGCTGGCGCGGCCGTCGTGGAAGCGCGAGCACGTGGCGCTGGGCACGAACACCGACCCCTACCAGTGGGTCGAGGGGCGCTACAAGCTCATGCGCGGGATCTGGGAGGCGATGCGCGACGCCGCCAACCCGTGCTCGGTGCTGACCAAGTCGCCGCTCGTGCTGCGCGACGCCGATCTGCTGCGGGCGATCGGCGAGCGGACGACCGTCAGCGCGTGCCTCTCCATCCCGACCATCGACGAGAAGGCGTGGCGGGCGACCGAGCCCCACACGCCGAACCCCCGCGCGCGGATGGAGGCGGTCGCCGAGCTCAACCGCCTCGGCATCCCGACCGGCATCCTCGTCGCCCCGCTGATGCCGGGGATCAACGACGACCCGCGGCAGGTCGAGAAGATCCTCGAGCTCGCCGACGCCGCCGGCGCGACGACCGTCGGCGGCCAGGCGCTGTTCCTGCGCGGCTCGACGCGCGACGTGTTCCTCGACTGGCTGCGCACCGCGCGTCCCGACCTCGTCGAGCGCTACGAGGAGCTGTACGCCCGCGGCGCCTACCTGCCGGTGGCCGAGCGCCAGCGCATCGAGCGGGTGCTGCGCGAGCACGCCCGCACCCATCCGATGACCGCCGAGCGGTTCTTCCGCCGGGAGGAGCGCCGGCGGGCGATGGCGGCGCCGCCGCCCCGGGCCGCGTCACCGCCCCCGCCGGCCCAGGAGGCGCTGTTCTGAGGCGGCCGCGCGTCCTTCGCGGACCCGTCCGCGGGCGCCCGTCCCGTCGCGCGCGGCACGTTCGCGCCCCGCCGATGTGTGAGCGGGCGCACTGCGTGAAACTGGGGTCCCATCACCGTGTTGACTGTCTGACATGCCCCGCTCCCAACGCATGAGGTTCGACGCGCACGCCTCGGGCGTGCGCGCGCGCCAGATGACCGCGCTGACGGTCCAGCGCGCCAAGCGCGCGCGGCGGCACCTGCTGCTGCTCGTGCCGCTGGTCGCGCTGGTCGTCCTCGCCTATCGCTATCGGGTGCAGCTGTTCGGCGTCGACACGCCTGCGCGCCTCGCCGTCGCCGGCCTCCTGGTCATCCTGGGGTGGGCGGTCGCGCGGGACCTCGGCCGCTCGGCCGCGCCGCTGCTGTTCAGCCGGATGGAGCCCGGCGCGGCAGGGACCTTCGGCTTCCTGATCCGCCTCTCGTTCCTCGCGGCGGCGGTGCTCGGCGCGCTGCGGATCGCGGGCCTCGACCCGCGGACGCTGGCCGTCGGCGGTGCGATCACCGCGGTCGTGTTCGGTCTCGCGGCGCAGCAGACGCTCGCGAACCTGATCGCCGGCGTGGTGCTGATCTCGGCGCGGCCGTTCCGCGTCGGGGAGCGCGTGCGCCTGCAGGCCGGCAACCTCGCGGGGCAGCTCGAGGGGACGGTGTCCTCGCTCGGCCTGCTCTACACGACCTTCGCCCAGGGCGAGGACTCGATCATGGTCCCCAACACCACCGTGCTCTCCGCGGCGGTCGTGCCGCTGCGCGAGCCCGCGTCGGTCGACCTCCGCGCCCGCCTGCGCCCGGACGTCCAGCCCACGGCGGTCCAGGCGCTCCTGGCCCGCGCGGTCCTGACGCCGGTGCGCGGCGAGCCGCACATCGCCCTCGAAGAGGTCGACGCCGAGGAGGTCATCATGCGCATCGCCGCCACCCCGGAGGACGAGCGCGACGGCCCGCGCCTGGCGGACGAGATCCTGCGCGCGATCTCCTCGCTCACCCGCGATCCGCCCAGCGGCGCGACGGCCGAGCACGCCATCCTGGCGGGCCGCGACGGCACGGACTGACCGGCCCGCGCCACCGCCGGCGCGGGCTCTCCGGCGGATCCGCGTCGACGCCGGAGCGGGAGCGCGGCGGCTCAGCCGGCCGGGCGGCGTGCCCGATGCCCCTGGTCGATGGCGTCGGAGACGCCGTCGGATCCCAGCTTGCGCTGCACGGCCGAGGCGATCCCGGGCGCGACGGCAGCGAAGGCGGCGCCGGCGCGCAGCGCGACGGGGGCCACGTCGAGCTCCGCGCGGTCGCGCTCGACCGCCGCGAGCACCGCGGCGGCGACGTCGTCCGGCGTCTTGGTGCCGACCCCGCGCGGAAGCGTCGCGCCGGACTCGTGGAACATGCCGGCGTCGCGGATGAACCCCGGGGCCACGACGGAGACGCCGACGCCATGCGCCCGCAGGTCCTCGCGCAACCCGAGCGCGAAGCCGCGCAGCCCGAACTTGGTCGCCGAGTACAGGGAGCCGCCCGAGCTCGCCGCCTTGCCGGCGAGCGACGTGATGAACACCAGGTGGCCCGACCGTCGCGCGACCATCGCCTCGCTCAGCCGCTTGGCGAGCACGATCGGCGCGCGCAGGTTGACGTCGAGCGCCGCGTCGATCTCCTCGAGCGTGAGCGCGTCGATGCGCCCGGACGCCGGCAGCGCGGCGTTGGCGACGAGGATGTCGACGTCGCGCGACTCGGCGGCCAGGCGCTCGACGGCCTCGCGGTCGGCGAGGTCGCACGCGACGGCGCGCCCGCCGGTCTCGGCGGCCAGCGGCTCGAGCACCTCCGCCCGGCGCCCGGTCAGCGTCAGGGACGCGCTGCGCGCGGCGAAGGCCCGCGCGATCGCGTGGCCGATCCCGCCCGTCGCGCCCGTGAGCAGGACCGCGCGCCCGTCGACGTTCACGACCCGACCCCCGGGTTGCCCGTCACGCGCTTCACTCGGCGAAGACCGCCACCGTGGCCGTGAACGCGTGGAGGAAGTACTCGCCGCCCACCGGGCCGATCTCGCCCGCCGCGAAGAACCCCGCCGCCGGCGCGCTGCGCAGCACACGCGAGACCGTCGCGGCGTCGTGGTCGGCGGCGCCGAAGAGGCCGCGGCCGCGTCCGTTGCAGGCGAAGACCAGCGCGCCGGCCGGCGGGCGGCCGCCGAGCGCCTCCATGCGCAGGTCGAGCTCCTCGACTAGGTCGCGGTCGGCCGAGTCTGCGTCGCGGGCGTGCAGGCGGATGACCTGGCCGGGGCGCACGTCGGTGCCGACGGCGATCGTCCCGGCCTGGGGATCGGCGCCCGCCAGCCCGCGCACCAGGAAGTCCCCGCGGACGTAGTCGGGCTTGTTGGCGTCCACCACGATGCCCATCAGCAGCCCGCCGGCCACCAGCCGCTTCTCGGTCTCCGACAGCCCCTCGATCGTCTCGCGCAGCTTCTCGAGCGCCGGCCGGCCGGCCAGCTCGGAGATCACGTTGCCCTCGGCCGCCGTGATGGTCAGCTCCGGGCCGACCGGGGCGGCGCCCTGGGAGACGCACGGGAGCACCTCGACCCCGTCGAACCGCACGCCCACCGCGCCTTCGCCCAGCACCTCGTCGCCGTAGAAGAGCGCGCCGGTGCCCTCGGGCGTTCGCGCCGAGGCGAGGCCGCCGAGCAGCGGGACCATCGGCACCATGTCCGACAGGAAGCGCAGGACCGGATCGGTCGGGAACGAGTACGGATCGGCCAGCAGGATCACGCCGGCCGCGCCCTCGAGGTCGGGCATGCCGGCGAGCGCCCCGCCGCCCTCGACGGGCTCGACCGTCGCGTGGAACGCCCGCGCCCAGCCGTCGCCCAGCGAGGCCGCCCAGATCGAGATGCCGGTGCCGTCCTCGACCTCGCGCGTGCGGCCGAGCACGCCGCCCGCGCCGCAGCCGACCAGCTGGTCGGGAGCGAGCAGCTCGTGAACGACCTCGAGCGTCGCGTCCGGCGCCGCGAGGTGCGCGCCGGAGGCGAACATCACGACGAGGTCGCAGGGCGCGCCGCCCAGGGCGTCGCGCGCCGTGGCGGCCGCCTCGGCGGCGCCGGCCGACGGGTCGGAGAGGGTGGAGAGGCCGGTGCCGATGCGGACGGACATGTGCGCTTTGCACACTACTCCCGCCTCCGGTCCGCAACCATGCCTCGACGGCGCGATCCGCGAGCGCTCGCGCGCCGAGTGACACTGCGCGCCGCCTCGCCATACTCGGGTGAGTGCCGCGCCCCGCCGTCGTCGCCCTGTTCGGCCCGACCGCGGTCGGCAAGACCGCGGTCGCCATCGCGCTCGCCGACCGGCTGCGCGACCACGGCGAGGACCCCGTCGCGGTGTCGGCGGATGCCTTGCAGGTCTACGCCGGTCTGGAGATCCTCACCGGCGCGGCGACGTCCGAGGAGCAGGCGCGCCTCGAGCACCGCCTCCTCGGCCACCTGCCGGTCACCGAGACCCACAGCGCGGGCGCCTACGCCCAGCGCGCCCACCGGGAGATCGACGCGCTGCTGGCGGCGGGCCGGCGACCCATCGTCGTCGGCGGCACGGGCCTCTACCTCCGCGCCGCGCTCGCCGAGCTCGACCTGCGCCCGCCGCCGCCGCCCGGCGTGCGCGAGCGCTGGCTCGACGAGCTCGACGCCCACGGCGCGCCCGCGCTCCACGCCCGCCTGCACGCCCGCGACCCCGCGGCGGCCGCCCGCATCGCGCCCGCCGACGCCCACCGCATCGTCCGCGCCCACGAGCTCCTCGACACCGGCGCCCGCCCGCCGGACGGCCCGCAGCTGTGGACCACCGAGACCCGCCACCCGACGCTCCTGGCCGGCCTGACCATGGACCGCGCGGCGCTCGCCCGGCGCATCGACGCCCGGATCGACGCCATGGTCGCCGCCGGCGCGCAGGACGAGGTCCGCCGCGCCGACGCGGCCGGCGCCTCGCCGACCGCGCGCAAGGCGCTCGGCTTCCAGGACCTCCTCGACGGCGACGTCGAGGCGATGAAGCGGCGCACCCGCGCCTACGCCCGCCGCCAGCTCACCTGGATGCGCAAGCTGCCCGGCGTCCACCTCGTCGACCTCACCGACACCGACCCGGACGCCGCCGCCGCCGAGATCGAGGGCATGATGCGCGCATGAGGTTCGAGAAGTGGCAGGCGCCCGGCAACGACTACCTGATCGTCGAGCGCGGGCAGCTCGCCCACCCGCTCACCCCGGCGCGGGTCGCGCTGCTGTGCGACCCGCACTTCGGCCCGGGGGGCGACGGCGTGCTCGAGCTCTCGCCGCCCGACGCGCCGGGGTTCGTCGCCCGGCTGCGGATCTTCAACCCCGACGGCTCGGAGGCGGAGCTGTCGGGCAACGGCGCGCGCGAGGCGATCCTCTACCTCCGGCGCGCGGGCTGGACCGACGCGGAGACCTTCAGCATCCAGACCGCGGCGGGCGAGATCCGCCCGACGATCACCGGCCCGACCACCTGCCGGGTCGACATGGGCCGCGCCCGCCTCGCGTCGGACGCCTTTCCCTCCGGCGGGCCTGAGGGTCACGGGGTCGTCGCCGCCGGGCGGCGCGACTGGCGCTTCCAGCACGTCTCCATCGGCAACCCCCAGTGCGCGATCCGCGTCGCCGACCCCGACGAGCTTGAAGCGCTCGACCTCCCGGCCATCGGACCCGACATCGAGCACGCGCCGCTCTTCCCGCGCCGCACGAACGTCTCGTTCTGGACGGAGCTGGCGCCGGACCGCATCCGTGCGCGGATCTTCGAGCGCGGCGTGGGCGAGACGATGTCGTCGGGGACCGGCGCGTCGGGCGCGGCGGTCGCCCACGTCCTGCGCGGCGGCGACTCGCCGGTCACCGTCGTCCTCGACGGGGGCGAGCTGACGGTGGACGTGGGGGAGGACCTCCACGTCGACCTGACCGGCTGGGCCGAGCCCGTCTACCGCGGGGAGCTGACCGCGGAGATCGTCGAGCGCCTGGGGGCCGCCTGACTCAGACTGCGCCCCGCGGCGCCGCTCTGCGACGCTTCATCGTCATGACCCCGGACCTCACCGCCGGCGCCTGGGGCGCCGGCCTCGCCACGCTCAACGCCGAGGGGCGGGTGCTCGAGGCCTTCTTCCCCGAACCGCGGCTCGGCACGGACGCGCCGCTGGCGCCCGACGCCCTCGTCGCCGAGGAGCGCCGCGACCCGCTGCGCAACGTCCGGACGGCCGCCGTCACGGTCGTGCTCGACGATCTCGCCAGCCCGCCGGCCGACACCGCCGACGCCTACCTGCGCCTGCATCTGCTCTCCCACCGGCTCGTCCAGCCCCACGGCCTCAGCCTCGACGGCATCTTCGCCGTCCTGCCGAACGTCGCCTGGACGAACTACGGCCCGGTCGACCCGGCCGAGCTGCCGGCGGCCCGCCGGCGCTTCCGCGCGGAGGGGCTCCACCTCGCCGTCACCTCGGTCGACAAGTTCCCGCGCATGGCCGACTACGTGGTCCCCGGCGGGGTGCGGATCGCCGACGCCGACCGCGTCCGGCTGGGCGCCCACCTGGCCGAGGGCACCACGGTGATGCACGAGGGCTTCGTCAACTACAACGCGGGAACGCTCGGGGCGTCGATGGTCGAGGGCCGGATCTCCCAGGGCGTGGTGGTCGGCGACGGCTCGGACGTCGGCGGCGGGGCCTCGATCATGGGGACGCTGTCGGGCGGGGGAACCGAGGTGATCTCGGTCGGCGCGCGCTGCCTGCTCGGCGCCAACGCCGGCCTGGGGATCACCCTCGGCGACGACTGCGTGGTCGAGGCCGGGCTCTACGTCACCGCGGGCACGCGCGTGACCCTGCCGGACGGCGAGGTCGTCAAGGCGCGCGAGCTGAGCGGGGCGAGCGGCTTGCTGTTCCGGCGCAACTCGCAGACCGGCGCCGTCGAGGCGCTGCCGCGCTCGGGCGGCTGGAGCGGGCTCAACGAGCTGCTCCACGCCAACGACTGACCTCGGGACCGCCCGATGCGGCCCGACCCGCCCGACCTGCCCGCCGAGCCCGCGACGGCCGGTGCCCTCGACGCCGAGGGGCTCGAGGACGCGATCCTCGTCGACGCCGCCTTCCCGGGCCTGGTGGCGCCGTCGCTGCGGCTGGAGGGCTGCGTGCTCGAGCGCGTCGTCCTGGCCGGCGCGCGGCTCAGCGCCGCCGAGCTGCGCGACACCGAGCTGCGCGCCTGCGACCTGGCCAACCTCGACCTGCGCGGCGCCCGCGCGCGGCGGGCGCGCATCGCCGGCGGGCGGCTCACCGGCGCCCGGCTCGCCGAGGCCGACCTCTCGGACGTCGAGCTCGACGGCTGCCGCGCCGACCTCGCGACCTTCGGCGGCGCGACGCTCGAGCGGGTCCTGATCACCGGCTGCGACCTCCGCGACACCGACTGGCAGGGCGCGCGGCTCAGCAGCGTGCTGATCGCCGGCTGCGACCTCAGCGGCGCCGACCTGACTGGGGCCCGCTTTCAGTCCGTCGAGCTGCGCGACTGCCGGCTCGACGGC
>DASVQH010000389.1:0-8260 GCA_036389195.1 Solirubrobacteraceae bacterium
TACGACTGGGAGGCGCTGGCCGACCAGGTCCTCGACGTCTACCGGCTGGCCCTGCGCGGCGCCGCCGGCTCCGGCTCGGCGGCCGAGGTCGCGCTCGACGCGGTCGGCGCCTGAGTGCGCGTCCTCGTCGTCAGCACGGACTACCCGCCGCACCGATGCGGCGGGTACGAGCTGCAGTGCGCGGGGGCGGTGGCGCACCTGCGTGCCCACGGCCACGAGGTGCGGGTGCTCACGAGCGCGCGTGCCGGTGGCGCGCCGGATCCACTCGCGACGGGCGTCCACCGCGACCTCGTGCGGTTCCCCGTGACCGGTGACGCGCCCGACCGTCACGCGGGTGAGCGCGTCAACGCCGCCGCTCTGCGCGCTCACCTGGAGTCCTTCGCCCCCGACGTGGTCTCGTGGTGGCGGCTCGGGGAGCTGTCGATGTCGATGCCCGCGCGGGCCGCGCAGGCCGGCGTGCCTGGCGTCGGGATGGTGTGCGACCCGTGGTTCCTCGACGGCCCGCGCCGCGACCCCATGGGCACCGAGCCGGACCGCACCGCGGCGCGCTGGCTGTTCGCCTCCCACGCGCTGCGCGACCAGGTCGGCGGCGAGGGCGACGTCGTCGCGCCGGGCATCGAGCTTGCGCGCTTCCCGCTCGCCCCGCGCGCGGACTGGGACTGGCGGCTGCTCTACGCGGGCCGGCTGTCGCCGCTGAAGGGCGTCGACGTGGCGATCCGGGCGCTGGCGCAGCTCCCGCCGGACGCGACGCTCGACATCGTCGGCGACGGCGACCCGACGTACGTGGCCTCGCTGCACGCGCTCGCGCGGGAGCTGAGCTTGACGGCGCGCGTGCGGTTCGCCGGCGCGGCGGCGCCCGACGGGATGGCGCGCGCCTACGCCGCCGCCGACGCGGTCCTGTTCCCCGTCACCTGGGCCGAGCCGTTCGGGCTCGTCCCGCTCGAGGCGATGGCGGTCGGGCGGCCGGTGGTGGCCACCGGCACCGGAGGGTCGGCTTCGTACCTGCGCGACGGCGCCAACGCGCTGCTCGCCGCACCGGGCGACGCGAGCGCGCTCGCCGCAGCGGTGGCGCGGCTGGCCGCGCGACGGGAGCTGCGCGACCGTCTGCGCGCCGGCGGCCGCGCGACGGCCGAGCGCCATCCCGCCGAACGCTCGCACGCCGCGGTCCGTCAGGCCCTGGAGTCCGCCGCGGCGCCCAGGATCGCCACGAGGCGGTCGGCGTGGCGGTCGAAGGTCAGCTCGTCGCGCCCGGCCCACGCCGCCGCGCCGCGCTGACCGCTCGCCACCTCGGCGCGGAGGAGCTCCGGGAGGTCGTCGATCTCCTCGTAGCGCAGGCCGGTGCCGAGCGCGTCGAGCGCCTCCTCGACCGCGACCCGGTGGCCCGGGTTGGCCCGGCCGATCGGCGGCAGGCCGGCGCCCACGAGCGTCGGCAGGCGGGCCGGGAGGTTGAGGTCGTCCCACGTCGCGCGCCGGATGTCGCCGCCGTTGGCGCTGCGCACCGGGTGCAGCCAGCCGGCGTCGTAGCGCGACAGCACTCCGACCCAGTCCGCCGGGTCGACCGGCGCCTCGGGATGGACGCGCCCCGGCGCGGCGGCCGCCGCCGCACGCGCCCAGCCGCCCGGGACGCCGTGGAGGTGGTGGTGAACGCCGGCGGCGGCGAGGCGCGCGAGGTCCTCCGGGGCGAGGCCCGCCGGCCGCCCGAGCACGGCGACGTGCGGCGCCCCGTCGCCCGCGCTGAGCTTCGGCGCGCGCGGCGCGTCGAACCAGTCGCGCTTGGGCAGGTCGCCGTCGAGGACGTGGGTCCGCTCGGGATCGAGGCGGCCGGGCAGCGCCGCGAGCATGAAGTCGCGCTCGGCCGGGCTGGCCAGGATGCACGCGTCGGCGCCGGCGCACAGCCGCGCCAGCAGCGGCCACTCGCCGCGGACCAGGCTGCGCTGCGGCGCCTCCTTGAAGTGCCAGACGAAGGGCACGCCGGTGCCGGCCGCGAGCACGGCGTGGGCGAACGGGACGGCGCGCCAGTTGAGCAGCGCGTAGATGACGTCGGGCCGCGCGGCGCGGATGGCGGCCCGCCAGTCGGCGGCGTCGAGATCCTCCACGCCCGGGAACGGCAGCGGCCCGACGGTGTTGAAGCCCAGGCCGTCGGGCGTCCACAGGCCGAGCAGCCGGTGGCCCCGCTCGGCCAGCGCGAGGACGCGCTCCGGGTTATAGGCCAGCTCGCCGACGAGCAGGATCGTCAGGCCGCCGGGCTCCGGCGCGGGCGGCGCTGCGCGCCGGAAGCGGGCGTAGCGCGCGACCTCGTCGACCGGGGCGCCGTCGGAGGCGTGGAGCCGCAGCGGCTCGGCGACGCCGTAGCGGCGGCGGAAGACGTTGAGCCCGCCGTCGCAGCTTTCGCGCAGCGCGCGGTGGCGCTGGCCGGGGTGGGCGGTCCAGCGGCAGGTGGCGCGGCCGGTCGCCACGCGGCGGCCGGGCAGGCGGCGCCACAGGAGCCGGTCGAGATCGTCGGTCTCGAGCTCGGGGCGCTCCGTCCAGCGCTCCGGGCCGGCGCGGTGCGCCACCTGGACGAGCTGGAGCCACGGCGTCGGCTGCCCCGCGTCGTCGCCGGCGATGTCGAGCGCGGCGTGGGCCAGGCGGGCGCCGGGGTCGGCGTCGAGCGCGGCGAGCAGATCGAGCAGGTGGTCCGCGAACCAGAGGTCGTCGGCCGGCAGGTAGGCGACGACCGGCGCGCGGGCGGCGTCGAGCGCCGTGTTGAGCGCCGCGCCGAGGCCGCGGTTGCGGGGATGGGCGAGGTGGACGATCCGCGGATCGCCGGCCGGGAACGCGGCGGCGACGCGCCCCGGGGAGCCGTCGTCGACCACCACGAGCTCCCAGTCGGTGACCGACTGCGCCAGCAGCCCGCCGAGCGCTCGCGGCACGAACGCCTCCTGCTCGTAGACGGGCATGAGGACGGAGACGCGCACCGCGGCGGCTCCTACCCGTGCGGCGGCGGAAAGGACTTCGCACGTGGCGCGTCGAACTTCCTCGAGCATGGGATGGGTCGTCACGCGGTGGCGGACCGACCGTCTGGCCGCGCTGCTCGACGAGGACGCCCGCGCATCCGCGCGGCAGCTGCTGTGGGAGGCCGAACGCGACGCCGAGCGCGTTCGCGCGGCGGCGGTCCGCGAGACGGGCAGCGCGGCTGAGACGCTCGGCGCCATCGAGCGTCTGGGCGTCGAGCTGCGCGAGGGCGTGCGGCTGTACCGGTTGGGCGAGGGGACGGATCCCCTGGCGGCCGCCGCGCCCGCTGAGGCCAAGGCGCCGCCGCTCGTGCCGCCCGAGGTGGCGCCCCGCCCCCGCCGCCGGCCTCGGGCCGGATCCCGCGCGAGCCTGCACGACAGCCCGCTCGCCGCGATGATGCGCGCGACCGCCGGACGCTGAGCCGCCCGGCCCGCCGGATACCGTGGGGCGCGTGTCCGTGCGCCTCGCCGAGCCCGTCCCCAACGTGTCGCTGCGCGCGGACGCGTCCGGCGACCCCGTCGTCGTCCTCGCCTTCCCCTACCGCGCGGACGTCGTCAACGCCGTCCGCGGCATCCCGGGCCGGCGCTTCGACTGGGACGCGCGCGAGTGGTGGGCCGCCGCCAACGACGCCACGGCGCCGTACGTCCTCGGCGTCCTGGAGCGCTTCACCGACCTGACGGCCTCGCCGCAGGTGGAGGCCTGGCTGGCCCAGTCGGCGTCCGGGTGGGTCGGTCGCGTCACCGCCGCCCGCTACGACGGGCGCGGGTGGTTCGTGGCCGAGACGATCTCCGGCGACCTGCCCGAGCCGCTCGCCGAGCGCGCCACCGAGCGCGGCAACCGCTTCTGGCTGCCGTTCGAGCAGGCGGTCGCCGACGCCCTGCTCGAGCTCACCGGCGCCCGCCTCGACGGCCGCGCGGCGCGCTGCGCGACCCACGTCCAGGTCGGGCTCGATCCCCCGCCCGCGACGCTGACGCTCGTCTCCGGCGTCGCCGAGCCGCGGCTCGGCCTCGACGTCAACTGGGATCCCGAGGCGCAGGCCGCCTTCCGGCTGCTCCCAGGCGCCGAGGGGCACGGGCCGACGCTGCCGGTCGACGCCTTCCTCGTCGAGCCGCTGGAGCGCTTCCTGGCCGAGCACCACGTCGCCGTCGCGCCCACCGCCCGCGCCGCCTTCGACGGCATCCGCGAGGAGCACGACGAGGCCGTCGAGGCGATCCGCCGCTCGCGCGCCCGCGGCGGCGAGCCGCTTGCCGTCGAGGACCGGCTCGGCGGCGAGCTGCAGCCGTTCCAGCGCGGCGGGGTCCACTACCTGCTCGACGCGCGGACCGCGTTCCTGGCCGACGAGCAGGGGCTCGGCAAGACGGTGCAGGCGCTGGCGACGCTGGAAGCCGACGACGCCTACCCGGCCGTCGTGGTCTGCCCGGCGTCGCTCAAGCTCAACTGGGCGCGCGAGATCGAGCGCTGGCTCCCCCACCGCACCGCCACCGTGCTGGCGGGGACGGCGCGCGCGGCGGCCGACGCCGACATCGTCATCCTCAACTACGAGGTCGTCCACGGCCACCGCGAGCGGCTGCTGCTCAAGCGCCCCCGTGCGCTGATCCTCGACGAGGCGCACTACTGCAAGAACCCGCGGGCCAAGCGCACGCAGGCGACGCGCAAGCTCGCCGACGGCCTGCCCCGGGGCGCGCTCAAGCTGGCGCTCACCGGCACGCCGGTGCTCAACCGGCCCGACGAGCTGGTCTCCCAGCTGCGGATCATCGGCCGCCTGAACGAGTTCGGCTCGGGCGCCCAGTTCGCGCGGCGCTTCCGCGGGATCGGCGCCGAGGAGCGCATCCACTGGCACCTGCGCCGGCGCTGCTTCGTGCGCCGGCTGAAGGCGGAGGTCCTCCCCCAGCTCCCGGCCAAGCGCCAGGCGGTCGTCCCCGTCAGCCTCTCCAACGAGCGCGAGTACCGGCTGGCCGAGCAGGACGTCGTCGCGTGGCTGCGCGAGCAGCCGCTCGACCTGCGCGAGCTCGACGCGAAGATCGCCGCCGCCCTGCGCGCCGAGCGGCTCGCGCAGCTCAACACGCTCAAGCGGCTGGCCGCGCGCGGGAAGCTCGCCGCGGCGCTCGCCTGGATCCACGACTTCCTCGAGCACGGCGAGCCGCTCGTGGTCTTCGCGCACCACGCCGAGGTCCAGGAGGCGGTGCTCGAGCACTTCCCCGACGCGGCGCACATCCTCGGCCGCGACTCCGTGGCCGCCCGCGAAGCCGCGGTACACGCGTTCCAGGCCGAGGACGGCCCGCAGCTGCTGATCGGCTCGACGCGCGTCGCCTCGCAGGGCATCACGCTCACGCGCGCGTCGAACGTCGCGTTCCTGGAGCTCGAGTGGACGCCGGCGATCCACGACCAGGCCGAGGACCGCTGCCACCGGATCGGCCAGCACGACGCCGTGACCGCGTGGTACCTGCTCGCGGCCGAGACGATCGACGAGACCATGGCCGAGCTCATCGCCCGCAAGCGCGGGATCGTCGGCGCGGTGACCGACGGGCGGGCGCAGGAGGCCGACGCGGGCGTGATCGACGCCGTCGCCAAGGCGCTGCGCGAGGGGAAGCCGTACCGGCATCTGCGCCGGGTCGCCTGACTCGCGGTACTGCGTCGGGTGAGGGAGGCGGGGGGACGCAGAACGACACGGGAGCGCGGGCCGACGCTCCGTGTCATCTGGGGACCGCAGAGGTGCACCGAACGACACGGCGGCGGCGTCGAACCCTCTGTGTCGTTCTGTGTCCCCCGCCTCCCTCACCCGACGCAGTCAGCGCCGCAACGCGCCAACGCGCCGTCCTCGGAATCGCCGGCGCCGCCCCCTGGGTACGCGGCGCGCGTGCGTGTCGCCCTGATCTACACCGACGAGCCGTTCTACGCCGGCGCCGGCTACGACCGCGCGTGGACGGCCGCGCTGCGCGAGCGCGGCGCGCGGGTGGATCTCGTCCCGCGCGTCCCCGACGAGGACGGCGGCTGGGACCTCGCCATCGCCCACGTGCTCGTCGAGGAGGTCGTGGCCTGCGCGCCGACCTTCCGCGCCGCCGCGCTGCTGGAGGCGAGCGGGGTGCCGATGCTCAACCCGGTGGCGTCGCTCGTGGCGTCCGCCGACAAGCTCGTCACCCACCGCGCGTGGGCGGCCCACGGGCTGTTGCAGCCGCGGACGTGGCCGCTCGGCGACGCGTGGCCCGTGCGCGCCGGGACGCCGCTCGTCCTCAAGCCCGCGTTCTGCGACGGGGCGCGCCACATCGCGCTCGTGCGGTCGCCGGCCGAGGCGCACGAGCTCGAGGCGGCGTGGCGCGAGGACGAGGCGCGCGGCGGCGAGCGCCGCGGCACGGCGCTGCTGCAGGAGTGGATCGAGGAGCCGGTCTGCGTGCGGCTGTTCGCCACGCCCGACCGCGTCTCGCCGGCCTACGAGAAGGCGCGCGAGCCGGGCGCGCTGATCACCCACGGGACCGTCTACCCGCGCGTCTACCCGCCGCCGCCCGCGATGGCCGCCCTGGCGCGGCGCATGGTCGCGGCGCTCGGCGGCGGGCTGATGGGCGTCGACATCCTCACCGACCGCGACGGCCGCCACCTCGCGCTCGAGGCCAACGCCCCGTTCGGCTTCGACGTCACCGACCCCGAGCAGGGGCGGTTCGTCGCCGAAGCCGCCCTGGCGCGCGCCGGCCGCGTGGCCGCGGCGGCATGAGCGCGACGGCGGGCGCGGAGGCCACCTCATCCGCCCTTGGCGCGGACGTCCTGCCGTACGACGAGGCCTACGCGCCCGGCGGCGCGCCGCGCTCGCAGTACGCCGGCCTGCTCGACCGTGACTGGGAGGAGGCGGCGGCGCGGGTCCGCGCCGACCTCGCCGAGCGCGGCGTCGTCATCGCCGCCGACCCGGTCCCGCGGGTCATCACCGCCGCGGAGTGGGCGCCGGTCGCCGCCGGGCTCGAGCAGCGGGTGCGCGCGCTGGCCGCGTTCGCCGCCGACGCGCACGGGCCGCGCCGGGCGGTCGCGGCGGGGGTCGTGCCGCCCGATCTCGCGACGACGTCGAAGTACTTCGAGCCCGATCTCGTGGAGCCGCCCGCCGCGCTCGGCATGGCCGGGCCGGACCTCGTGCGCCTCCCGGACGGGCGCTTTGTGGTCCTCGAGGACAACGTCCGCACGCCGTCGCTGAAGGCGTTCGCCGCGCTGGCCGCGCAGGTGGTGGACCGCCACGTCCGCGCGCCGGCGCCGCATCGCGACTTCGCCGCCGCGCTCACCGCGGCGCTGCGCGCCCTCGTCGCCGACCGCGCGGCGATCGTGCTCAGCGAGGGCGGCAGCCGCGCCGAGGGCGCGTGGCTGGCGCGCACCCTGCGCCTCCCCCACGCCGGCCCGGCCGACCTGGCCCACCGCGGCGATCACCTGATCCTGCGCGACGGCGGGCGCCGCGTCGGGCTCGTCCTGCGCCACACGCCCGAGGAGCGCCTGCGCACGGACGCGGGCGGGCCGACCTGGCTGGCCGACGCCCTCCTGGGCCCGCTGCGCGCCGGCACGCTCACCGTCGTCAACCCGTTCGGCGCCGGCGTCGCCGACGACAAGCGGACCTACGCCTACGCCGACGCCCTCGTGCGCTTCTTCTGTCAGGAGACGCCGCTGCTGCCCTCGGTCCCGACGCTCGACCTCGCCCGTCCCGACGCGCTGACCGAGGCGCTCGGTCGCCTCGACGAGCTCGTGTTCAAGCCCCGCAGCGGCTCGGGCGGGCGCGGGATCGTCATCGGGCCGCACGCCGCGCGCGCCGACCTGCGCGAGCTGGCCGCGCGCGTGCGCGCCGAGCCCGCGGCGTGGATCGCGCAGGAGCGGCTCGCGATCTCGACCCACCCGACCGTCGGCGCGAACGGGACCCTCGAGCCCCGCCACGTCGACCTCCGCGCGTTCGTGATCGGCGGCCGCGCGCTGCCCGGCGGCCTCACCCGCTACGCCGGGGCACCCGGCGAGCTGGTGGTCAACGGATCCCAGGGCGGCGGCGGCAAGGCCACGCGGGTCCTGGTCTAGAAGCGCGACAAGCTCATGGCAAGCCCCCGGCAACGCCCCCGGCGCACACTGGCGACATGAACCGCCCGATGCGCAGCGTGAAGCCCACCACTCCGGCCCCCGCGCCGCCGCTCACGCCCCGCTGACGCCCGCGTCCCGCGACGCGTACCCCCGCGTAGCGCGCCCGCTCCCTCCCCAGGAGCGGGCGCAGCGCGCACCCCGGAAGGGGTCAGACCCCTTCCTTCATGCGATGAAG
>DASVQH010000390.1:0-9843 GCA_036389195.1 Solirubrobacteraceae bacterium
AAGGATCAGATCGCCCGCGTGGCGACGATCTCGGCCGGCGACGAGGAGATCGGCGACGTCATCGCCGACGCCATCGAGAAGGTCGGCAAGGACGGCGTCGTGAACGTCGAGGAGGGCCAGACGTTCGGCATGGACCTCGAGTTCACCGAGGGCATGCAGTTCGACAAGGGCTACATCTCGCCGTACATGGTCACCGACCAGGAGCGCATGGAGGCGGTCCTCGAGGATCCCTACGTCCTCATCGCCAACCAGAAGATCGGCTCCGTCCGGGACATCCTCCCGGTGCTGGAGGCCGTCATCCAGTCCGGCAAGCCGCTGCTGATCATCGCCGAGGACGTCGAGGGCGAGTCCCTCGCGACCCTGGTGGTCAACAAGCTGCGCGGCACCTTCACCGGCGTCGCCGTGAAGGCCCCGGGCTTCGGCGACCGCCGCAAGCGCATGCTCGAGGACATCGCGATCCTCACCGGCGCCGAGGTCATCACCGAGGAGATGGGCCTCAAGCTCGAGAACACGCAGGTCTCGCAGCTCGGGCGCGCCCGCCGCGTCGTCGTGGGCAAGGACAACACGACGATCGTCGACGGCTCCGGTGACCAGGAGGCCATCAAGGGCCGCATCAACCAGATCAAGGCCGAGGTCGAGAACACCGACTCCGACTTCGATCGCGAGAAGCTCCAGGAGCGCCTCGCCAAGCTCTCCGGCGGCGTCGCCGTCGTGAAGGTCGGCGCGGCCACCGAGACGGAGATGAAGGAGAAGAAGCACCGCGTCGAGGACGCGCTGCAGGCCACCCGCGCGGCCCTCGAGGAGGGCATCGTGCCCGGCGGCGGCGTCGCGCTGCTGCAGGCCGCCGAGGCCATCGACACCGACACGCTCGACATCGACGACGAGAAGACCGGCGCCCGCATCATCCTGCGCGCGCTCGAGGAGCCGCTCCGCCAGATCGCGGAGAACGCCGGCCTCGAGGGCTCGGTCGTCGTCAACGAGGTGCGCAAGTCCGAGGCCGGCAACGGCCTCAACGCCGCGACCGGCGAGTACGTCGACCTGGTCGCCGCGGGCGTCATCGACCCCGCCATGGTGACCCGCTCGGCGCTGCAGAACGCCGCGTCGATCGCCAAGAACATCCTCACCACCGAGGCCATCGTCGCGGAGGTCCCCGACGACGACAACGGCGGCGGTGGCGGCGGCATGCCCGACATGGGCGGCATGGGCGGCATGATGTAAGGAAGCGCCTCCGCGCTTCTGCAGGACCTTCACGGGGCCCGGCGACAGCCGGGCCCCGTGTCGTTTCAGCTGGTGGTCCGGACTCCCCCTGGGCGGATACCCTGCGTGCGCGCCGGCTTGGGTGAAACGGGCGAAGCGCGGCGCACGGTGCCGGTGTTCGCGCTGGCGATCGCCACCTTCACCCGCGAGGATCCCCTCGAGCCGATCCCCGAGGTCGAAGGGATCGTCGGGCTCGCCCGCGACGCGGCACTGCCGCTGGGCGTGGTGGCGGTGCTGACCGGCGTCCTGCTCGCGGTCCCGTTCGCGCGTGTCGCATCACGCAGCCGGCGGGCGCACGCTCGCCTCGTCGGCGCCGGTCAGACGAGTCTCTGCGCGTACGTCGTCGTGCAGCTGCTCGCGCCGATCGCGCTCCACGTGCCGGTCCCGGTCATGGGCTACGGCGCCGCGACCGTCCTCGCGTACGCGGCGGCCGTCTCGGCGAGCCTCCTCATGCCCCACCCCCGCCGGTCATCCGGCGCCGGCCGCGGAGGTCGCTTCTGCCTCGTTGCGCGCTCGATCACTCGACGCAGGGAGTGACCCTTTCCTCGAACACGAGCTAGCGGGTGCTACGCCTGGCGTAGCACCCGCTGGCGATCTCGCAGAACGGGCGCCGCCTCCCCCGCCGACGCGAGGCCACCGGTTGCGGGCGCGTGCATACGCCTGAGAGCACGCTCGGGCGCTCGGCCGGGGCCAAGCTCACCGGACGCGTGATGGGTGCGGCTCTCGCCTGAAGGTCTCGACGGCCTTGGGCGGCGCGGGGGTGTCGCCGCTCCTGCTTCGCGCGAGAAGACGGCCGCTGTGACGCGGGCGCCGCTTCCCGCACTGTGCGCCGCCCCGGGGGGCGCGTGGCGTTCTAGGGTGGAGCCATGACTTGGACCATCGACGTCCGCGAGGCCACGCCCGCCGAGGTGCCGCAGCTGCCGGTCGCCGCCGCGGCGGCCGTCGCCGAGGCGCTTGCGCGGCCCGCCGTGCAGCAGCCCGCGTGGCCGGACCGCGACCAGGCCGAGCGCGTCCTCGGCGTGCTCGGCGCGGTGCCGCCGGTCGTGGTCCCGACCGAGGTCGACATCCTCCAGGGCCGGCTCGCCGCGGTGGCCCGGGGCGAGGCGTTCCTGCTGCAGGGCGGCGACTGCGCGGAGACCTTCGCCGACAACACCGAGGCGCGCCTGCGCGGCACGATCCGCACGCTGCTGCAGATGGCGGTCGTCCTGACGTACGGGACGTTCATGCCGGTGGTCAAGCTCGGCCGGTTCGCCGGGCAGTACGCCAAGCCGCGCAGCTCGGACACCGACGCCGCGGGCCTGCCGTCCTACCGCGGGGACATGATCAACGGCCTGGAGGCGAGCGCCGAGGCCCGCCGCGCCGACCCCGGCCGGATGATCCGCGCCTACGCCAACGCCGCGGCGGCGATGAACCTGGCCCGGGCGATCACCGGCGCGGGCCTCGCCGACCTGCACCACCTGCACGAGTGGAACATGGACTTCGTCCGGCGCTCGAGCGCCGGCGAGCGCTACGAGCGCGTCGCCACCGAGATCGACCGCAGCCTGCGCTTCATGTCGGCCTGCGGCGTCGACGACAGCTCGCTGCGCACCGTCGAGCTGTTCGCGAGCCACGAGATGCTCGTGCTCGACTACGAGCGCGCGATGCTCCGCGCCGAGGAAGGCGAGCGCCTGTACCTGCTCTCGTCCCACCAGCTGTGGATCGGCGACCGCACCCGCCAGCTCGACGGCGCGCACGTCGCGCTCGCCTCGCTGATCGCCAACCCGGTGGGCGTGAAGATCGGCCCGAGCGTGACGCCCGAGGAGGCGGTCGAGCTCGTCGAGCGCATCGACCCCGACCGCGTCGACGGTCGCGTGACGCTCGTGTCGCGGATGGGCAACGAGCTGGTGCGCGACCGCCTGCCGCCGATCATCGACGCCGTCAGCCGGTCGGGGCACCGCGTGGTGTGGCAGTGCGACCCGATGCACGGCAACACCGAGGAGTCCCCGAGCGGCCACAAGACGCGGCAGTTCGACCGGATCATGGACGAGGTCGAGGGCTTCTTCGAGGTCCACCAGCGGCTCGGCACGCACCCCGGCGGCATCCACGTCGAGCACACCGGCGAGAACGTCACCGAGTGCCTGGGCGGCGCTGAGAAGATCACGCACTCAGAGCTCGGCTCGCGCTACGACACCGCCTGCGATCCCCGGCTCAACACGCAGCAGGCGCTCGAGCTGGCGTTCCTGGTCGTCGAGATGCTGCGGCGCACCACGGGCTGAGCGTCGGATCACGAAAGGAAGAGGCACCATGGGAGCCATCCACGTCCACGAGTTCATGAGCCTCGACGGCGTCATCGAGACGCCGTCGTGGACCGCCGAGTTCGGCTTCGACCCGCAGATGGGCGAGGCGATCGGTGCGGTGACGGCGGGGTCCGCGGGCATCCTGCTCGGCCGCACGACCTACGAGATGTTCGCGCCGGCGTGGTCGCAGCGCACCGCCGAGGAGGACCCCGGCGCGCCGTTCTTCAACGAGAGCCGCAAGTACGTGGTGTCCTCGACGCTGACCGACCCGTCGTGGAACAACACCCAGGTCGTCGGCGCCTACGACCCGGAGGCGATCCGCCGCCTCAAGGACGAGGTCGACGGCGACCTCTACGTCAGCGGCAGCGCGACCCTGGTCCGGGCGATGCTCGCCGACGGGCTCGTCGACGAGCTGCACCTGTTCGTCTTCCCGATCACGCTGGGCGACGGCCTGCGGCTGTTCCGGGACGCCGACGACACCCGCAAGCTGTCGCTGGCGCGGAGCGAGACCTACCCGAACGGCGTCGTCTACCTCGCCTACCGCCCGCAGGCCTAGACGGGTACCGGCGCGAGCTGAGTGATGCGGATGCTGTTGCCCGACGGGTCGCGGATGCCCGCGTCGACGCCGTAGAACTCGTCGGCCGGCTCCTGCGAGATGTCGACGCCGCGCTCGCGCAGCTGCTCGATCGTCGCGCGGCAGTCGTCGACCTGGAAGACCAGCGGCGGGTTGTAACCCTTGGCGAGGAGGTCGGCGACCTGGCCGCGCGACGTCTCGTCCATGGGCTGGCCGTCGAAGGCCTGCAGCTGCAGGACGACGTCCTGGCCGGGCAGCGCGACCGAGAGCCAGCGCATGTTGCCGAACTCCGGCATGGTGACGTCCACGCGGACCTCGAAGCCGAGCTTGTCGCGGTAGAAGGCGAGGGCCTCGTCCTGATCGGTGACCCAGACGCCGGTGTGGGAGATGCGATTGAGCATGGGCGGCACGCTAGACCCGCCCGCCGCCGCTGTCTTCTCCGTTCCTGCTCGGTCGCGCCCAGGCCATCACGACGCAGGTGGGGACCGGCGCCATACGCGCCGCCGGCGGGAACGCGGCGCGGTAGGCGGTCGGGGTCATCCCGTACACGCGGCGGAAGGACGACGTGAACGAGCCGACGCTGGTGAGCCCCACGTTGACGCAGACCTCGGCGACGCTGTAGTCGGTGGTGCGCAGCAGCGCGGCGGCGCGCTCGAGCCGGCGGGTGAGCAGGTACCGGTGCGGCGTCTCGCCGAACGCGCGTTTGAACGTGCGGATGAAGTGCGCCTGCGAGCAGCACGCCTGGGCGGCGAGCGCGGCCGTGTCCAGCGGGTCGGAGTACCGGGCGTCGATGAGGTCCTTGGCCCGCAGGAGGTGGCGATGCGGGTGGGTGGCGGCCATCCTCTCAAGAGAGCATGCCCGAAGCGCGGCTGGCACGCTGTGGCCGATGCCCGCCTACGTCGTCGCCTCCGTCCGCTCCGTGTCCCCCGGCCCGGAGGCGCTCGACGCCGCGGCCGCGCGCGGGTGGTACGAGTCCGCGCAGTACGCGCCGCTGCGCGAGCTGCGGCGGTCGGTCTCGGTGACCGACATCGTGCTCGTCGAGGGCGTGGACGCGGGCGCGGGCTAGCCCTCCCCGCCGTGCGCGAGCTCGGCAACCGGCTGCCACTCGCGCCACGTCGCCAGCCGGCGCTCGTAGTCCTGCTCGGCGATGCCCAGCGGCGCCTTGCCGAAGAAGCAGCGCAGCGGCGGCTCGTCGGCGTCGACGACCCGCATCAGCGCCTCGGCCGACGCGACCGGGTCGCCCGACGAGCTCTGGACGCCGGCGCGCCGGCGCTGCATCGCGTCGTGCATCTCCTGGTAGGCGTCGAGCGGCTCGGCGTGGCGCGCCGAGGCGCCGCCCCAGTCGGTCGAGAAGCCGCCCGGCTCGATCAGCGTCACGTGGATGCCGAAGTCCTTGACCTCCTGCGCGAGCGACTGGCTGATGCCCTCCAGCGCCCACTTGGACGCGTGGTACATGCCGATGCCCGCGAACGCGCTGATGCCGCCGATCGAGGACACCTGGATGACGTGGCCGCTGCGCTGCTCGCGCAGGAACGGCAGCGCCGCCTGCGTCACCCACAGCGCGCCGAACAGGTTGGTCTCCATCTGGTCGCGGGCCTCCTGCTCGGAGAGCTCCTCGACCATCCCGAACTGCCCGTAGCCGGCGTTGTTGATGACGACGTCGAGGCGGCCGAACTGCTCGTGGGCGCGCTGGACGGCCGCGAACGCCGCCTCGCGGTCGGTGACGTCGAGCTGGAGCGGCAGGACCGCGTCGCCGTGCTCGGCGACCAGGTCGTCCATCGTGCTCGGGTCGCGCGCCGTGCCCGCGACCCGATCCCCGCGCCGCAGCGCGGCGATCGCCCATTCACGGCCGAAGCCGCGCGACGTCCCCGTGATGAACCATGTCTTCTCGGCCATCCTCCTCGGGTCCCCCTCCGGGCGTCCGCCCACACCGCACGCGCGAACCCGCGCGCGCCAGGACCGCGAGGAGCACCGTCCCAGGCGGGGAGGCGACGGTCCGAAGCTGTACGGCCGCGATCAGCGCCAGGGCGCGCTGACGCAGGTGGTCGTCGTGGTGTCTGGCTCTGGTTCCACGTCTTCACCCACGCGTTCGTCATCCCGTTCATGCCGATGCACTGACCGCGTCACTTGCGTCGCGCGCCCCGACGGGAGTAGCGTCACCACCGGCATGGCTCCGCTCTCGGACCGTCAGCTGATCACGCGGGTGCAGCAGCTCGGCGACCCCGCCACCCTCGAGACGTGGCTGACGGCGGATCCCGGCGCGGCCCTGCGGCACGCGGCATGGCCGCGCGAGGCGCGACCGCATACGCGGCGCGCGATCGTCGTGCGCCCGGGGCTTGGATCGGACGACGCGGCCGCCGACGCGGCGTTCGAGGTCGCGGGCCACGGCGGGCGCAAGGCGCTGGTCAAGGTCCGCCGCGAGGGGATCGACGCCAAGCTCGACGCGGCCGAGCGCGACGGGCTCGAGGCCATAGTCCAGCTGATCGGACGGCCGGCCATCCTCGTCCAGGACGGGCGCTTCTTCCCGCCCCCGGCTTCGTGGGAGCGGCTCGAGGAGCAGCGCGCGGCGATCGAGCGCACGATCGCCAGCGTCGGGCGGATCGAGGTCGACGGCCATCCCACGAAGGAGTGGATCGGGACGGGGTTCGTCGTGGCGCCCGGGGTCGTCATGACCAACCGGCACGTCGTCGAGGACTTCGCCGACGCCACCACCCCCGACGGCTGGCGCTTCAAGCGGGGGATGAAGGTCCGGATCGACTTCGCCGAGGAGCTGGGCACCAGCGAGCCGCGAGAGCTCCCGGTGAAGGCGATCATCGGCGTCTCGGATCGCGTCGACATGGCGCTGCTGCGCATCGGCGGGCGCCACCGAGGCCGCGCGGCGCCGCCGCCGCTGGCGATCGCCGGCCGGCCACGGGCCGTGGCCAAGGGGCGCGAGGTCTACGTGGTGGGCTACCCCGCGCTCGACTCGCGCCACGGCGCCCTCGAGGAGCAGCGGCGGATCTTCACGAACGTCTTCGACGTCAAGCGCCTGCAGCCGGGGTACGTGACGCGGACGCTCCGGGACGGCCTCTTCGAGCACGACTGCTCGACGCTCGGCGGCAACTCCGGCTCGTGCGTCGTGGACCTCGAGACCCACGAGGTCGTCGGCCTGCACTTCAAGGGCCACTACCTGGTGGCCAACACCGCGGTCAACCTGAGCAAGCTGGCCGACGACCCCCTCCTGCGGGAGGCGGAGGTGCCGTTCGCGTGATCGACCGTGCCCTCAACCGCGACTTCGTCCTGCGCCAGGCGGAGCTGATCCGCCGCGAGCTCGACCGGCAGGCCGAGTCCGAGAGCCTCGGCGCGGCCGACGACGGCGTCGTCGCGGCGCGCGACGCGCTCGATGCCTCGCTGAAGCGCGAGAACGCCGGCGCGGAGAGCGTGACGGGCGCCGACCCGGTGAGCGACAAGGTGTGGGTCCCCCGCGACATGATGCTCAGCCTCGTCCAGTCGGTGCTCGAGCAGGCGATCCGCGACCGGCATCCCGAGCTGCTCCGGGACGCCGACGGGCGTGAGGCGGCCGGCGGCCCGATCGCGACGCAGGTCGTCGTCGAGGACGACCTGGAGGGAGCCGGCGACTTCACGACCGACGACCCCGGCTGGATCTCGGTGACCGCGCGGGCCGTCGCCGCGCGCCTGCTCCGGGGCCGTCACCACTTCGTCCACGTCGAGACGCCGCCCGAGGAGGCCCTGGCGTCCGACGCCCGCGTGATCCTGATCGGCGACTGGGCCAACGACGCGCCCTCGGCCCGCGCCGTCGGGGCCATGGCGCGCCGGGAGATGGAGTCGGCCGGCGACCGCGAGGTGCACGTGGTGCACCTCGGCGACGTCTACTACGCCGGCGAGGAGGACGAGGTCCAAGAGCGCATGCTCGACCCGTGGCCGGTCCGGCGCGGCGAGGAAGGCCGCTATCGCTCGTGGTCGCTGATGGGCAACCACGACATGTACGGCGGCGGCCACGCCTACTACGACGTCCTGCTCGCCGACCCGCGCTTCGCGCGCCAGCGGACGGCGGAGGACCACGGGATCAGCTACTTCGCGCTCGCCAACGAGCACTGGCAGATCCTCGGCATCGACACCGCGTGGGACGACCACCTGATCACGCACCAAGGCCACGACGGCTATCTCCAGGACCCGCAAGGCAAGTGGATCGCCGGCCGGGTGCGTGACGGCCGGGCGCGCAAGCGGCGCACGATGCTGCTCAGCCATCATCAGCTCTACAGCACGCACGACAAGGTGAAGGGCAACCTCGCCAAGAAGCTCGCGCCGGCGTTCGAGGCCGGCGGCCTCGACGCCTGGTTCTGGGGCCACGAGCACCGCTGCCAGACCTTCGCCCCGCGCCCGGAGGTCCGCTACGCCGCCTGCGTGGGGCACGGCGCGATGCCGGAGGCGGTCGGCCACGCGGACCCGGAGCCGGGCGAGTGGGAGTTCGACCAGGGCGGCCCGGACGCCGACGGCGACCAGTGGCGCTGGTGCGGGCTCGCGGTCCTCGACTTCGCGGGCGAGCGCGTGCATGTCCGCTACCTCGCCGAGCACGTCGGCCAGATCGGCGAGGACCACCTCCCCGAGGGCTGATCCCGCCCTTCAGCGCTCGACCGCGCGCCGGGCCGAGGCGACCGAGCCCGGTTGCTCGGCGACGACGTCCGAGCCCGGGCGGGCCGCCTCGTCGCGGCGCTTGAGCAGCAGCCACTGGGACTTCACCCCCTCGCCGCGGGTGCGCTGCAGGACGAAGCCGCCCCGCAGCTTGTCACCGTGCAGGACGAAGACGGCGTGGCCGCGGTCGAGCGCCTCGGGCCACGGGACCCGCCCGCCCTGCTCGTAGCTGCCGCGGTCCCAGATCAGCACGCTCGTGCTCTCGTGGGCGTTGTAGGCCATGCCGTGGTCCTCGACCTGGACGGCCAGCCGCCGCGCCTTCGGGTCCAGCGACGGGCCCTTGGGCACCGCCCACGAGCGCATGACGCCCCCGACCTCGAGGCGCAGGTCGAAGTGGTGCGCGGTGGCGGCGTGCTCCTGGACGACGAAGACGCCGGCCGGGACGCCGCGGATCGCGAACTGCTCGTGGCCCTCGACCTTGACGGCGCGCGCCTCCACGGTGGTGCCGCCGAGGAACGCGCGCAGCGCCTCCAGCGCCGCGGCCTCGCCTTCGGCGTGGACGCGCGTCAGGCCGTCGTCGTCCTCGCGCAGCCACCCGAGCACCCCGGCGGCGCGGGCGCGGGCGACGGCCTCCGCGGCCCCCGCGGCCGGGCCGTCGAGCGTGAGCCGGAGGGCGGGCACGCTGCGCAGGGTACGTCGGGAGCCATGCGCCTGTACCCCTCGCTCTCCGGCCCCCTGCGCCGCACCCTGCTGATCGACGCCGCCGCCGTCCTCGCCCTCCTGCTGTTCGCGTGGCTGGCGTTCAAGGTCCACGACGCCGTGCTCGAGCTCAACACGCTGTCGCGCGGCGTGACCGAAGCGGGGACCGGCGTGCAGGACACGCTGCGCCAGGCGGGGGAGGCGGTCGGCGGCGCGCCGGTGGTCGGCGGCCAGCTGCGCGACGCCCTGGAGGGCGCCGGCGGGCAGACCGGCGGGACCGTCGCGGCGACCGGCCGGGAGGCGACGCGGCGCGTCACCTCGCTGGCGAACCTGCTCGGCTGGCTCACCTTCCTGATCCCGGCGATCCTCCTGCTCGCGCGCTACCTGCCCGACCGCGTCGCGCAG
>DASVQH010000391.1:0-3904 GCA_036389195.1 Solirubrobacteraceae bacterium
CCGAGCGCGCGGCGCCGCCGCTCGCCGCCGGCGGCGCGGCGGGCATCGCGCTCGACCAGCACCTCCGGGTGCAGGTCGGCGCGGACGGGCTGCACCTGTGGCCGACCGACGAGCTGCGGCGGGCGCTCGGCGGCGGCGGCGTCACCTGGGTCGCCGAGCCCGGCACCGCGGTCGAGCCGGGCGACCCGCTGGTGCGCCTGGGGGCGGGCCCCGACCGCGTGGTGCTCGGGGCACCGGTGGCCGGCGTCGCCGCGCCCGGCGGTGCCGCGGTGCACGTCGTGCCCACGCGGTGGGAGGACGACGCGGCGGCGATCGCCTGGGGCCGCGCGGCGGACCGGTGGTACGCGGCCGAGCTCGCGGCGGCCGCGCGGCGGCACGAGGACCCCTTCCGCTTCGTCCGCGCCACCTGGCTGCGGGCCAGCGCGCACGTGCGCTCGGCCGCGGACGTGCGCGCCGCGCTGCAGGCGCTGCGCGACGCGCCGCGCTTCGCCACCGAGGCCGAGGTCGAGGCCCGCGTCGCGGACCGGCTGCGCCGCGCGCTCGCCCACCACGGAACCGCCCGCGCGGTCCTGCGGCTCCCGATCCGCGTCACCTGGCGGATGCACGATCCCGGCGCCGACCTCACGCTCGACCTCACCGCCGCCGCGCCCGCCGTCCGCTTCGGCGAGCCGCCCGCCGCCGGGGACCTCGTCCTGCACGCCGCGGCGGAGACCGTCGACGACTTCCTGCTCGGCCGGCTCGACGTCGCCGCGGCCCTGCGGCGCCGCGCGCTTCAGTCGAGCGCGTCGCGCGCCGCCGTGCTGCGCGCCGCCTCGGTGCTCAAGGCGCTGCAGCCGGCCTACGCCGCGGCGGGCGACGCGAGCGGCGTCGCGCCCGGTCTCGGTCGCTGAGCCGCCCCGGCGCCACCACGGGTTTACACCGGAACCCGGTGTGGGACAACCGCCGCCGTCCACATCCACCCACTCGTCGAAAGGCCCACGACGTGATCAAGGGATTCCGGGATTTCATCCTCCGCGGCAACGTGATCGACCTCGCCGTCGCGGTGGTCATCGGTGCGGCGTTCGGCGGCGTCGTCGCCGCCTTCGCCAACGACTTCATCGGCGGCTTGATCGGCGCGATCGGCGGCACGCCGGACTTCGGCAAGGCCGGCGTCACGGTCAACGACTCGAAGATCGTCTACGGCTCGACCATCACCGCGCTCATCAACTTCGTGATCATCGCCGCGGTCGTCTACTTCATCATCGTCGTCCCGATGAACATGCTGCAGACGCGTCGCCAGTCGGGCGCGGACGCCGACACCCCTGCCCCGTCCGACGAGGCACGGCTCCTGACGGAGATCCGCGACCTCCTGCGCACGGGTTCCGGCCCGCGCTGAGACGCCCTTGCCACGTGGCGCGTCGCTCCCGTAGTGTCGGACAAACGACCAAGGAGCGACGCCCACGATGGGTCTCTTCAGCAAGATGAAGGACGCGCAGGCGCAGGCCAAGTCCGCGATGGCCAACATGCCCAGCGCCGGTTCGATGGCCGGAATGGGCGGCGACATGAGCGGGCAGGCGGCCTACGCCCAGCTCGCGCAGAAGCTGCACCACTCGGGCGTCGAGGCGCCCGGGGTGATCCACTCCATCCGCCCCACGGGCAAGCAGGAGTTCGGCGGCGGCGAGAAGATCGACGTCGACGTCTCCATCCGCCCGGCCACCGGCGAGCCGTACCAGACGACGATCAGCCAGTCGATGCTCCCGGCCCAGATGGAAGGGCTGGCGGAGGGCGCGCCGATCACCGTCAAGTACGACCCCGACGCGCCCCAGATGGCGCTCATCTACGGCTGGTAGCGGCCATGGGCTTCCTCAAAGGGATCCGCGACGTCAAGCGGATGACCGACCACCACGGCGGCATGCCGTCGATCCGGGGCACGTTCAAGGACCTCGGGGCGATGGCCGACGACCGCGGCGAGCACGAGGTGCTCGAGCGCGGCATCCCCGCGCGGGCGGTGGCCAAGGGCTTCGCAGAGCCGGTCCCGGGCGACCGGTTCGCGATGCACATCCTGCTGACCGTGCATCCGCCGAGCGGCGCGCCCTACGACGTGGACTACCTGTTCCCGGTCACGCGCATGAAGGCCGGGCTGTCGGTGGGGATGGAGATCCCCGTGAAGATCCACCCGGACGACCCGCAGCGGATCGCCGTGCAGTGGGAAGCGCAGCAGGGCGCCATCGCGGCGGCCGGCGGCGACATGGCCGCGGTCACTCAGGGCCTGAACATCGCCTACGCCGGCGCCGCCGACGCGGCCTTCCGCCAGCAGACCGCGGCGGCGAGCGCTCCCGGCGCCGAGGACCCGATGGCGCGGCTGCAGAAGCTCACGCAGATGCGCGACGCCGGGCTGATCAGCGCTGAGGAGTTCGAGGCCAAGAAGGCCGACGTCCTCAAGGACGTCTGAGGCGGCCTAGACGCCGACGCGGAGGCCCACGGCGCCGCCCTGGGCCTCCGCGAAGGCGCCGAGCTCGCGGCGCGCGCGGGGATGGGCGGTGCCCGACACCGTGACCCGCGTGCGCCCGGGGTCGCCCTCGTCGAAGCGGACGGTGAGGCGGAACGTGCTGCCCATGAAGCTCTTGAACAGCAGCGCGAACCCGAGGCTGGTCACGAACATCAGCTTCTGCGGCCAGTCGTAGTAGCGCCGCTCGTAGGTCAGCGAGTTGTAGGCCTCGTCGCGCAGCCGGAAGTCGGCGAGCGCGTCCGGCGGGCTGGCCCGCCAGGCCGCCATGACCTCGGGCGGGCGCCCGGGGAGGAGGAGGTGCAGCTCGAGCTCGTCGGCCATCGCACGCCGATTCAACCGGGAACGCCGCCGTCGCGCAACGCCAGCACGTCGGCGAGCGTGTCGGCGTCGGCGGGCGCCTTGTCGGGGCGGTAGCGCTTGACGCGCGCGAACCGCAGCGCGGCCCCGGACGCGTAGCGGGTCGAGCGCTGGACGCCGTCGACGGCGATCTCCACCACCAGCTCCGGCCGGACGTGGACGGCGATGCCCTCGCGCCGCTCCTGGAGCGCCAGCAGCCGCTCGGTCTGCCAGGCCAGCAGCTCGTCGGTCAGCCCCTTGAACGTCTTGCCGACCATCGCGAAGCCGCCGTCCGCGGCGCGCGCGCCGAGGTGCAGGTTGGACAGCTTGCCGCGCCGGCGGCCGTGGCCCCACTCCGCCGCGAGCACCACGAGGTCGAACGTGTGGACGGGCTTGACCTTCAGCCAGCCGGCGGCGCGCCGCCCGGCGGCGTAGGGGTCGCCGGGCGCCTTGACCATCACGCCCTCGTGGCCGGCGGCGAGCGCGCGGTCCAGCGCCGCCTGCGCCTCGGCGCCGTCGCGCGCGAAGGTGCGGTCCACGCGCGCCGCTGGATCCGGCACCGCCCGTTCGAGTGCCGCCGAGCGCTCGCGCAGCGGCAGTGCCAGCAGATCCTCGCCGTCGAGGTGCAGGACGTCGAACGCCAGCGTGGTCAGCGGCACCTCGCGCCCGCCGCGCCGGCCGAAGCGCGACGCGGTGACCTGGAAGGGCTCGGGGCGCCCGTCGGGGCGCAGCGCGATCGCCTCGGCGTCGAGCACGACCGCGCGGACAGGGAGCGCGCGGGCCGCGGCGACGACCTCGGGCAGCCGCGCGGTCACGTCGTCGAGGGTCCGCGTGAAGACGGCGACGGCGTCCCCGTCGCGGTGGATCTGCACGCGCGCGCCGTCGAGCTTCGCGTCGACCACCGCCGGGCCGCCGATGCGCTCCATCGCCTCAGCGACCCCGCCCGCCGTGGCGGCCAGCATCGGCGCGACCGGCCGGCCGACCTGCAGTCGGATCGCCGCAAGCCCCTCGGGTCCGCCGGCCAGCGCCGCGCGCGCGACGGCGGCCAGGTCGCCGTCGAGCGACAGGGCGGCGCGCACG
>DASVQH010000392.1:0-5686 GCA_036389195.1 Solirubrobacteraceae bacterium
CGCCGTGCGCTGGATCGTCACGTTCGCGCGGCAGCGCCGCGAGCGCGAGATGGTCGAGCGGCTCGCCGCAGAGATCCTCGACGCCATCAATCAGCAGGGCGGCGCGTTCAAGCGCAAGGACGACATCTACCGCATGGCGCAGGCCAACAAGGCCTTCGCGCACTACCGCTGGTAGCCCGCCCGGCGCGCTAGATCGCGTCCTCGGTCGCGCCCGGCTTCGGCGGCGCCGCGCTCGGGCGTCGAGGGCCGCTCTGACTACCAGCGGTAGTGGGCGAAGGCCTTGTTCGCCTGCGCCATGCGGTAGATGTCGTCCTTGCGCTTGAACGCACCGCCCTGCTGGCTCTGCGCGTCGAGGAGCTCGTTGGCGAGGCGCTGGGCCATCGTCTTCTCGCGCCGGTTGCGGGCGAACTCGACGAGCCAGCGGACGGCGAGCGTCCGGGCGCGGCGCGCCGGGACCTCGACGGGGACCTGGTAGGTCGCGCCGCCGACGCGGCGGGAGCGGACCTCGAGCACCGGCGTCAGCGCCTTGACCGACGCCTCCAGCTGCTCGACCGGGTCCTTGCCCGTGCGCTCGCCGATGATGGCGAGGGCGTCGTAGACGATCCGCTCGGCGGTCGACTTCTTGCCGTCGAGCATGACCTTGTTGATGATCTGGGAGACCAGCTTGGAGCGGTGGACGGGGTCCGGCTCGACCGGCCGGATCGTCGCGGCTGCGCGGCGGGGCATGGGCTAGCTCACTTCGCCTTCACGCCGTACTGCGAGCGGGCCTTCTTGCGGTCCGAGACGCCGGCGGCGTCGAGCGTCCCGCGAACGACCTTGTAGCGCACGCCCGGAAGGTCCTTGACGCGGCCGCCGCGCACGAGCACCACGGAGTGCTCCTGCAGGTTGTGGCCCTCGCCCGGGATGTAGACGGTGACCTCCATCTGGTTGGTCAGCCGGACACGGGCGACCTTGCGCAGAGCGGAGTTGGGCTTCTTCGGCGTGGTCGTGTACACGCGGGTGCACACGCCGCGGCGCTGGGGCGCGGCCACCTTCTTCTTGCGGCCCTTCCCGGACTTCAGGCCCGGGGTG
Organism: Solirubrobacteraceae bacterium; assembly: GCA_036389195.1. Lineage (GTDB taxonomy): Bacteria > Actinomycetota > Thermoleophilia > Solirubrobacterales > Solirubrobacteraceae > JACCYI01. Next base: position 1,072 of record DASVQH010000392.1, read on the forward strand.
GCCAGCTTCTTCTTCGGGGCCGTGCGGCCCTTGCGCACGAGCTGGGAGGTCGTCGGCATACGGCGGGGAAGGATAGCGGCCCGGCGGGCTCAGGCCGCCGCGCCCTCCCCGAGCGCGTCGAAGAGCGGGGTGTAGTCCATCTCGGTGGCCGAGGCGACGGGCTCGTAGGTCACCCGGCCGGCCACCACGTTGACCCCCGCGGCGAGGCCCGGGTTGTGGCGCGCGGCGCCCGCCACGCCCCGGTCGGCCACGTCGACGACGTAGGGCAGCGTCGCGTTGGTCAGCGCGTAGGTCGAGGTCACGGGGACCGCGCCGGGCATGTTGGCCACGCAGTAGTGGGTGATGCCGTCGACCTCGTAGGTCGGGTCGGAGTGGGTCGTCGGGCGCGACGTCTCGAAGCAGCCGCCCTGGTCGATGGAGACGTCCACCAGCACCGCGCCCGGCTTCATCAGCGACAGCTGCTCGCGGCGGATCACGTACGGCGCCCGCGCGCCGTGCACCAGCACCGCGCCGATCACGAGGTCGACCTCCGGGAGCCGCTGCTCGATGTCGAGCGTCGAGGCGTAGCACGTCGACGCGCGGCCGGCGAAGTAGATGTCGAGCTCGCGCAGGCGGTCGATGTTGCGGTCGTAGACGTAGACCTCGGCTTCCATGCCGATGGCGATGAACGCCGCGTTCATCCCCACCACGCCGCCGCCGATGACCATGACCTTCGCCGAAGCGACGCCCGGCACGCCGCCGAGCAGGATCCCGCGGCCGCCCAGCGGCTTCTCGAGCATGAACGCGCCGGCCTGGGTGGCGATCTTGCCCGCCACCTCGCTCATCGGCGCCAGCAGCGGAAGCCGCCCCCGCGCGTCCTCCACCGTCTCGTACGCGACGCACGTGGCGCCGCTGTCCATCAGGCCGCGGGTCAGCTCGGGGGCCGGCGCGAGGTGCAGGTAGGTGAACAGGGTGTGGCGGGGCTCCAGGCGCGCGACCTCCTCCGGCTGGGGCTCCTTGACCTTGACGACCATCTCGGCTTCGGCGAAGACCGCGTCGGCGTCGGGGAGGATCGCCGCGCCCTGCGCCGCGTAGTCGGCGTCGGCGATCGCCGAGCCGAGCCCCGCGCCCGCCTGGACGACGACCTCGTGGCCGTGCTCGACGAGCTCTCGCACGCCGGACGGGGTGAGCGCGACGCGGTACTCGTCGGTCTTGATCTCGGTGGGGACGCCGACCTTCATGGGGAGCTCGTCTCTCCTATCTCGTGAGTTCGCGGCCGCGCAGCGCGAGCCAGAATTCGATGCGGTCGCGCGCGGAGTCCAGCGACCGGCCGGTCAGCTCCTCCACACGCCGGATGCGGTAGCGCAGGGTGTGGCGGTGGCAGTAGAGGCGGCGCGCCGCCTTCTCCCACTGCCCGTTGCATTCGATGAAGGCCTCCAGGGAGCGCATCAGCTCGCCCCCATAGTGACCCTCGCCCTCCTCGATGGGCGCCAGCAGGGAGTCGCAGAACAGCCGCAGCGCGTCGTCGTCCTGCAGCGACAGCAGCAGCTGGAACGAGCCCAGGTCGCGGTAGGTGGCCAGCAGCGGCGGCGGCGCGGAGCCGTTGGCGCCGCTCAGCGCGCGCGCCTCCAGCGCGCAGCGCGCCTCGTGGAACGAGCGCCGGGCGTCGCCGGGCGCGACCGCCCGCCCCGCGCCCGCCGGCAGCACCGTGCCGACCTCGGTCGAGACCCGCGCGCGCAGGCGCTCGGCGAAGGCGAAGTCCTCCTCCGCCCCGGCGGCCAGCACCACGCAGGTGAGCGCCCCGACCGTCGCGGCCATGCCGCCGCGCGCCTCGTCCTCCAGCGCGGACGACAGCGCCTCCTCGACCGGGTCGCGCAGCGTCCGCGACGGCGCGAGGACCATCACCTCGATCCGGTCACGCAGGCCGAACGGCTGCAGCCGGCGCGCCAGCTCGGGGCCCTCGAGCTCGCCCGAGAGCAGCGCGGAGATCACGTCGCCGGCCAGCCGGCGCTCGGTGTCGTGAGCGACGCGGCGGCGCAGCAGCTCCAGCGCCACCACGGTCACGGCCTGGTGGAGCGTCAGCCGGTCGAGCTCTGACAGCGGGCCGCCGGCCCGCGCGGCGACCAGCCAGGCCTGCGGAGCGGGCGCATGGCCGTTGGCCGGCGGGGTGCGCGCGACCGGGAGCGCCAGCGCGCCGCCCGGCGCGAAGCCGCGGCGCGCGCCGGCGCGGATGCGGTCGCGCAGCTCCTCGCCGACGCCCTCGGGCTCCGTCCCGGCCAGCAGCTCGCCGCGGGCGTCGTGGATCGACGCCGTCCCGGCGACGAGCTCTGAGAGCGCGGCGGCGACGCCGTCCAGGCCGTGCTCGCCGAGCACCAGGCGCTCGAGGCGCTCGTGCGCGGAGAGCGCCCGCTGGAGCACCGCGTAGTGCGCGTTGACGATGTGCGACGACGCCTTCTCGGTGACCGCGATGAACGGCAGGTCGTAGGGGATCTCGAACAACGGGAAGCCGGCTGCCTCGGCGGCCGCGACGAGCGCGGGCGGCACCTCGTCGTGGGCGAAGCCGGTGCCGAAGCCGAGCCCGGAGAGCCCCGCCTCGGCGAGCCGGGCGACGTAGGCCCGCTGGTCCTCCGGGCGCTCGAGGGCCATCCCGGTGGTGAGCAGCAGCTCGCCGCCCGACAGCCACGGCGTGGGGTCGGCCAGCTCGGAGATGTGCACCCACCGGACCGCCCGCCCCGTGCCCGGCTCTCCGGCCACGAGGCGGACGCCGAGGTCGGCGGCCAGGTCGCGCAGCGTCAGCATGGGCTCACCCGAGGTGCAGGCGCTCCGACGCCTCCTCCAGCACCGGCCGCAGGATGGACTCGATCTCGGCGAAGTGCTCCGGGCCGGCGATCAGCGGCGGCGACAGCTGGATGACCGGGTCGCCGCGGTCGTCCGCGCGGCAGATCAGCCCGCGCGAGAAGAGCGCGTTGGAGAGGAAGCCGCGCAGCAGCCACTCGGACTCCGCGTCGTCGAAGGACTCCTTGGTCTCGCGGTCCTTGACGAGCTCGATGGCGCGGAAGTAGCCGTCGCCGCGGGCGTCGCCGACGATCGGGATGTCGCGCAGGGAGTCGAGCATCACGCCGAAGTCGTGCGCGTTGGCCTGCACGTTCTCGAGGACGCCCTCCTCCTCCAGGACCTGGATGTTGGCCAGGGCGACCGCCGCGGACATCGGATGGCCGCCGAAGGTGAGGCCGTGGGTGAACGAGGACGTGTCCCGCGAGAACGGCTCGAACATCCGGTCCGACGCGATCACCGCGCCCATCGGCGCGTAGGACGACGTCAGGCCCTTGGCCGTCGTGATGATGTCCGGCTGGTAGTCGTAGCGCTGCGCGCCGAAGTACGTGCCCAGCCGCCCCCACGAGCAGATCACCTCGTCGGAGATGAAGATCACGCCGTACTCGTCGCAGATCTCGCGGACGCGCTGGAAGTAGCCCTCCGGCGGCGTGAAGCAGCCGCCCGAGTTCTGCACGGGCTCGAGGATCACCGCGCTGACCGTCTCCGGCCCCTCGAACTCGATGCGGTCGGCGATCGTGTCCGCGAGCTGGTCCGCGGTCAGCCCGTAGGCCAGGCGGTACTGGTTCGTGTTGGGCACGTGGGCGGAGCCCGGGAACAGCGGCTCGAACGGCTTGCGGACGTCGGGGATGCCGGTGACCGTGAGCGCCCCCATGGTGGTGCCGTGGTAGGCGAGGTCGCGCGAGATCGTCTTGAACTTGCCGGGGTTGCCGGTGAGCTTGTGGTACTGCCGGCAGAGCTTGAGCGCCGACTCGACGGCCTCCGAGCCGCCGCTCGTGAAGAAGACGCGGTTGAGGTCGCCGGGGGCGAGCGAGGCCACCTTGGCGGCGAGCTCGATCGACTTCGGGTGCGCGTAGGACCAGTTGGTGAAGAAGCCGAGCTCCTTGGCCTGGTCGGCGCCGGCCTGGGCGACGTCGGCGCGGCCGTGCCCGATGTTCACGCAGAACAGCGCGGCGAGCCCGTCGAAGTAGCGCTTGCCGTGCTCGTCGAAGACGTAGCAGCCCTCGCCGCGGGTGATGATCGGCACCTCGTGGTCGGCGTAGGACCCCATGCGGGTGAAGTGCATCCAGAGGTGGCGCTTGGCCAGCTCCTGAAGATCGCTCTGGTGGTGCGCGTCCCCCGTGGTGACGGCCTGGTCCTCGACGGCGGCCATTCGCCACCCTCCTTGCTTCGCTCCATTTCGGCGACCCGTATGCGCCGCTGTGTACAAGACTAATCTGCGGGACGGTGCCGGCGCAACTCGACTTCCAGCGCGTTGGCGCGGGCGAACCGCTCCTGCTGCTGCACGGCATCGGCTCGCACTGGCCCATGTGGTCGCCGGTGCTCGAGCGGCTCGCCCCCGAGCGCGACGTCGTCGCGCTCTCGCTGCCCGGCTTCGGGGCCTCGCCGGAGCTCGACGGCGGCGAGCCGCCTTCGGTGCCCGCGCTCGCCCGCGCGGTGGCCGCGTTCGCGCGCGAGACGCTGGGGATCGAGCGGGCGCACGTCGCCGGCAACTCGCTCGGCGGCGGGATCGCGCTGCAGCTCGCGCGCACCGGCTTCGCCCTCTCGGCGTGCGGCCTGTCGCCGATCGGCTTCTGGAACCGCG
>DASVQH010000393.1:0-5280 GCA_036389195.1 Solirubrobacteraceae bacterium
GCGAGCGCGCCGCGGACCACGAGCGCGGCGAGGGCGCACAGCGCGACGCCGACGAGCACGTCGTGCCCCTGGGCGATCGCCTCGGCCGTGCGGTTGTCGCGGGTGGTGAGCAGCGAGGCGTCGTAGGTGAGCTTGACCGCCGCCGCGCCGGCCGGCAGCGCCACCAGCAGCCCGGGCAGCAGGCCCCGCGAGCGGTACAGCAGGACGTACACGGCGGCGCCGGCGGCGACGGCGAGCAGCGCGCCGCGGGACAGGGTCAGGAACTGCGAGGAGGCCAGCAGCGGCACGGCGGCGCAGCCGAGCGCGCGGATCCAGCCCGGCTCGCGGGCCGAGCAGCCCAGATGCAGCGCCAGCACGACGCCCAGCGCGGCGACGAGGCCCTGGGCGTTCCAGTAGGTGAGCGGGAACGACAGCCGCTCGCGGGCGTCGGCCACGGCGGTCGGGAAGGTGTCGGGGGCGACGCGGCTCAGCCACCCGGCCAGCGCGACCGCGAAGCACGCCACCGCCAGCGAGCGCACGGCCCAGGCCAGGCGCCGCGGGGTCCAGGCGACCGTGGCGCAGAGCAGGAACGCGAGCCCGTAGAGCAGCGTGCGGTCGAACTCCAGCAGCGCGCGCGCCGTCGCGTGCGACCACGTCGCCGACAGCAGCTGCCACGCCGCCAGGCCGGCGAGCGCGCTCATGGCGGCGACGACCGGCGCCCCGACGGGCGCGAACGGCCGGCGCGCCAGGGTCGCGCGCAGGGTGAGCAGCGCGGCCAGCGCGCCCGCGGCCAGGCCCGTTGCGCCGGCGAAGTAGCCGCCGGCCTGGAAGGCGAAGAAGAGGAGCAGCGCGCCGGGCAGCAGCGCCAGGAGATCGTCGCCCGCGGGGCGGCGCAGGCGCGGGCGGCGGCGGGGGCGCGCGGCGGCGGCCGCGGTCGCGTCGAGGACCGCGCCCGGGGACGCGGGCTCGGGCTCGGTGGTGGGCGGCAGGGTGAGCACGTCCCGTGTGATCGACCGGACGCCGCCACACGTGAGAACGGATGGGCCGGGCTCAAGAGTGGGCGTCGCCGTGCCGACCTCACCGGGCATGACCCTCGAGCAGATCGCCTCGGCCCTCTGGCGCGCCCGCCTGCTGTTCGTCGCCGGCGTGGCGGCCTGCGTCGCCGTCGTCGTGGCCATCACCCTCTCGCTGCCCAAGAGCTACGACGCGAGCGCCACCCTCTACGTCGGCGTCGGCAAGCAGGTCGACGAGTCGCTGGCCTTCGACACGGCGCTGGGCGAGCAGCTCGCGCGCACCTACACGAACCTCGCCGCCAACCCGAACGTCGCGACCGAGGTCGCCGCGCGGCTCGACGGCAAGCTGACGCGCAAGGAGCTGCAGGAGCGGATGTCCTTCGCCCCGGTCGAGCGCACGCAGCTGCTCGAGATCACCGCGATGGGCCCGTCGCCCGAGGCGGCCAAGTCGCTGGCCAACACCTACGCCCAGACCTTCGTCGACCGCGTCGAGCGCCAGTTCGACCGCGGCGAGACGCAGAGCAAGATCTCGCTCAACGAGCCCGCCGCCGCTCCGAGCGTCGCCTCGCGGCCGAACCCGCCGCTCTACATCGGCCTCGGCGGGATCCTCTCGATCATCCTCGTGGCCGGCGCCCTCGTCCTGCGCGACCGCCTCGACGACCGCCTGCGCGTCGCCGACCACGCCGAGGACGCCCTCGGCCGGGCGATCGTCGCCCGGGTCCCCGAGGTCGACGGCCGCCGCGGCGCCCGCGCCGTCGAGGTCAAGGACGCGTTCCGCCTGCTGCGGACCAACGTCGACTTCACCGACGGCCGCGCCAGCCAGGTCGTCATGGTCACGAGCCCCAGCGCGGGCGACGGCAAGAGCACGGTCGCGGCGCGGATGGCCCTCACGGCGATCGCCGACGGCGAGCGCGTGGCCATCATCGAGTCCGACCTGCGCCGGCCCGGCCTGGCCGCCGCGCTGGCCCGCGCGCTGCCCGGCGGCTCCTCGCTGGAGCGCGGCACCGGCGGCCTGACGAACTACCTCGTGGGCGTCGCCGGCGTGGACGACGTCGTCGTCCCGCAGCCCTCGCTCCCCGGCCTGGCCGTGGTCTGGTCCGGGCCGCTGCCGCCCAACCCGAGCTCGCTGCTGCGCTCGCGCCGGCTCGTCGAGCTGCTCGACCACCTGCGCCTGCACTACGACCGCGTGATCATCGACACCCCGCCGGTCTCGGTCGGCGCCGACGCCTCGGTCATCGTGCCGCGCGCCGACGGGACGCTGGTCGTCGTCGACCTCCAGCGCACGCGCCGGCCGGTCGCCCAGGCCGGGCTCGCCCAGCTGGAGAAGGCCGGCGCCCGGATCCTCGGCCTGGTCCTCAACCGGGCCGGCACCGCGGACGTCGAGAGCTACGGCTACTACGGCGGCTTCGAGGCGGGCCTCCCGGCCGACACCGCCGGCGAGCCCGCGCGCGTCCCGAGCGGATCGCTGCAGTGACCCTCCGCCGGCCGCTCAGCGGGCCGGCGGTGCTGCTGGCGGCGATCGCGCTGGCGGCGCTGTGGCCGGTCTCGGCCTACGTCAAGAGCCCCGCTGCCTTCCCGCTCCTGCTCGCGGCGCTCGCCGCGGGCGCCGTCACGATCACCCGGCCCGAGTTCGGCCTGGCCATCGTGGTGGCGCTGTCGCCGCTGACGAACTTCGTCGTCAACCGCGACAAGCCGATCCAGACGCTGATCCCGGTACTGACCGTCGGCCTGCTGGCCTGGGGCGCGCTGGTGGTGCGGCGGGAGGGGCGCCTGAGCACGCGCGGGCTGACCCTGCCGGTGCTGCTGTTCGCGGGCGTCGCGCTGGCGTCCTCGATGCACGCGATCGCGCCCTCGCAGGCGATCAACAAGCTGCTGCTGGTCTTCACCGCGTCCGCGCTGTTCCTCGCCGTCGTGCAGGTCTGCCGCAACGCCCAGGCCCCGCTCGTCGTCGTCGGCGGGTGCATCGCCGCGCTGCTGATCGGCGGGCTGCACGGCGTCATCCAGCAGGTCACGGGCACCTACGGGGACGCCGGCTTCGTCGCCGACGGCGAGGTCATCGCGCGCGTGCAGGGCTCCTTCGGCCACGCCAACCAGTACGCCGGCTTCATGGCGTTCCTGATCCCGCTGGCCCTGGCGCTGCTGGTGACCCGCGAGACGACGCCACGGCTGCGCGTGTTCGCCTGCGGGGCGCTGGTCGCGGGCCTCGCCGGGCTGACCTTCTCCTACACCCGCGGCGCGATGATCGGCCTGGTGGCCGGCGGGCTGCTGTGGCTGGCCGTCATCCGCCCGCGCGCGGCCGCGATGAGCGTGGTGCTCGTGGTCATCGGAGCGCTGGCGCTCGCGCCCGGCAGCCTGAAGGACCGCTTCACCCAGGGCGACAGCGGCGACGTGACCCTGCGCCAGGACCTCTGGGGCTCGGCGCTCGACATCTACTCCGGGTCGCCGGTGCTCGGCGTCGGGCTCTCGAACTTCAAGGAGGGCTACGCGCGGCTGCCCGCCTCGCTGGCCAACGCGTCGCAGCGGCGCCTGCTGCACAACCGGCAGATCCTCATCCCGCCCCACGCGGCCAACCTCTTCCTCAACGTGCTCGCCGAGGAGGGCCTGGTCGGGCTGGTAGCGCTGCTGCTGCTGATGCTGTCCGCGCTCGCCGCCGCCTACCGCGGGCGCCGCTCGGCGGATCCGGTGACGCGCGCCGTCTGCGCGGCGGTCGGCGCCGGGGTCCTCGGGATCGCGTTCCACTCGATCTTCGAGGTCACGCTGTTCTCGGAGCTGATCGTCCCGCTGTTCGCGCTGCTGGGCGTCTGCGCCGCGCTCGTCGCGCAGGAGCGCGAGCGCTCAACTTCGGCGGCCTGACGACGACTACCGGGGTGAGGCAGTCGCCCGCCCCGACAAAGGCAAACCCGCCGCGAGGCGGGGACGCAAAGCCACGGATCTCCCCGAGCGGGAGATGGCCGGGCCACCGAAGGAGACGGAGCTGGTGATCGAGACCTCGTCGATCCCATGCTCCGCCGCTCCCGCACCCTGCTCGCCGTCTGCGCCGCCGCCGTGGCCGCGCTGGCCGGCGCGCCCGCCGCCCAGGCCGTCGAGCCCGGCCTGGTGACCGACCTCTCCTGGGGGACGCCCGCCGCCGACCAGGACCGCACCGCCGGCCTGATCTCCGACCTCGGCGCCCGCTGGGTCCGCGTCGAGATCAACTGGCGCGAGGCCGAGCCCGCTCCCGGTCAGTACCACGCCTGGTCCTTCGAGCAGTACGACCGCGCGGTGAAGCTCGCCCGCGACGCCGGCGCGAAGGTCGTGATCATGGTCGGCAAGTCGCCCGAGTGGGCCTCGGGGTCGGCCGACGCCGGGACGCCCCCGCGCGACCCCGCGGACTACGCGCGCTTCGTCGGCCACGTCGCCGAGCGCTACGCCGACGCGGGCGTCGCCGCCTACGAGGTCTGGAACGAGCAGAACCTGCGGCGCTTCTGGTCCACCGGGCCCGACGCGGCCGCCTACGTGAAGCTGCTGGCCGCCGCGCACGGTTCGATCAAGGCCGCCGACCCGCGGGCGTCCGTGGTCTTCGGCGGGCTCTCGACCAACGACTACGCCTACGTCGAGGCCGCCTACGCGGCCGGCGCGGCGCGCTACTTCGACGTCATGGCCGTCCACCCCTACACCTGCGGCGTCGCGCCGGGGCGGCCCGCTCGCCGCGGCGACGGGCGCATCTCCCCCACCTCGTTCCTCGGCTACCGCGAGGTCCGCGCGTCGATGGCCGCCCGCGGCGACGCCGCCAAGCCGATCTGGTTCACGGAGTTCGGCTGGAGCACGACGAGCGCGGAGTGCGGCGTCTCGGAGGCGACCCAGGCGGCCTACGTCAAGGAGGCGCTCGACCTCACCGCGGGCGACGCCTACGTGGGCGCCGCCCTCTACTACAACGCCCGCAACAACTACTGGGACAAGGACTCCGACACCTACGAGGCGCAGTTCGGCCTCGTGCGCACCGACTTCTCGCCCAAGCCCGCCTACGGCGCGCTGAAGGCGTGGGCGCGCGGGAGCGCGGCGGTGTCGGCGGGCAGCACGGCCGCCGGCGCGGCCGCCGGCGCGACCGGGAGCCCCGCCTCCGTCGCCGCGGCGGGCGACGCCGCGGACAGCGCGGCGGGCGCCGCGGCCGGGGCCATCGCGCTGCGCGTCGTCGTCGGCCCGCGCGCCGCGACCGCCTCGGCGGCGCGGGCCACCCGGGCGGTCCGCGCCCGCGGGAAGGCGCGCGGCGGCGCGAGCATCCGCCTCGACCTCTACGCCGGCCGGCGCG
>DASVQH010000394.1:0-5707 GCA_036389195.1 Solirubrobacteraceae bacterium
CGACCTGGAGCGGCCCTCCTGCCCGCGGGTGGGCGGGGCCGGGCGCCATGAACACGCGCCGCGGCGGGGCGACCGGCTTCCACCCGCCGGCCTCCAGCAGCCGCACCAGCCCGGCCTGGTTGGGGCGCCACCACCAGGGGCGCCCGACCGCGTCGAGGTAGGCCAGCGGGCGCCGGGTCAGCAGGCTGAGCGGGAGGTCGATCGCGTCGACCGACAGCAGCTGCCCGCGGCACACCGAGCGCACGGCCTCCAGCGCGCGCACGGGATCGCGCAGGTGCAGCAGCAGCGAGCCGAGGTAGATGAAGTCGAACGTCCCGACGTGCTCCGGATGCAGGTCGTACACGGAGCGCTCGATGCGCTCCACGCTCGAGCCGAGCGCGCGCTTGACGTGCTCGAAGCCTGCGCCGCCGCGCTTGCGGTCCTCCAGCGCGGCGACGATCGCCTCCGAGGAGCCGGCCGGCCAGTCCCAGGCCAGCGGGTCGAGGATGTCGATCGCCACCACCTCGGCCGCGCCGCGGCGCTCCATCTCCAGCGCCCAGAAGCCCTCGAAGGTGCCGACGTCGAGGCAGCGCAGGCCGGCCATGGACGGCGGGAACGGGAGCGTGCGCGCCAGCGCGCGCAGGTCGAACCACCCGGGCGTCGTCTCTCCGTCGCCCAGCTCGATCGTGTGGTACCAGCCCGCCGCGGTCACGAGGCCGGGGACGCTAGTGGAGTCGCCCGCGCGACGGCATACCATCCTCCGCGTGGCCAGCCCCACGGACGCGCCCGCCCGCCGGCGCGAGGACCTGCGCGGCCGGGCGGCGCGCGGCACGGTCATCAACGCCGCCTTCCTCGTCGGCTTCAACCTGCTGGGCTTCCTGCGCGGGTTCGCGGTGGCCGCGTTCCTCACCACGGAGGACTACGGCATCTGGGGCCTGCTGATCGCCGCGCTGGCGACGCTGGCCGCGCTGTCGGCGGTCGGCGTGGACGACAAGTACGTCCAGCAGGAGGACGCCGACCAGGAGATCGCCTTCCAGCGGGCCTTCACGCTCCAGGTCGCGCTCAACGGGCTGCTGCTCGCGGTGATCGTGGTCGCGCTGCCGCTGTTCGCGCTGCTCTACGGCGAGTGGGAGATCGTCCTGCCCGGCTACGTGCTCGCCCTGGCGCTGCCCGCGGTGGCGCTGCAGGCGCCGCTGTGGACCTTCTACCGCGACATGGAGTTCGCGCGCCAGCGCCGGCTGCAGGCGTTCGACCCGGTCGTGTCGCTGGTGGTCACGATCGGGCTGGCCGCCGCCGGCGCGGGCTACTGGGCGCTCGTGGCGGGCGGGCTGGCCGGCGCGTGGGCCGCGGCGGCCGCGGCGGTGCGCGCGTCGCCCTACCCGCTGCGCCTGCGCTGGGCGCGCGGGACGGTGCGCGAGTACGCCGGCTTCTCCGGGCCGCTGGCGCTGAGCGCGCTCGCCGGCGTCCTCGTCGGGCTGATCCCGATCCTCGTCGCCCAGCGCTCGCTCGGGCTGGCCGCGGTCGGCGCGATCGCCGTGGCCAGCACGATCTCCGCCTACGCCAACCGGGTCGACGAGATCGTGACCGACACGCTCTACCCGGCGATCTGCGCGGTCCGCGACCGGCCGGAGCTGCTGCGCGAGTCCTTCCTGAAGTCCAACCGGCTGGCGCTGCTGTGGGCGGTGCCGGCCGCCGGCGCGATCGCGCTGTTCGCCGACGACATCGTCGACCACCTGCTCGGCGACCGCTGGGAGGTCGCGGCGTTCCTGCTGCAGGCCTTCGCCGTCGCGGCGGCGCTGAACCAGGTGGCCTTCAACTGGACCGCCTTCTACCGGGCGCGCGGGGAGACCCGGCCGGTCGCCGTGGTGGCCGCGGCGACGCTCGGCGCCGTGGTCGTGCTGGCGGTGCCGCTGCTCCTGTGGCGGGGCGTGGACGGCTTCGGCGTCGGGATGGTGCTGGCGACGCTCGCGGCGGTCGGGGTCCGGCTGCGCTACGCGGCGCGGCTGTTCGGCTGGGGCGTCCTGCTGGCGAACACGGCGCGCGGGATCGCGCCCGCGCTGCCGGCCGTCGCCGCCATCTTGCTGTTCCGCTGGGCGGAGGGGGGCGACGCCGGCCGGTCCCCGGCGCGGGCGCTGCTGGAGCTGGCGGTCTACGGGGTTCTCGCCGCGGCGTGCACGCTGGTCTCCGAGCGCGCGCTGCTGCGCGAGGTCCGCGGCTATCTGGTCCCCGCGTAGACTGAGCGCCCATGGCCGGTCATTCCAAGTGGGCGGGGATCAAGCACAAGAAGGCGATCGTCGACGCCCGCCGCGGCAAGCTCTTCACGAAGCTCGCGCGCGCCATCACCGTGGCGGCGAAGGAGGGCGGCGGCGACATCGAGGGCAACCCGCGGCTCTCGCTGGCCGTGCAGAAGGCCAAGGACGCCTCGATGCCCAAGGACAACATCGAGCGCGCCATCGCCAAGGGCACCGGCGAGGGCGCCGACGCCGCCGCGCTGGAGACCGTGATCTACGAGGGCTACGGGCCGGGCGGCGTCGCCCTGCTCGTCGAGGCGACCACCGACAACCGCAACCGGACCGGCGCCGAGGTGCGCCACGTGTTCGGCAAGCACGGCGGCTCGCTCGGCGAGCCGGGGTCGGTCGCCTACCTCTTCGACAAGAAGGGGCTCGTGGTGGTCGACGCCGAGCGCTACTCCGAGGACGACCTGATGGTGGCCATCGACGCCGGGGCCGAGGACATCGGCCTCGACGACGACGTCTACGAGATCACCTGCGACCCCGCCGACCTCACCGCGGTCCGCGAGGCGCTGACCGCCGCCGGGATCGAGATCGAGGCCGCCGAGGTCGCCCAGCAGCCCAAGACCCGCGTGCCGCTCGACGAGGAGGCCGCGGTCAAGGTGCTCCGGCTGGTCGACGCGTTCGAGGACCTCGACGACGTGGACGAGGTCCACGCGAACTTCGACGTGGACGCGGAAGTGCTGGAAAGAGCGGCGGGCTAGGCAGGACGTCCGGCCGGTCCCACAGAATCTCCCGGGTGCGCATGATCGTGCTGGGGATCGATCCGGGGACCGCCAACACCGGCTACGGGGTGGTCGGCCGCCATGACGGGCGGCTGGTCGCGCTCGACGGCGGCGTCATCGAGACGCGCCCGGGCACCGACCCGGGGGCGCGGCTGGCCCAGATCCACGCCCGCGTCGGCGCGCTGATGGACGAGTACGCGCCGGAGGCGGTCGCGGTGGAGGACCTCTACTTCGGCGCCAACGCGCGCTCGGCCTTCGCGGTCGGGATGGCCCGGGGCGTGGTGGTGCTGGCCGCCGGTCAGCGCCAGATCGCGTGCCGGTCCTACACGCCCCAGCAGGTCAAGGGCGCGGTGTGCGGCTCTGGCCGGGCGGACAAGGGCCAGGTCCAGCGGATGGTCCAGGCGCTGCTCTCCCTCGCCGAGCTGCCGCGGCCCGACCACGCGGCGGACGCGCTCGCGGTCGCCATCTGCCACGCCAACGGGGCGCCGCTGCGCGCGGCGCTGGCGGTCTGATGATCGCGCTCGTCTCCGGCGAGGTCGCGCTGCGGCGGCCCGACCACGTCGTCGTGGCCACGAGCGGCGGCGTCGGCTACAGGCTCGCCGTCTCGGCCGAGACCTTCCGGCACGTCCCCGCGGTCGGCAAGCCGGTCTCCCTGCACGCGCACCTGATCGTCCGCGACGACGCCCTCCAGCTCTACGGCTTCGCCTCCGAGGAGGAGCGCGACCTGTTCCTGCTGCTGATCGGCGTGCAGTCCGTCGGGCCGAAGGTGGCGTTGGCGGTCCTCTCCGGCGGGCCGCCGCGCGAGCTGATCGCCGCGCTGGCGGCAGGCGACGCGGCGCGCTTCCAGGCCGTCCCGGGGATCGGGAAGCGGACCGCGGAGCGGATCATCGTCGAGCTGCGCGAGAAGGTCGGCGCGACGGCGCCGGAGGACCCGATCACCGTGGCCCGCGGCGACGACCCGCGGCTGCTGGCCCGCGACGGCCTGCTCGGCCTCGGCTTCTCGCTCGAGGAGGCCGCCACGCTGCTCGACGGCGCGCCCGGCGACACGCCCGAGGCCCTGATCGCCCACGCGCTGCGCGAGGCCCGCACGCGATGAGCCACGACCCGATCCGCACGCCCGGAGTGATCGCGGCCGACCTCGTCCACGACGCCCACGTGACGCCCGAGGACGACGCCGAGCGCACGCTGCGCCCGCGCCGGCTGGAGGACTTCGTCGGCCAGGAGCCGCTCAAGGCCCAGATCGCGGTCTCGATCGAGGCCGCGCGCTCGCGCGGCGAGGCCCTGGACCACGTGCTGCTGGCCGGGCCGCCCGGCCTGGGCAAGACGTCGCTGGCGCGCATCGTCGCCGACGCGCTGGAGGTCCGCTTCGTCCAGACCGCCGGCCCCGCGCTGGAGCGCAAGGGCGACGTCGCCGCGTTCCTGACCGCGCTGGAGCCCCGGTCGGTCTTCTTCGTCGACGAGATCCACCGCCTGCCGCGCGCCTTGGAGGAGACCTTCTATCCGGCGATGGAGGACCGCCAGCTCCCGATCACCGTCGGGGCGGGCGCGGGCGCCCGCGTGGTCACCCTCGACCTGCCGCCGTTCACGCTGATCGGCGCCACCACGCGCGCCGGGCTGCTCACCACGCCGCTGCGCGACCGGTTCGGCATCCAGCACCGGCTCGAGCACTACGGACCGGCCGAGCTGGGCGCGATCGTCGCGCGCTCCGCGTCGGTCCTCGGCGTGGAGATCGAGGCGGCGGGGGCCCGCGCGATCGCCGCCCGCGCCCGCGGCACGCCACGCGTGGCCAACCGGCTGCTCAAGCGCGTCCGCGACTACGCGGAGGTCCACGGCACCGGGGCGATCGACGCCGCGCTCGCCGACGCCGCGCTGGACCTGCTCGGCGTCGACCACGAGGGCCTCGATCGCCTCGACCGCGAGATCCTCACCGCGATCTGCGACGGCTTCGGCGGCGGGCCCGTCGGGCTCTCCACGCTCGCCGTGGCGGTGGGGGAGGAGGCCGACACGATCGAGGACGTCTACGAGCCCTATCTGCTCCAGCGCGGCTTCCTGCAGCGCACGCCCCGCGGCCGCTGCGCGACCCGCCGCGCCTTCGCGCACCTCGGGCTCACGCCCCCGCCCGCCGCCGACCCGCTGTTCTGAGGCTGCGGGCCCTCGGTCCGCTTTCCTGACGTTTGGATCCGCTCACCAGTGGGTGAGTGGGGGCCATGCCTTCGCTCACCCGCGTCCTGCTGGCCACCTCCCTCGCCGCGCTCGCGCTGCCGCCCGCCGCGGGCGCGCAGCTGCCGGCCGGCGACCTGGGGGGCGGGGCCGTCGAGGTCCCCACGGGGCAGACCGTCGGCGCCGGCAACCTGCTGCTGTCCTTCCGCGCCGCGGGCGCCGGGCGGGTCACGATGTTCGCCACCTTCCGCGGCGGCTGCGTCGGCAACACGGTGCGGCGGACGTTCACGCCCGCGCCCGACGGCGCCTTCGCGCTGAAGGGCAGGCACTCCAGCCGCTTCGTGTTCGGCCCCGGACGCAGCGTCGTGCGCTACTCGATCTCCGGGCGGCTGACCCCGGACGGCGGAACGGGCACGGCCACCTCGCGGCTGACCAGCAAGGACAAGGGCCACAAGGCCGTGCGGTGCCGGGGCGGGAAGGTCGCGTGGGCGGTCCGCCCGGGCGCCGACCCGGCCGCCCCGCCGGCGCCCGCGCCCCGCGGCGCCCGCCTGC
>DASVQH010000395.1:0-9092 GCA_036389195.1 Solirubrobacteraceae bacterium
GGGCGCTGGTCCGGGGCGGGCGGCTCCTCGAGCGCGCGCCGCAGGACCGCGACGGCCTGGCGCGCGTCGGGCTCGCTGCGCGCGGCCGCCTGGAGGATCCGGACCGCCGCCTCGTCGCCCGCGGGCTCGGCGGCCAGCAGGTGCGGGACGGCCCGCGCGGGGGGCGCGCCGGCGGCCTCCAGCATCCGCGCCGCCCGCCGGTGCAGGCGCGCGCGCTCCCCGGCCGGGATGGCCGCGTAGAGCGCCGAGCGGACGATCGGGTGCACGAAGGACAGCGGGCGGCCGGGCGCCAGGATCCGCGCCTCGACGAGCCGGTCGGCCGCCGCCGCGGCGGTGTCCGGATCGGTCCCGGCCAGCTCGGCGGCGGCCGCCGCGGAGGCGTCGCGATCGAGGACGGCGACGGCGCGCACGAGAACGGTCGCCGCCGGAGGCAGGCGGTCGAGCCGCCGGCGGACCGTGCGCGCGAGCGCCGCGGGGCGCACCGACAGCGCGGCGCCGGCGTCGCCCGCCGCCACGACGCTCGCCGCCGCCTCGTGCACGAGCAGCGGGTTGCCGCCCGCCATCTCGTGGACGGTCCGGCACAGCTGCGCGTCGGCGTGGGGGCCGGCCTCGTTGCGCACCAGGGACTCGGTGGCCGGCGCGGTGAGCGGCGCCGGGACGAGCGCGCGCCGGTCGCCTGCCGCTTCGCGCAGCCGGTCGAGCAGGTCCTGCGGGGCGTCGGGCTCGCCGGAGCGCGCCGCGACCAGGAGCGCGAGCGGGAGCTCGTCGAGGCGGCGCGCGAGGTAGAGCAGCCAGCGCAGCGACGCGGGGTCCGCCCAGTGCGCGTCGTCGATCGCCAGGCACAGCGGCCGCTCGGCGGCCAGGTTCGCGCAGACCCAGAAGAGCGCGTGCACGAGCGACGGCTCGTCGGCCGGACCGGCGGCGGTGCCGAACAGCGCGCCGGCGTGGCGCGCGGCGCCGTCGAGCAGCGCGTCGGGCCGCGCGTGCACGCAGCCCTCCAGGAGCTGGCGCGCGACCCCGAAGGTCAGCTCGCGCTCGAGCTCCGCGCCGCTGGCGCGCAGCGTGTGCAGCTCGGCCTCGGCCGCCGCCTCCCCCGCTGCGGCGAGCAGCGTGGTCTTCCCGATCCCCGGGTCGCCCTCGATGACCGCGAGCGCGCCGCGACCGGCCGCGGCCCCCGCCACGACCTCGCGCAGGAGCGCGATCTCGCCGTCGCGTTCGAGCAGCATGGCGCCATCATGACGGCTGTTGCCACGGGCGCGCCGCTGCTCTACAGTACGCAGCCGTTCAGGCGGTGCCGTGCCCGTGGGGGTGCACGGTCAAACACAGGCAAGGGAGACAGGATGAGGCGGATCGCTGTGCTGTTCGCGGTGATGGGCGCGCTGAGCGCGGTGGCCCCGGCAGCGGCGCCGGCGAGCATCAGCACGAGCACCGGCTCGAGCACCACCGCGGCGTGCAGCGGCCTGCTTCCGCAGCTCCCGCTCCCGCTGCACCGGCTCTGCTGAGCGGCGCTATCGCGCGGCCGCCAGCTCGCGCCGCGAGCTGATCCCGAGCTTGGAGAACACCTTCTTGAGGTGCCACTCGACCGTGCGCGGGCTGAGGAAGAGCCGGGTGCCGATCTCGGCGTTGGACAGTCCCTCCCCCGCCAGCCGGGCGATCTGCGCCTCCTGGGCGGTCAGGTCGTCACGCGTCTGCAGCGTGCGCCTGCGAGCGGTCTCCCCCGTCGCCTGCAGCTCCCGGCGGGCCCGCTCGGCGAACGCCTCGGCGCCCATCGCCGCCAGCGCCTCGTGCGCGGCTCGCAGCTGCTCGCGCGCGTCGATGCGGCGCCCCTCGCGGCGCAGCCACTCGCCGTAGAGCAGGCGCGAGCGGGCCAGCTCGACGCGCAGCCGGGTCCGCCCCAGCCGCTCGATCGAGTCCCGGTACGCGCGGTCGGCGGCGTCGCCCTCGGCGGCCAGGGCGCGCACCCGTGCCGC
Source organism: Solirubrobacteraceae bacterium (assembly GCA_036389195.1). Classification (GTDB taxonomy): domain Bacteria; phylum Actinomycetota; class Thermoleophilia; order Solirubrobacterales; family Solirubrobacteraceae; genus JACCYI01. The sequence continues at coordinate 1,971 of DASVQH010000395.1, forward strand.
CACGCCGGTCGCCCAGTCGGTCGGTGTGGCCGCGGCGCGCTCGCCGATCCGCTCGAGCGCCGTGGCGAGCAGGGCGGCGTCGCCGGTCCGGGCCGCCGCCTCGGCCAGCTCGCCGACGGCGAAGGAGCCGTAGCCCAGGACGTCGCCGTCGAGGACCCGCCGCGCGGCGTCGCGCGCGGCGTCGTGGCGCCCGAGGCCGTTGGCCAGCAGCGCCGTCGCGTGGGCGGCGAGGCTGACCAGGCGGCGCTGCCCGTGCTCCTCGGCCTCCTGCGCGGTCGCCCCGATCAGCGACGAGGCCTCCGGCTCGCGGCCGCGCGCCGCGGCGAGCAGCATCGCGCCGTAGGCGACGGGCGGGTTGCGCGTCGCCTCGGCGATCAGCCGGTCCTCGGCGACGAGCTCGGCGGCCGCGGCCAGCTCGCCCGCCAGCGTGAGGTGCAGGACGAGCGAGTTGAGCGCGTACTGCAGCTGCACCACCGCGCCCGCGTCGCGCGCGAGCCGGACCTGCCGCGTCACCAGCGCGTGCCAGCCGTCGGCGTCCCAGACCTCGAGCGCGATGATGCCCGTCGCGCGGCTGCCGGCCAGCCCGAGCCAGCGCCCGGCGTCGTCGCTGCCGACGGGGAGCGAGCGGACCACCGCCAGCGCGCGGGTGAGGGCGGGCGCGGCGGCGGTGAAGCCCGCGGTCATCCGCAGAGCGAGGGCGTCGAGCACGAAGTCGACCGCCCGCGGGGGCTGGGGCGCCGGCGGGGCGGCGCGGGCCGCCCGCGCCGCTGCCGCCAAGCCGCCGGGGCCCTCCGCCTGGCCGCTCCAGATCGCCGCGCCGAGGGCCTCGAGGTGCGCCTCGCGGGCGAGGGCGGCGTCGAGGGGGGCGAGGTGCCGTGCGGCGCCGACGAGCAGCCGCACGGCGTCGGGCCCGCGCCGCTGATCGAAGGCGATGTCGCCGCGCAGGCGCTCGGCCTCGGCGGTGCGGACGGGGTCGGGAGGGCCCGCGTCGGCGGCCACCAGCAGCCGCAGCGCGGCTTCGAGCGCGCCGGCGTCGCGCTTGGCCGAGGCTGCGGCGAGCGCGCGCCGGGCCCGCCGCGCCGGGTCGGGCGTCAGCAGCGCCGCCTGCTCGAGGAACGCCGCCGCCGCGGCCACGCCGCCGCGCGCGTGGGCCCGCACGGCCGATCGCCCGAGCTCCGCGGCGACGTCCTCGTCGGGCTCGGCCATGGCCTGCGCGCGGTGCCACGCGCGGCGGTCGGGCTCGAGCCGCGCGTCGGTGACGTCGGCCAGCGCGCGGTGCACGGCGCGGCGTTCCTGCGGCGGCGCGGAGCGGTAGGCGACCGAGCGCACCAGCGGATGCCGGAAGCGCACCCGCGCCCCCAGCTCGATCAGGCCCGCGGCCTCGGCCGCCGCGGCGGCGGCGGCGGGGTCGATCCCCAGCCGCTCGGCGGCGCGCCACAGCGTCGCGACGTCGCCCGCCGGCTCGGCCGCCGCGGTCAGCAGCAGCCGCCGCGTCGGCAGCGCCAGCGGCGCCAGGCGCCGCAGGAAGCTCTGCTCCAGGCGGCTGGTCAGCGGGATGGCGTCGGGCGGCGCGAAGCCGCCCGCGAGCTCGGCCGGCGTCAGCCCGAGCGGCAGCTCGAGCAGCGCAAGCGGGTTGCCGCCCGTCTCGGCGACGATCCGGTCGCGCACCCGCTCGTCCACCGGCCCGGCCATCACGGAGTCCAGCAGCGCGCGCGCTTCCGCGGCGACCAGCCCGCCGATCACCAGCTCGGGGAGGCCGCGCAGCTCGGGCTCCTCGCTGGGGTCGCGCACCGCGAAGACCAGCGCCACGCGCTCGGCCTGCAGTCGCCGGGCCACGAACGCCAGCGCCTGCGCCGACGCGCGGTCGAGCCACTGCGCGTCGTCGACGACGCACACCACCGTGCGGTCCTCGGCGGCGTCGGACAGCAGGCCGAGGACCGCCAGGCCGATGAGGAAGCGGTCGGGCGGCGGCCCGTCGCGCAGGCCGAACGCCGTGCCGAGCGCCTCGGCCTGAGGTGCGGGCAGGCGGTCCAGCCGGTCGAGGAAGGGCGCGCAGATCTGGTGCAGGCCGGCGAACGGGAGCTCGATCTCCGACTCCACGCCGGCCGCGCGGGCGATCCGGCACCCGGAGGCGGCGCGCAGCAGGTGGCCGAGCAGCGCGGTCTTGCCGATGCCGGCCTCCCCGCGCAGCACGAGCACCGGCCCCTCGCCCGCCCACGCCCGGCTGAGCACCTGGTCGAGGACGGCGCACTCGCGCTGCCGGTCGTGCAGCCGCGGCTCGGTCTCGCGGGTCGACATCGGCCCGGCGACGCTAACCGCGTCCGCCGGCGCGCACAACCCGCTCCGCCGGCCGCGCTAGGCCTCCGGCCAGGCGTGCACGGGCAGGTTGGCGTGCATGAGCTCGCGGTAGCGGACCGTCATCTCGCGCAGCGCCGCGGTGCGCGAGGCGCCGCGCTCCTCGAGCCGCGCGACCGCGTCGCGCTGCCACGTCGCGCCGTTGCGGCCGGTGACGCAGCGGGCTTCGATGATGCCCAGGAGCCGGTCGCGGTCGGCGGGGTCGATGCCGAACGCGTCGAGGCCCTCGTAGGCGAGCGGGAGCAGGCGGCGCAGGACCAGCTCGGTCGCCGGGACCTCCCCCACGCCGGGCCAGAAGACCTGCGCCTCGATGCCGTCGCGCGCGCCGGCGTGGAAGCTCTCCTCGGCGGCCGAGAACGACATCTTCGTCCACACGGGCCGCTCGTCGGCGGCCAGCATCCTCACGACGCCGTAGTAGAACGCGGCGTTGGCGAGGATGTCGACGACGGTCGGGCCCGCCGCCAGCACGCGGTTCTCGACGCGCAGGTGCGGCACGCCGCCGTGGTTGTCGTAGATCGGCCGGTTCCAGCGGTAGACCGTCCCGTTGTGGAGCCGCAGCTCCGACAGCCGCGGCGTCTCGCCGCGCTCGAGCACCTCGAACGGGTCCTCGCCGCTGCACTCCGGCAGCAGCGCCGAGAAGTAGCGGACGTTCTCCTCGAAGAGATCGAACACCGAGGTCACCCAGCGCTCGCCGAACCACACCCGCGGGCGCACGCCTTGGGCCTTGAGCTCGGCGGGCCGCGTGTCGGTGGCCTGCTCGAACAGCGCGATCCGGGTCTCGTGCCAGAGATCGCGGCCGAAGAAGTAGGGGGAATTCGCGCCGACGGCGACCTGGACGCCGGCGATCGCCTGGGCCGCGTTCCAGTGGCGCGCGAAGGCCTCGGGCTCGACCTGCTGGTGCAGCTGGACGCTCGTGCACGCGGCCTCGGGCGCGATCGTGTCCGCGTAGGCGGTCAGCCGCTCGGCGCCGTCGATGTCGATGTGCAGGTCCTCCCCGCGCGCCGCGAAGATCTGCTCGTTGAGCAGCCGGTAGCGCGGGTTGGCGCTCAGCGTCGCGGCGCACAGGTGGTCGGCGTCGACGGTCGGGAGGATCCCGATCAGCACCATGTGCGCGCCGGCGGGCCGCGCCCGCTCCTCGGCGGTGTTGAGCGTGTCGCGGATCGCCGACTCCAGGCCGCACAGCGCGTCCCCGCTCAGGCGCCGCGGCGCGACGTTGATCTCGACGTTGAACTGGGCCAGCTCGGTCTGGAAGTCGGCGTCGGCGATGCGCTCGAGCGCCTGCTCGTTGACCATCGCGGGGGCGCCCTGCTCGTCGGTGAGGTTGAGCTCGACCTCGAGGCCGACCGAGGTGCCGTCGCCGTCGAAGCGGTGCTCGGAGAGCATGCGCGCGAACGCGTCCAGGCAGGCGTGCACCTTCTCGCGGTAGCGCTGCCGGTCCTCGCGGCTGAATCCGGTGGCAGCGATCTCCTCGCCCACGAATCGGTGCGTTCCCGTAAACGGCGCCGCCCGAACCACCACTCTGACGTGTTGGCGTCGCGGTCGCGGTCGTTCTCGAACGCGCGTCGCCCGGAGTGAAACGCGAACCCGTCGACCTCGACCACGAGGCGGTGCTCCGGCCAGTACGCGTCGACCTCGTGGGGTCCGATGTGGACGTTGGTCCGAGGGGGCGGGAGCCCGGCGCGGGCGATGAGCCCGAGCATGCGGCGCTCGGCCTCTGAGCGGGTGACGTCCGGCGGGTCTTCGAGGAGCGCGCGCAACCTCCGGGCGCCGCGGCGGTGCGTGCCCGCGAGCGCCGCGAGCTGCGGCAGCGAGGTGAGCCGGCGGGCCAGCGCCTCGTTGAGCGCACGGTCGAGATCGACGGGGGCGGCGGCCGCGAGGTCCAGCAGGGTGCGCGCCGGGTGGTGACGGGGACGCCACGGTACCGGGTGTGCTCGCCGCTCGGAAGGTGGCTGGTCTCGTGGGTCCGAATCCCCTGCGGCCCTGTCCGATGCCGACCGGGAGTCGTGACGTCGAATGCGCGCGTGAAGGAAGGGAGCAGCTGCCAGAGCGCCGCGGCGCTCCGGTGGCTCAGCACCGCTCCGGGGCCGCAGGCCAAGACGGCGGCGAGCGCTCTGGCTTCCCCGCTCAGGGCGGTATGGCCGACGGCGTAGACGCCGGGATGGAGCACGTGGAGCCGCCCGGAGCCCACGCGCCGACCGATCGCCCGAGCGGAGATCTGCGCACCGAAGAGGTCAGCGCGCGTCACGAGGCCGAGCCGGCGCCCGGCGAGCGCCGCGACCACCCTGTCCTCGATGGGCGGCGAGGCGCGCCGCGGATCGCTCGCCGCACGTCGAGCACCGTATGCGGCCTCGATGCGCGGCGAGCCCTCGTCGCCGCTGCTCGCCGCACTTCGAGGACGCTGGGTCACCCACCCAGGATCGCCCGGCCGCGCCCGGATCCCGGCAGGGCGCACACCCTTGTCTCACTCGGCGCGCAGTTCCGTTGCGAACGGCGCGCGCGACTGCGCCGTCGCACGACCATGCGATTGCGGGCGGGCCGGGCGCCTGGCAGGGTGCGCGCATGAGCGAGGCGACGATGCAGGCCGTGGTGGCGCGCGAATTCGGGGGGCCGGAGGTCCTGCGGCTCGAGGAGGTCCCGCGGCCGGAGCCCCTGCCGACCGAGGTGCTGGTGCGCGTCCACGCCGCGGGGGTCAACCCGGTCGACGCCAAGACCCGACAGGGCGCCGGGATGGCCGACGTCGTCGGCGACCCGCCGCTGATCGTCGGCTGGGACGTCTCCGGCGTGGTGGAGGAGGTCGGCTTCGGCGTCACGCGGCTGCAGCCCGGCGACGAGGTGGTCGGGATGCCGTGGTTCCCGCGCCGCGCCGGCGCATACGCGGAGTACGTGACCGCCCCGGCGCGCCAGTTCGCGCGCAAGCACCCCGACGTCGAGCACGTGCACGCCGCCGCGCTGCCGCTCGCCGGCCTCACGGCCTGGCAGGCGCTGGCCGACACGGCGCAGCTGCAGGCGGGCCAGCACGTGCTCATCCACGCCGCCGGCGGCGGCGTCGGCCACCTCGCGGTGCAGATCGCCAAGAACCTCGGCGCGCGCGTCAGCGCGACGGCGAGCCGCCGCCACCACGACTGGCTCGCCTCGCTCGGCGCCGACGTCCTGATCGACTACCAGACGGTCGAGCTGTTCGAGGAGGAGGTCGAGGACGTCGACGTCGTGCTCGACCTCCTCGGCGACGGGCACAACTTCACCAGCCGCCGCTCGCTCGACGTGCTCAACGCCGGCGGCCTGGTGATCGCCGTGCCCGACGGCGCGTCCGAGGAGCTGCAGAAGGAGGCGGCGGACCGCGGGCTGCGCGCCGCGTCGTTCCTGGTGGAGCCGGACGGCCACGCGCTCGGCCGCCTGTCGCGGATGCTGGGCGACGGGCACCTCCACACCCGGATCGAGCGGAGCTACCCGCTGGCGGACGCGGCGGAAGCCCACCGCCGCATCGAGAGCGGGCGCACCCAGGGCAAGCTCGTGCTCGACCTGACCCACGACCCGGACCCGGCCCTGCGGGTGCACGCCGGCTGAGCGGGCGGCGCTCAGCCCCGGCTGAGCGCGCCGGACCGGGCCGCTGCCAGCTCCGCGCCGAGGCGGGCGGCGAGGCCGTCGGCGCCGCACGCCGCGGCGAGGGCGGCCGCCGCGCCCCACGGCTCGGCCGCCTGGTCGCGGCGCCCGGCGGCGGCGAGCGCGTCGCCCAGCGCCGCCTGCGCCTTGGCGAGCTCGAGGCGCGCCGAGGTCGGCGCGAGCCGGGCGACCGCCTCGCGGAGGTGTTCGAGCCCGGCCTCGCCGCCCTCGATGACCCCGAGCTGCCGCAGCCCGCGGCCGACCAGCCACGGCGCGCCGATCCGGCGGGCCAGCGCCAGCTCCTCCGCGGCCATCTCGACCGCGGGCGCGCGTTCGCCGCGCGCGGCCAGCGCGCGGGCCCCCAACCCGCGCCACGGCCCGAACACGGGGTGGGTCTCCGGCGCCCGCCCGGCCCGCAGGCGTTCCGCGTCGGCCAGTGCCTCATCGGGGCGGCCATCGGCCAGCAGGAGCTCGGCGCGGGTGGCGAGCCAGAAGCGGGTGCCGTCGGCGGCGTCCGGCCCCGGCTCGGCGCGCCGCAGCGCGGCCCAGCCCCGTTCGGGGTCGCCACGCTCGAGCCGCACGAGCGCGAGGAAGGCGGCGTTGTAGGCCAGCACCATCCGCTCCTGCGGGCCCCAGAACTGCTCGGACGCGAACGCCCGCTCGAGCGCGACCTCCGCGGCGCGCAGGTCGCCGGCCCACAGCTGCGCCCAGCCGCCCCACAGGTCGGCCGCGATGCGGTCGAGGCCCGAGCCGCGGCGCTCGGCGAAGGCCGCCGTCCGGCGCAGGTACGGCATGGCGGCGGCCGGCTCGGCGAGCGCCAGGGCCTGCATGGCGCCGACCGGGAAGACGCCGGGATCCGCCTCGAAGAGCACGTCGCCCTCCAGCGCCTCCCGCGCGAGCGCCGCCGCCTCGCCGGCGGGGCCGGCGCGGACCGCCAGCGCCAGCGAGGTCAGCGCCGTCAGCGTCCGCGCGCCGGGGCCGGTCCCGCGCGGCCCGGCGCGCCAGGGCTCCAGCCGCACGAGCTCGCCCGGATCGACGCTGCCGAAGAAGCAGCCGGCGAGCTCGACCGCCTCGAGGCCGTGCCGGAGGTCCTCCGCCTCGAGCGGCGCCTCCGCGCGGGCGCGCGCGGCCAGCGAGGTCCCGTCGGCCGGGTCGCCGGCGAAGAGC
>DASVQH010000396.1:0-9355 GCA_036389195.1 Solirubrobacteraceae bacterium
CCGTGGCGGCGGGCGCGGAGGCGCGGTCGCCCTCGGTGGAGTCGTCCCCGGATCCGCTCGCGAGGACGACGACGGCGACGATCGCGATGACGGCGGCGAGGGCGGCGAAGCCGAGACGCTGGCTGCGGGACATGCCTCCGAGGCTACAACGAACGAACGGCCCCGCTCGCGCTGGGCGAACGGGGCCGTTCGAGGGTCCTACCGAAGTGGCGGAATGCCTACTTCTTGCAGTCCACCGAGTCGTTGGCCTCGGACTTGTCCGCCGCGGGCGGGTTCGGGTTCGGGGCGTACGAGATCTGCGTCTGGAAGTCGTACAGACCGCCGGTGCAGCCGCGCGACTCGAAGAAGCCGTGCTTCTTCTTGCCCTTGCCGGCCGTGCCCTTGAGCGACGTCTTGATGTCGGTCAGCGCCGAGTAGACCTGCGGCGCGGGCTGCTGGAGATCCTCCGGGATGTCGATCGTCAGCTGCTGGCCGTACTTGCCGCCGGCCTTGCCGATCTTGCCGATGAGGAGCTTGCGGACGTCGCCGTTGGTCTGCTCGAGGTAGATGTTGAGCTGCTTCTTGCCGCCGACGAAGAACGTGTTCTTGAAGTTCAGCGGCGCCGGGGTGGCGGAGCCGGGGTTCACGACGGCGCCGGCCGTGCCGCTGCCGAGCTTGGAGCCCTTCGGGCAGGCGTCGGGGCCCTCGCCCGTGCTGGGATCGAGGGTGGCCTCGGAGCACGTCTTGAAGTTCTTCGGGTTCATCTTGATCGTCTTCGGGAACTTCACGACGATCTGCTTCGCGGTGGTGCCGGAAGCCTTGTTGTTCTGGATGTCGAGGCCGACCTTGACGTTCTTCGGCTTCTTCTTCTTGCCGGCCTTCGCCGGCGAGACCGTGACCTGGAGCGTGTGGCCAGGAGAGGTGTCTTCCTGGGCGATGGCGACGCCGCCGAAGCCGAGCGCCGCGGTCAGGCCGAGCGCGACGATGGGGGACTTGCGCAAGGGGTGTTCTCCTCCTTCAAGGGGACAGACGGATCGCCACCGTAATGGCGTGACTGCAGAGATAACAAGCCCGCGGGCGAAATGTTGCGCTGCCTCGCCGCTGCTAGCGTCGCCGGCCGCCATGCGGGTCCCCGCCGAAGCCGAGATCTACGCGCCGATGTTCCCCGCGCGCCTGCCCTGGGTCAACGTCGCCCCGCTGCGGATGGACAAGCAGCGCGGGCGCCCGGTGCTGGTGGAGTTCTGGGACTTCTGCCGGGTCAACTCGCTGCGCACGCTCCCGTACCTGCGCGCGTGGCACGAGCGCTACGAAGCGGACGGGCTGCGGGTGATCGGCGTCCACACGGGCGGCTTCGAGCCCGCGCGCGACGACGACGCCGTGCGCGCGGCGGTCGCGCGGCTGGAGATCCCCTACCCGGTGGTCGTCGACACGGGCCTGGAGGTGTGGAACCTCTACGGCAACGAGGGCTGGCCCGCGCGCTACCTGTGGGACCAGGAGCTCAAGCTGCACTCGCTGCACTACGGCGAGGGGCTCTACGCGGAGACCGAGCGCGAGATCCAGGCGCTGCTGGGCGTCGAGCGCGAGCCGCTCGCCCCGGTGCGGCCCGAGGACGAGCCGGGCCTGCTGCTGCCGGCGCAGACCGAGGACCAGCGCGGCGCCTACTCGGGCCCCTACGAGGCCGGCGGCGTGTGGGCCGTGCTCGACGGCGAGGGCACGGTGCGCGCCAACGGCCGCGAGGTGGCGGTGACCCACCCGGGCGCGTATCCCCTCGTCGAGCACCCGCACCACACGGTCGGCGTCCTGGAGCTCGAGATCGGCTCCGGCGTGACCTGCCACGCCACGTGCTTCACGCCCGGGATCGCCGCTCCGGACGCGGGCTGAGCGCCTCGCGGTCGTATCCGGCGAGCAGCCGGCGCAGCCGCGGCGCCGCCCCGTCGGTCAGCTCGACCGCCGTGCCGGGCCAGTAGGCCGACTCGCCGGGCGGGCCGCTGACGAAGTGCGGCTGGTAGACCCACGAGCCCGTGTTGAGGATACGGCCGCCGGCCGCGGAGGTCCACTCGGCGGGATCGTCGGCCGGCCACGGCCCCGAGCGGTGCGAGTGGCCCCAGATCACGTAGGGCGCGTCGACCCCGAGCCGGCGCAGCGCCTCGCGGACGCCGTGCAGGCCGCCCTGGCGCAGCGCGGCGCCCGACAGGTCGCCGCGGATCGGTCCGATGCCCGCGCGGTTGACGGCCGCCACGGCGCCCGCGAACCCCAGGCCGAGCGCAGCGCGGCGGGCCTGGTCGGCGCGGCTGCGCCGCCGCTGCCCGGCCAGCGCCACCCACGCGCGCGCCGACGCGCCCGCGCCCGCCGCGGCGAGCGAGTCCTGCTCGGCCGCGCGCTGCGTGATCGCGTGCAGGAACGCGTAGATCGGGCTCAGCACCGCCTCGTAGTCGTCGGGCCGGGCGCCCTCGGCGGGCAGGGTCACGGCCCAGCGCGTCAGCGCGCCGCAGGCCAGGCGCTCGAAGGTCGGCACCGTCGTGTGGACGTCGGAGTAGTGGCCGTGGAAGGCGTAGACGTCGTCGCGCAGCCACAGCCCCGGGTACGCGATCGACACGCGGGCCGGCGCGGCAAGGCGCGCGAGCTCGGCGGCCAGCGGCCCGGCCTCGGCCGGCTCGAGCCGCTGCTCGAGCCCGAGGAAGCCGGCCGGCTCGGTCTGCAGGCGCCCGTCGATCCAGCCCGCCACGAGCCCGTGGTCGTGGTTGCCGGGGACGAGGACCAGCTCCGCGTCGGGCCCCAGCGCCTCCCCGACGGCGGCCAGGAAGCCGGCGGCGAGCGGCGCGGCGTCGCGCTGGGCGCGGTCGCGCAGCTCGACCGCGTCGCCGAGGACGACCAGGCGGTCGATCCCGTCGAGCGCTTCGAGCAGCGGCGCGTGGAGAGCCGGGCGGCGCAGGACGTCGGAGCCCGAGACGGCGCCGAGGTGGAGATCGGAGATCACGAGGGTGCGCACGCCGGGCAGCAGGCTAGTCGCAAGCGCGTAGGGTGCGGACCGCCACCATGCCCGAGCGCGGACCCCTCGACGGACTGCTCGTCGCCGACTTCTCGCGCGTGCTCGCCGGGCCGTTCGCGACCATGACGCTCGGGGACCTCGGCGCCGACGTGATCAAGGTGGAGCGGCCGGGCGCGGGCGACGACACGCGCGCCTGGGGGCCGCCGTGGCGCGACGGCGAGAGCACGTACTTCCTCGGCCTCAACCGCAACAAGCGCTCGGTCGCGCTCGACCTCGCCGACCCGTCGGACCGCGCGCTCGCGCGGCGCCTGGCGCTGCGCGCCGACGTCCTCGTGGAGTCCTTCCGCCCCGGCCTGCTCGCGGGCTGGGAGCTCGACGGCGACGCGCTGCGCGCGGCCGGCAACCCGCGCCTGGTCTCCTGCTCGGTCACCGCGTTCGGCTCCGGCGAGGCCGCGGCGGGGCTGCCGGGCTACGACCTTCTGCTGCAGGCGATGGGCGGCCTGATGAGCGTCACCGGCGAGCCGGACGGCCCGCCGCTGAAGGCGGGCGCCGCGCTGGTCGACCTGGTCTGCGGGCTGCTGGCCGTCGTGGGGATCCAGGCGGCGCTGCGCGAGCGCGAGGCCACCGGCCGCGGACGCCACATCGAGGTGTCGCTGCTGGAGTCGGCGCTCGCGGGGCTGCTCAACCAGGGCTCGGCGTGGCTGCTCGGCGGCGTCCTGCCGGAGCGCCGCGGCAACCGCCACCCGTCGATCGCGCCGTACGAGACCTTCGACGCCGCCGACCGCCCGTTCGCGCTCGCGGTCGGCAACGACCGGCAGTTCGCCCGGCTCTGCGCGGCGGTCGGCGAGCCGGACCTCGCCGCCGACGAGCGCTTCGCTTCGAACGCCGCGCGGGTCGCGCACCACGACGCGCTGACCGCGCGCCTGGCCGCCGTCTTCGCGGCCCGTCCGGCCGCCGAGTGGGTGGAGCGCCTGCGCGCCGCCGCCGTTCCCGCGGGACCGATCAACGACGTCGCCGAGGCGTTCGCGCTCGCCGAGTCGCTCGGGCTCCCGACGCTGGCCGAGGCCGACGGCCGGCCCGCGCCCGCCCCCGCGCTGCGGATGGGTGCCGTCCACCGCCCGCCGCCGCGCCTCGACGAGCACGGGGAGAGCATCCGCGCCTGGCTGCGCCGCGACTAGCTTCGTCCATGCGTCCAGCGGCTGACCTCGCCGGTGGGCGCGCGCGGACGTCCCGCCGATGACCTTGGTCGTGGCCACCTCCGCCAAGTCCAAGATCAAGCGCCGCCGGGCGAAGAAGCTCAAGACGTGCCCGACCAAGCGGGCGCGGCGGCGCATGAGCGCGAAGGCGAAGGCGCGCCTGAAGGCGCAGGGCTGCCGGCCGCGGCGGCCGCATCCCAAGCAGGCGCCGCGCGCGGGCGGGACCACGCCGGCCGCGATCCTGCCGCCGCCGAGCGCCCCGCAGGGCCCCGCGCCGAAGGTGCCCGCGCCGCCCAAGCCGCCCGCGCCGGCCACGGTGCCCGACCTGCCGCCCGCGCCCGAGCAGCCGCCCGGGCCCGACCAGCCGCCGCCCCCGCCCCCGCCCGACCGCCCGGCGCCCGTCACCGGCGCGCCCGTCTACGGCGGCACGTTCGGGCGCCGCGAGGCCGAGCGGCTCCTCTGGCGGGCCGGCTTCGGCCCGCGGCCCGGCGACGTCGACCGGCTCGTCGGCCTCGGCCTCGAGGCCGCCGTGCACGAGCTCACGCGCCCATCCGGCCAGGCCAAGCTCAGCGGGCCGGCGGGGCACGACGAGGGCGAGCCGCTCTCCCCCACCGACGCGTGGGGCCACGACCACCTCTACTGGCTCGATCGCATGGTCCGCTCCGACCAGCAGCTCGTCGAGCGCCTCGCGCTGGTCTTCCACGACTGGTTCGCCACGTCGCTCGACGGCGTCGGCTCCCAGCGGCTGATGCTCGCGCAGACCAACCTGTTCCGCGCCGAGGGCCTGGGCAACTTCCACCGGCTCGTCCGCGGGATCACGCAGGACGGGGCCATGTGCATCTTCCTCGACGCGGTCTCCAACGACCGCTGGGGGATCAACGAGAACTACGCCCGCGAGCTGATGGAGCTGTTCACGCTCGGCGCCGGCAGCGACGCGTACACCGAGCACGACGTCCGCGAGCTCGCCCGCTCGCTGTCGGGCTGGTCCGGCGACTGGTCGAGCGAGGAGGGCTGGCACAACTTCCGCTGGGAGTGGGAGCGCTGGGACGCCGGCATCAAGACCGTGTTCGGCCAGACCGGGCGCTGGGACTGGGAGGCGGCGTGCCGGATGGTCGTCGAGCACCCCAAGCACGCCGGGTTCTTCGTGCGCAAGCTGTGGAGCTACTTCGTGGCGGTCCCGCCGCCCGACGCGACGGCCGCGGCGCTGGAGGCGCTCTACGTGGACTCCGGCGGCGAGATCCGCCCGGTCGTCGAGGCGATCCTCTGCTCGCCCGAGCTCTACACCGGCCCGGCGATGGTCAAGCCGCCGGTGGTCGCCGCCGCGGGCATGCTGCGCGCGGTCGGCGGCGCCGTCGACGGCGGCTGGTGGTGGTGGAACGCCGCCGAGGCGGGCCAGCGGCTCTACCTGCCGCCCGACGTGGCCGGCTGGCGCGAGGACCGCTGGCTGGACACCAGCACGGTCCGCGGGCGCTGGCAGGTGGTCTCCAGCCTGCTCTACGAGCGCGCGCTCGACCCGGAGGACGACTACCCGGCCGAGACGCCGGCGCAGGCGGTCGCGGCGGCGCTGGCGTTCTGGGGAAACCCGCCGCTGGCCGATGACACGAGGGAGGCGCTCGTGGCCTGGGCGGGACGGGTGATGCCCGCGCGGCCCTACGCGAGCCTCCACCCGCAGCGCCAGAACGCCCTGCGCCAGCTGATCGGCGCCTGCCCCGACTACCAGACGAGCTGACGATGAGCCACCACCACTGCGACGACTTCTCCCGGGCCGAGCTGCTGCGCGCGACGTTCGCGTCCGCCGGCCGCGGGCTGCCGGGGATCGAGCGCGGGATGCCGGCGCCCGCCGGCACCGGCCTCTCGCGCCGCTCCTTCCTGTCGCGGGCGGGCGGCCTCGCCCTCGCCGTCTACGGCGCCGGGGCGCTCGGCCCGCGCGCGTTCGACGCCGGCATCGAGTCGGCCGCGGCCGCCGTGGCGCCGACCGACCCGATCCTCGTGTCGGTGTTCATGCCCGGCGGCCTCGACGGGCTCTCGCTGCTGGTCCCGGCGGGCATCTCCCGCTACGCCGACCTGCGCCCCGGCCTGAAGATCCAGCCGGGCGGCGCCGCCGACCGCTTCCGCGACGACGACCGGCTCTACTGGGCGCCCGAGGCCGCGCCGCTGCGCGACCTGCACGCCGCGGGCAAGCTCACGGTGGCGCCGGCCATCGGCTACGCGCACCCGGACCAGTCGCACTTCACCTCCCGGCACTTCTGGGAGGTCGGCGCGCTCGACCCGGGCGGCCGGATCGGCTGGCTCGGCCGCTACCTCGACCGCCACGGCTCGCCCGACAACCCGCTCCAGGGGCTCTCGCTCGACTGGACGCTGGCGCCGTCGCTCGCCCCCGACTCCGTCCCCGTGGCGGCCGTGGCCGAGCCGGAGCGCTTCGACCTGTGGACGCGCAACGTCTGGGACGACGGGCTCCAGAGCGGGATGATGGACGCGCTCGGCGAGCTCGGCCGCCTGTCGACCGACGACGCGGGGCTGGCCGTCGCGCGCCGCGAGGCCGCGCGCACCTCGGCGCTGCGCGATCAGCTGTCGCCGATGCAGGGGCGCGAGTTCCCCTTCCAGACCGCCGTCGCCTACCCGGACGAGGACGCGTTCCCGCGCCAGCTGGCCGGCCTCGCCCAGATGATCGCGCTCGGCCTGCCGCTGCGCTGCGTCGCCCTCACCGCCAACGGCGGCTACGACACCCACGACGACCAGGCGGGGTCGCTGCCGCGCGACCTCGACGTCCTCGCGCGCTCGCTGGCCGCCTTCCAGGCCGACCTCGAGCGCCGCGGGATCGCCGACCGCGTCCTCGTGCACGTGTGGAGCGAGTTCGGGCGCCGCGCGGAGGAGAACGGCGGCGGGACCGACCACGGCGCCGCCGGCCTGTCGCTGCTGATGGGCACGCGCGTCTCCGGCAAGACGGTCGGCCAGTTCCCCGGCCTCGGGACCTCCCAGCTCGACGCGGACGGCAACCTGAAGGCCACCGCCGACTTCCGCGGCTTCTACGCGTCGCTGACCGAGCAGTGGCTGGGCGTCGACGCCGACGGCATCGTTCCGGGCGCGGCCGACCTGCCGCGCTACGCGCTGGTGGGCTGATGCGGCGGATCGTCGCGCTGCTCGTGCTCCTGGCCCTCGCGGGCGCCGTGCCCGCGACCGCGGACGCCGCGTCCGCGAAGGGCAAGCGCCGCGTCGCCTGCGCGCACAAGGCCAAGCGCCTGAAGGTGCCGCGGCGCGCCCGCGCGGCGGCCGTGCGGCGCTGCGTGACGCGCCGCCGGCACGCCACCCGCCGGGTGCCCGCGCCCGCACCGCTGAGCCTGCCGCGCGGGCCCGAGCCGATGCCCGCCCGTCCGGCGCCAGTCGCTGCGCCGGCGCCCGCGCCCGCGCCGGCCGCCCTCCCGGTGTCCGAGCCCGTCGCGGAACCTGGGCCTCCGGCACCCACCGAGCCCGCCCAGGCGCTGCCCCGCCGCGTCCAAGCCGTGTCGCGCGAGTTCTCGCTGACGCTCTCGCGCCCCGCGGTGGCCGCCGGCCTCGTCACGGTCGAGTTCAACAACGCCTTCGCCGAGGACCCGCACGACCTCAACGTCGCGCCCGAGGGCGGCGGGAAGGTCGTCGCCCTGGGCACGCTGACCGCCGGCAAGGTCGCCACCAGCCGCGTGGAGCTGGCCGCCGGCCGCTACACGCTGTACTGCAGCCTCCCGGGCCACGAGCAGCTCGGGATGCGGGCGACGCTGAGCGTCGAGTAACGCGCCACGGCCGACCGCTCTTGCCTCGTTGCGCGCTCGATTGCTCGGCTCACGGAAGTGGCCCTTCCCTCGAACAAGAGCTAGCAGGCGCTACGCCTGGCGTAGCAGCGGCTGGCGATCCGGCGGGCGACCTGTCGGCGTGCCCTTCGTGGCATCGCGGAAGCGGGGAGAGGATGGCGAGCAGCCTCAGAGAACGTCCGTGCCCGACGACGCGCCGCGAAGGGCTGACGGCCCGGACGGACCCCTGCCGGGCAGCTAGGCCGCGCCGGTGGCGGCCATGGCCTGCCGGATGGTCTTCGGCAGCATGAACCGGACGTCCTCGCGCAGGACCTCGAAGTCCTCGACCTGCTCGGTGCCGCGGGCCCGGAAGAACGCCACGAGCCGCTGGACGAGCTCCTCGGGCGCGCTGGCGCCGGAGGTGATCCCGACGACGCGCTTGCCCTCGAGCCAGCCGTCCTCGACCTGGGCCTCGTTGTCGATCAGGTGGGCGTCGGTGCCGTAGTCGCGGGCGACGTCGACCAGTCGGCGCGAGTTCGACGAGTTCTGCGACCCGATGACCAGCACGAGGTCGCACTCGGTCGCCATCTGCTTGACCGCCGCCTGGCGGTTGGTGGTCGCGTAGCAGATGTCGTCGGTCCGCGGCCCGGTGATGTTGGGGAACTTCTCGCGCAGCCGGTTGATCAGCTGGCGGGTCTCGTCGACCGACAGCGTGGTCTGCGAGATGTAGGCGATGCGGTCGGGATCGGGGACCTCGAGCGCGTCGACGTCGGCCTCGGTCTCAACCAGCACGATGTGCTCGGGCGCCTCGCCCATCGTGCCCTCGACCTCCTCGTGGCCGGCGTGGCCGATCAGCACGATCGTGTAGCCGTCGGCGGCGAACTTCTTGGCCTCGACGTGGACCTTGGTGACCAGCGGGCAGGTGGCGTCGATCGTCTGCAGGCCGCGGCTCGCCGCGTCGGCGTGGACGGCCGGCGAGACGCCGTGGGCCGAGAAGACGGTGATGGCGCCCTCGGGGAGCGACGCGTCGAGCTCGTCCACGAAGATCGCGCCGCGGTCGCGCAGCTGCGCGACGACGTGCTTGTTGTGGACGATCTCCTTGCGGACGTAGACCGGCGGGCCGTAGAGCTCGAGCGCGCGCTCGACGGTCTGCACGGCGCGGTCGACGCCCGCGCAGTAGCCGCGCGGGGTGGCCAGGAGGAGCTTCTCGGGAGCGGGCGCCATGGGTCGTCTCAGTGTAGGAGCGCGGACCGCGCCAACCGCGCCAGCGCGTCGACCCCGGCCGCGACGTGCGCGGGGTCGGAGTGCTCGTCGGGCGCGTGGGAGATGCCGCCGCGGCTCTGGACGAAGACCATCGCGGTCGGGACCCCGGCGCGGGCGACCGCCGCGGCGTCGTGCAGCGCGCCGGAGGGCAGCGGCTCGGTCCC
>DASVQH010000397.1:0-2238 GCA_036389195.1 Solirubrobacteraceae bacterium
CAGCTGCACGCGCCCGCCACGGCTGAGCACGGCGACGTCGGCCGCCCGCCGGTTGTGCTTGCCGGCCACGCACCACGTCCACGCCCGGCCGCGCCGCTGGGGCTGGCCGGCCGTCTGCAGCAGCGACTCCCAGCCCGCGCCCAGGCGCCGGCCGCCGAGCCCGCGCCGGCCGACCGCCCGCGAGCGCGGCCGCGCGCAGCCGGGCGCCCGCACGCCCTCGGCGCGCTCCCACATCTCCAGGTACGCCTCGGCGCCCTGCCACATGTCGCGCGCGATCCCGCCGCCGCCGATCTGCCGCAGGTCCTCGAACCAGTCGGGGTAGAGCCCGTAGTGCGCGACGCCCTCCTTGTCGTAGTCGAAGGTCCGCTCGCCCGTCTTCTGCTTGTCGAACGTGACCTTGCCGTCGTAGCTCTTGAACGGGTAGCTGATCTTGCCGCTGCCGTCGTTGAGGTCGGGCTGGTGCGAGAGCCCGCCGAGGTCGGCGCCGTAACCCCAGCCGAACTTGTACGGCGTCTGCTTGGGGCGGTACTTCTGCCACTCCTTGACGTAGCTGCCGGCGCTCGAGTGCCCCGGGAACGCGAGCCCGCCGAGGCGCCACAGGCGCGGCCAGTTGCCCGGGTCCATCCAGCCGTGCGGGGAGATGACCCCGGAGTAGCGCCGGGCCTCGAGCAGGTTGAGCGTCCCGTCGACGCCCGCCTGGCTCATGTGGTCGGGGTTGACGATCATCTTCAGGTCCATCATCCGGCGCACGACGTGCTGCCCGAGCCCGGTGAGCCCGCGCGTGTTGCAGTGCGGCGGGGGCGGATACGCCGGGGCGGCGCCGCTGGGCAGCCCGATCGACGCCTCGAGCTGGCTGAGGGCGGCGCCCAGCTCCGGCTGCGGCTGGAAGATCGTGTTGTCGCGCAGCTTGCCGGCGCAGGTCTTCGCGCTGAAGTAGGAGCCGGCGCTGACCTTGTTGCCCGCGTTGATGAGGACGCCGGTCGTCCCCTCGTCGAAGCGCACGCCGGTCAGCGGGTTGTCGAACTTGTTGAGCAGCAGCATCGAGCGCACGCCGGCGTCGTGGACCTCGTCGAGCTGGCGGTCGACCTGGGCCTGGTCGCAGGTCGGCTGCTCGATGTTCGAGCAGTCGAACGGCTCGGAGATCTCGATCTCCAGCACGACCGCCATGCGGCCCTGGTTGATCACCTTGCGCGCCTCGTACGGGTCGGTGACGATCTGGAAGAAGCCCTTGCCCGGCCCGCCCGCCTGCGCGTCGACGTAGTCCTCGAGCTCGTGGATCGCCTTCAGGCCGCGCCGCACCGTCGTCATCTCGTTGCAGCTCTCGGTGCGGTTCTGCTGGGTCATGCAGAGGACGCGGTTCTCGTTGATCCCCATCACCATCAGCCGCAGCCCGCCGAGGTACGCGCGCTCGACCCAGCGGTAGTACGTGCCCTCGTAGGTCAGGTTGTCCTTGGACTGCTGCTTGAGCGTGGGAAAGCCGCGCGTGTCGTGCGGCTGGGCGGGGTTGCCGTAGTTGAGGACGTTCTGGAACGACGCGGCGGTGCCCTGCGGGCCCTCGATGTCGGAGCAGTCCGGGAGCGCGGCGGGGATGCCGTACGGATGCCACGGCCGTCCGCAGTGGAAGCGCCCGCCGAAGTACTGGAACGACATCCAGTGCATGTGGCCCTCCAGCAGGCCGCCGACCGTGCCGTAGGCGGTGCGGGCCGGCCCGGGGCGGCCGGTCGCGTTCAGCTCGGCCTCGGGGAAGTCGGCGCAGCCGGTCGCCGGGGCGAAGCGCAGGCGGGTCGCGTCGCCCGGAGCCGGCGCGAGCGTGCCGTCGGCGGCCAGGACGGACTCCGGCGCCGACGCCGGCCGCAGCGTGAACGCGTCCCCGCCCGCCTCCTCGACCTGCCAGTCGGCGGCCGGCGAGGGCTGCGCGTCGGGCGCGGCGGCGGCGCCCGGGCGTGCGGCGAGGAAGGTCCGGTCGGGCCGGTAGAGCAGGTAGCGCCCGAGCGCCGTGGCCTGGAGGCGGAGCTGCTCGCCGCCGGGCAGCGGCTGCCCCGCCGGCCCGGTCAGCGCGTAGCACCCGCCGGCCAGCGAGTAGCGCGTGGGTGTCGTCGCCGCGGACGCGGCCGGCGCGATCGCGGTGAGCAGGGCGAGGGCGGCCAGGACCGCGAGGCGACAGCGCATCGCCGCGACGTTACACCCCGTCAGGCCGGAGGATCACCGCTTGTCTATGCGCTCCCTCACACCCGGGAC
>DASVQH010000398.1:0-15457 GCA_036389195.1 Solirubrobacteraceae bacterium
GCACGGCTGGCGCGCTCGATCGGGCTCGGCGCGCTCGACGGCCCCGTCGACGACCTGCCGGTCCTCTTCGTCCCCGACCCAGCCGCGCCCGGACGCCGCCGCGTCATCGAGTCGGCGCTGGCCGGAGCGCCGGCCGTGCTCGGGCCGGTGGTCGGCTGGCCGGAGTCCGGGGTCAGCTTCGCGCGGGCGACCGCCGCCGCGCGCCTCGGACGCGCAGGCCTGATCGACTGGACCGGCCTCGTCCTCGCCGACGACCACCTCACGCTGCTGGCGCTCCACGCCGACCCCTCGCTGGCCGCCGCGCTGGCCGCCCGTGGCCTGGCGCCGCTGCGCGCCGTCGAGCCCGCCGCCGCCCGCGAGCGGCTGACCGAGACGCTCCGTGCGTGGCTGGACCGCCCGGGCCAGGTGCAGGCCGTGGCGGCCGTCCTCGACGTCCATCCGCAGACCGTCCGCTACCGGCTGCGGCAGCTGCGCGAGCTCTACGGCGCGGCCCTCGAGGATCCCGAGCAGCGCCTCGCGCTCTCGCTCGCGGTCCGCGCCGCGGCGGCGCATCCGCTATCTGTCTAACGCCTATGCGCCTTCTCGTCACCGGTGCCGCGGGGATGCTCGGGCAGGACGTGGTCCGTGCCGCCGAGGCCGCCAGCCACGACGTCGTCGCCCGCGCGCGGCGCGATCTCGACGTCTGCGATGGGGCGGCGGTGCTCGCGGCGGTGGGTGACGCGCGGCCGGACGCGGTGGTCAACTGCGCGGCGTGGACGGACGTCGACCGCGCGGAGACCGAGGAGGCGGCGGCGACCGCGGTCAACGGGGACGCCGTGGCGAACGTCGCGCGGGCGTGCGCTCAGGCGGGCGCGCACCTGGTCCACGTGTCGACGGACTACGTGTTCGACGGGCGGGCGTCCGAGCCGTACGTCGAGTCCAGCGCGACCGGGCCGCTGTCGGCCTACGGGCGCTCCAAGCTGGCCGGCGAGCGGGCCGTCAACCTGGAGCGGGGTGCGGTGGTGCGCGCGTCGTGGCTGTTCGGGGCGGGCGGGCCGAACTTCGCGGCGACCATGCTGCGCCTGGCCCGCGAGCGCGACGCCGTGACCGTGGTCGACGACCAGGTCGGCTTCCCCACCTACACGGGTCACCTCGCTTCCGCGCTGCTGCGGGTCGCCTCCGGGCGGCTGTGCGGGATCCTGCACGCCGGCGGCGACGAGCCGTGCTCCTGGCACGACTTCGCGTGCGCGATCTTCGCCGCGTCGGGCGCCGAGATGGAGGTCGCCCGCGGGCGGACCGCCGACCTCGCCCGCCCCGCGCCGCGCCCCGCCTACTCCGTGCTGGGCACCGAGCGCGCCGACGCCCCGCGGCTGGCGCCCTGGCGCGACGGCCTGGCCGCCTACCTGGACGAGATCGGCGCGGTGGCCTCGTGAAGCTCCTGGTCTGCGGCGGCGCCGGGTTCATCGGCTCGAACTTCGTCCGCCTGCGTGTCCGCGACGAGGGCGACGAGGTCGTCGTCCTCGACAAGCTGACCTACGCCGGGCGCCGCGAGAACCTCGCCGACGTGGAGCACCGCTTCGTGCACGGCGCGATCGAGGATCCCGAGGCCGTCGAGCAGGCCGTCGCCGGCTGCGACGCGGTGGTCAACTTCGCCGCCGAGACGCACGTCGACCGCTCCATCGCCGAGCCCGACGCCTTCGTCACCACCCACGCCCAGGGCACGTACGTCCTGCTCGAAGCCGCCCGCCGGCACGGGGTCCGCTACCTACAGGTCTCCACCGACGAGGTCTACGGCTCGATCGAGGAGGGCTCGTTCACCGAGGAGTCGCCGCTGCGCCCCTCCTCGCCCTACTCGGCCACGAAGACCGGCGCGGACCTGCTGGTGTCGTCGTACTTCCACACCTTCGGCCTGGAGACGCTGATCTGCCGCGGCTCCAACAACTACGGGCCCTACCAGTACCCCGAGAAGCTCATCCCGCTGATGATCCTCAACGCCCTGCACGGCGACCCGCTGCCGGTCTACGGCGACGGCCGGCAGGTCCGCAACTGGCTCTTCGTCGAGGACTTCGCGCGCGGAATCGGCCACGTCCTCGCCCACGGCGCCCCCGGCGAGGTCTACAACGTCGGCGGCCCCGACGAGTGCCCGAACCTGGAGGTCGTCGAGCGCATCATCGAGCTGTGCGGCGCCTCGCGCGACCTCATCGAGTACGTCACCGACCGGCCCGGCCACGACCGCCGCTACTCCCTGGCCTCCGAGAAGGTCCGCGCGCTCGGCTGGGAAGCCCAGGTGCGCTTTGAGGACGGCCTCGCGCGCACCGTCGCGTGGTACCGCGACAACGCCGCCTGGTGGGAGCCCATCCGCTCCGGCGACTACCGCGCGTACTACGAGCGCCAGTACGGGCGCGCGCTCGGGTAGCGGTGCCGGCCGGGGCGCCGACGCGGCGCGAGCTCCTGCTCGCCGCCCTCGCGGCCCCGGTGCTCGCCGCGTGCGGCGGGTCCCCCGACCCGCCGCCGATCCGGTGGAAGGCGGGCGACAGGCGGGACCTCGCCGTCGACACCTGGAACGAACGCGTCATCGCGGTGGCGGCGCCGGGCGGCGAGCGCCTCTCGGTGCGGGTCTTCCTGTGGCTGGGGGACCACACCGACGAGGTCCGGGCGCTCGACGCCGCGTGCGGGTGCGGTCCGCGGCCCGGGGGGTGTCCGGTGAGCTGGGCCGACGGCTCCCGGCGCTTCATCTGCCCGTGCCACGGCGGGATCTACGGGCGCGAGGGCAAGCCGCTCGGCGGGCCGGCGCGGCGGCCGCTGGCCGCGCGGCCGGTGTTCGTCGAGGGGGAGACCGTCTACGTCGGCCCGGCGCGCCGGTAGGCTCGCCGGCATGCACCCGTTCCGCGCAGCGATCGAGGCCGGCGACATCGAGGCCGCGGTGGCGTTCCTGGCCGACGGCGCGGTCTTCCACAGCCCGGTCGTCTTCAAGCCCTACGAGGGCCGTGAGAAGGTCGACAAGATCCTGCGCGCCGCCTTCGCGACGTTCGAGGACTTCCGTTACACCGACGAGCTGGAGGCCGGCGGCGTTCACGCGCTGGTCTTCGAGGCGCGCGTCGGCGACCGGGAGGTGCAGGGGCTCGACCTCATCCGCGAGGACGGCGACGGCCGGATCGCGGACTTCACCGTGATGGTGCGCCCGGCTTCCGGCCTGATGGCGCTGGCCGAGCGGATGGGCGCGGCGCTCGAGGCAGCCGGGGTCCGCTAGGCGCCCAGCGAGGCGATGCGCCAGCCGGCGCTCTGCTTGACCAGCCGCAGCTCGCGCGGCTTGTCGTCGGCGTCCTCGACGCGCGCCGTGGCGGTCGTGCCGGTCACCGCGACGTCCTTGACGTCGAGCGCGAAGTCGTCGGCGTCGTCGAGCGCCTTGTCGACCTCGTCGGAGCAGCTGCGGCCGGGCGCGGCCAGCTTGTCGACGAGCTCCGGGGCGAGGATGCGGCTGCAGATCTCGCCGGCGTCCTTGGCCTGGCCGGCCGTCTGCAGGTCGTCGACCACCTCGGCCACCTTCTTCTCCTCGCCCTTGAACTTCCCGGCCGACGTCGCCTGGCCCGCGGTGCACCCGGCAAGCGCCACCGCGATCAGCGGGAGCAGTGTGCGGGGGCGGGGGCGGGGCATCCCGGCGAAGGGTAGTGGGGCCGATAAAATCCCCGCAGAGTGAGCGCGAAGGAGACAGCCCCCCGCGGCCGGCACGCGCCGCCGCTCGAGATCCGCCAGGATCGCCAGCGCCGCCGCCTGTTCCGGGCGGCGAGCGTCGTCTTCGCGCGGGGCGGCTACGCCGACGCCACCGCCGAGGCGATCGCCCGCGAGGCCGGGATGTCGAAGGCCACGTTCTACGAGCACTTCGACAACAAGGAGGACTGCATCGTCGCGCTGTTCGACGCCGCGACCGAGGCCGTCCTGACCGTCATGCGCAACGCCCCCACGCCCGATACGGAGGACCCGGCGACCCGCTACCGCGCCGCGGTCCGCGGGTTCCTCGGCGCGCTGGCGGCCTACCCCGACGAGGCGCAGACCCTGCTGGTCGAGATCATCGGCGCCGGGCCGCGGGCGATGCAGCGCCGCGACCGGGTGCTCGCCGCCTTCGCCGACTTCATCGACCAGACGAACGCCGCCGACGCCGCCGCGGGCCTCGTCCCGCGGCTGGCCAGCCGTGAGGACGCCTACGCGATCGTCGGCGCGGTGGTCGAGCTCGCGTCGCTGCAGCTGCGCACCGGCCAGCCGGCGGAGGTCTCGGAGCTCGAGCCGGTCGTCGAGCGGCTGATCGTCGGCCTGCTCGCGGCCAGCGACTCAGCCGCGCCCGCGGCCGCTTGAGCCCGTCCGCGGGTGACGAGCTGGCCGCGCTCGACGCCGCGGTCGTCGAGTGCCGCCGCTGCCCGCGGCTGGTCGAGTGGCGCGAGCGCGTGGCGCGCGAGAAGCGCGCGGCCTTCCGCGACGAGCCCTACTGGGGCCGGCCCATCCCCGGCTTCGGCGACCCCGCCGGCCGCCTGCTGATCCTCGGGCTCGCGCCCGCGGCCCACGGCGCCAACCGCACCGGCCGCCTGTTCACGGGCGATCGCTCGGGCGACTTCCTGTTCGCCGGTCTGCACCGCGCGGGCTACGGCAACCAGCCGACCGCCGTCTCGCTCGACGACGGGCTGGCGCTCGACGACTGCCGCATCATCGCCGCCGTCCGCTGCGCCCCGCCGGCCAACAAGCCGCTGCCCGAGGAGCGCGACAACTGCGCCCCGTGGCTCGACGCCGAGGTCGCGCTGCTCGACCGCGTCCGCGTCGTGCTCTGCCTCGGCGGCTTCGCGTGGGCCGCCGGGCTGCGCCTGCGCGCAGCCTTCGGCGACCCGCCCCCGCGCCCGCTGCCCCGGTTCGGCCACGGCGCCGAGTGCCCGGGCGAGCGCTTCACGCTGCTCGGCTGCTTCCACCCCTCCCAGCAGAACACGTTCACCGGCCGGCTCGTGCCGTCGATGCTCGACGACGTGCTCGCCCGCGCCCGCGAGCTCGGCGGCGGCTGAGCGCCAGCCGGGGCGGCGGTTGCGCTGCGGCCCGCGCCGCGGATAGCCTCGCGCGATGGCGCTGAGGAGGGTCCTGGCGGTGGCGCTCGGCATCGTGGTGCTGGCGGGGTCGCCGGCGCAGGCGACGGTCCGTTTCGACACCCACACCGTGACCATGGACGACCGGCATCGGGGGCCGGCGCTGGCCGATCTCGATCACGACCACCAGACCGATCTGATCGTCGGCTTCAGCGCCTCGCTGCGGCGCGCGGACGGCACGCCCGGCCGTCCGTTCCCGCTCGCATCGACCGGCGAGGACGAGCTGGTGCTCGGCGCCGTCGACCCCGATCGGGACACCGTCGCCGACCTCATCACCATGGAGCAGGCGAACAACGCCTGTCTCGTGCGGCGCTACCCCGGCGACGACCACGGCGGCTTCGCCGGCACCGCCGTCGTGGTGGGCACGCTCGCCGGCACCGTGTGTGCCGAGGACTGGATCGTCGCCGACGCCGACCAGGACGGCGCCGACGACCTCGTGGGGGCGCTCTTCAACGTCGCCGGCGGCAAGCCCGAGTGGTACGGGACGGCCCTCGGGAGGCACGAGATGGGCACGGCCGGCTTCCCGCTGGCGGTCGCGGCCGCCGACGCGAACGGGGACGCCCGGCCCGATCTCGTCGGGCTCACGGACGACCAGGTGGTGCACCAGCGGCTGCGCGGCGCCAACGGCTACGGCGCCGAGACCTCGTTCGCGGCACCGGCCGGAGCACGCGACCTCGCGGCGGGCGACCTCACCGGCGACGGCAAGGCGGAGGTCGTGATGGTCACGGACGCGAGCCTCGTCGTCCGGCGCGCGACCGGGGCCACCTCGACCTCTGCGATCGCCGGCGGCGGCGCCAGGAGCGTCACGCTCGCCGACGTGGACGGGAACGGGTGGCTCGACGCGATCATCGCGATCAACGGCGGCACCGGAGCGGTTCAGCAGCGGCTGCTCGTGCGCATCAACGAGGGAGCGGGGATCCTCGCGGCCCCCGTCGCCGTGCCGGCCGACTACCCGTGGGACGTCGCGACGTCGTCGGGGCCCGACGGCCGGCTCGACACCCTCGCCGCCGGCTACGGGAACGACGACACCGTGACGCTGCTGGTCAACCGCAGCTCCGCGTCGGGCGCCTTCACCGCCGCTTCGACCACGTTGCCGGCGACACCCGCCGGCCAGGTCAGCGAACCGGTGACCCTGACCTTCAAGAACACCGGTCACGACGTCCTGCGCGTCGACCACGCGCACCTGGCCGGGCTGCACGCCGGCTCGTTCGAGCTCATGGCGGACGGCTGCCAGGGCGCCGTCCTGGAGCACAACCAGCGGTGCTCGCTCGCGGTGCGCTTCGCGCCCACGGTCATCGGGCCCAGGACCGCCGCCGTCCGTGTCCTGCACGACGGCGAAGGCGCCGCCACCCAGGCAACGCTCATCGGCAACGGCGAGGCCGCCGAAAGCGGCGCGCCGGCGGCCGGCGTGCCCGCGCCGGCGGCCGCCCCGGCGCCCACCGTGGAAGGCCCCAAGGGCGACCCCGGCGTCGCGGGGCGCGACGGCCGCGATGGGCGCGATGGGCGCGACGGCCGAGACGGGGCGGTGCGCTGCGTCGGCGCACGTGGCGTCTGCACGCTGCGCGTGGCGGTGCGCGGGGTCTCGCGCGTCTCGGCGACCCTGCGGCGGCACGGCCGGGTGCTCGCCCGCGGGTCGGCGCGCGCCGGCGCGAAGCTGCGGCTCGACGCACGCCGGCGGCTGCGACCGGGCCGCTATCAGCTGCGGCTCGTCCGGGTGTCGAAGAGCGGCCGGCGCCAGGTCGTCATCCGGACGATCCGCATCCGGTGACGCAGCTCAGCGGCGGCTGAGCGCGAGGACGACCGACAGGGAGCGCTCCGGGCCGCGCCAGTGCTCGCGGATCACGGGCTCGCCCGCCGCCCGCAGCACGCCGCGCAGGACGAGCGCGAGCAGGATCGCGTCGTCGAGCTGGCCGGCGACCGGGATGAAGTCGGGGACGAGGTCGATGGGCGAGGCCAGGTAGGCGACGAGCAGCCCGAGCGCCACCTTCGAGCGGCGCGGCACGCGCGGATCGCGCAGCAGCCCGCGCACGAGCAGGACGCAGTCGGGCACGAAGCCCGCCAGCGCGCGGGCGTCCGCCCGGCGGCCGGCGACGAAGAGCGCGCCGACGGCAGCGGCATAGAGGCCCACCGGGGCGAGGAGGATCCAGGCCCAGGTCGGCACCGTAGAGTCATTGTGACCGTGCCGCTGTCCGCTTTCACCCCCCAGGTCCGTGACTGGTTCGAGCGGGCGTTCGCGGAGCCGACCGCCGCCCAGGCCCAGGCCTGGCCGGCGATCTCCACCGGCGAGCACACGCTGATCTCCGCCCCCACGGGATCCGGCAAGACGCTCGCGGCGTTCCTGTGGGCGCTCGACCGCCTGGTCGCCCAGCCGCCGCCGCCCGACCCCAAGGACCGCCGCACCCGCCTGGTCTACGTCTCGCCGCTCAAGGCGCTGTCCTACGACGTGGAGAAGAACCTGCGCGCGCCGTTGCGCGGGATCGGCGGGGACATCACGGTGGCGATCCGCACGGGCGACACGCCGCAGAAGGACCGTCGCGACATGGTCCGCCACCCGCCCGACGTGCTGATCACCACGCCGGAGTCGCTGTACCTGATGCTCACGAGCCAGGCGCGCAAGATCTTCAGCGGCACCGAGTGGGTGATCATCGACGAGATCCACGCGGTCGCGCAGACCAAGCGCGGCGCGCACCTCGCGCTGACGCTCGAGCGCCTCAACGACGCCGCGGACGCCGACGACGTCCAGCGGATCGGCCTCAGCGCCACCCAGAACCCGCTCGAGGAGGTCGCGCGGTTCATGGTCGGCCCGAAGCGCACCTGCACGGTGGTCGACACCGGCGTGCGCAAGCCGCTCGACCTGCAGATCCAGGTGCCGGTCGAGTCGATGGTCGAACCGGAGGAGGGCGGCGGCGACTACGCCGAGCTCGACCCGCTGGCGGGCGGCGAGGCCACGCGCCGCTCGATCTGGCCGGCGATCTACCCGAAGATCCTCGAGCTCGTCGAGCAGCACCGCTCGACGCTCGTCTTCGTCAACAACCGCCGCGGCGCCGAGCGGCTCGCGCTGCGCCTCAACGAGCTGGCCGAGAAGGAGATCGCGCGCGCCCACCACGGCTCGCTGGCCCGTGAGGAGCGGCTCGTCGTCGAGGAGCAGCTCAAGGCGGGCGAGCTGCCGTGCCTGGTGGCGACGAGCTCGCTCGAGCTCGGCATCGACATGGGCGCGATCGACCTGGTGCTGCAGGTCGAGTCGCCCAAGTCGGTGACGGCCGGGCTGCAGCGCATCGGGCGCGCCGGCCACAACGTCGGCGAGACGTCGAAGGGCCGGATCTTCCCCAAGTTCCGCGCCGACCTGCTCGAGTGCGCGGTGGTCGCCAAGCGCATGCGCGAGGGGCTGATCGAGACGACCGTCGTCCCGCGCAACCCGCTCGACGTCCTCGCCCAGCAGATCGTGGCGATGGCGGCGTCGGCGCCCGACGAGGAGGCGGGGATCCACATCGACGACCTCCAGGCGCTGGTCGGACGCACCCACTCCTACTCAGAGCTCAGCCGCGCGCAGCTGGAGAACGTCCTCGACATGCTCGACGGCCGCTATCCCTCCGAGGAGTTCGGCGACCTGCGCGCGCGGATCGTCTGGGACCGGGTCGCCGGGACGATCCGGGCCCGCAAGGGGTCGCGCGCGCTGGCCATCACCAACGCGGGGACGATCCCCGACCGCGGCCTGTTCAGCGTCAACCTCCCCGACGGCCGCCGGGTCGGCGAGCTCGACGAGGAGATGGTCTACGAGGCGCGCCCCGGCCAGACGTTCCTGCTCGGCGCAACGTCATGGCGGATCGAGGAGATCACGCGCGATCGGGTGATCGTCTCCCCCGCGCCGGGCGTCCCGGGCGCCGTGCCGTTCTGGAAGGGCGACGCGGTCGGGCGCCCGAAGGAGCTCGGGGAGGCGATCGGCGCGTTCAGCCGCTGGGCGGTCGAGCAGGACGCCGAGACGCTGCAGAGCGAGTACGACCTCGACCCGCTCGCCGCCCGCAACCTCCTCGACTACCTGCGCGAGCAGCAGGAGGCCACGCGCGTGCTGCCGTCGGACCGGGCGATCGTGGTCGAGCGCTTCCGCGACGAGATCGGCGACTGGCGGGTCTGCGTCCTGTCGCCGTTCGGCGGCCGCGTGCACGCCGCCTGGGGCCTCGCGCTCTCGTCCCGCCTGCGCGACGAGTACGGCCTGGAATCCGACGCCGTGTGGTCCGACGACGGCCTGATCATCCACCTGCCCGACGTCGAGGACGACCCGCCCGGGGCCGAGCTGGTGCTGATCGACCCCGACGAGCTCGAGGACCGCGTGGTCGGCGAGCTGGGCGGCTCGGCGCTGTTCGGCGCGCGCTTCCGCGAGAACGCCGGGCGCGCGCTGCTGATCCCGCGGGCCTACCCGGGGCGGCGCACGCCGCTGTGGCAGCAGCGGCTGAAGTCCCAGACGCTGCTCGAGGTCGCCAAGCGCTACGCGCAGTTCCCGATCGTGCTCGAGACCTACCGGGAGTGCCTGCGCGACGTGCTCGACCTCCCGGGCCTGACCGACCTGCTGCGCAAGCTGCACTCGCGCGAGCTCGGCGTGGTCGAGGTCGAGACGCCGACCGCCTCCCCGTTCGCCTCCTCGCTGCTCTTCGACTACGTCGCCACGTACATGTACGAGGGCGACACGCCCAACGCCGAGCGCCGCGCGGCCGCGCTGGCGCTCGACCGCGACCTCCTGCGCGAGCTGCTCGGCCAGGAGGAGCTGCGCGAGCTGATCGACCCGGAGGCGCTCGACGCGCTGGAGCACGACCTGCAGCGCCGTTCGGAGCGCACGCGCGCGGACTC
The DNA here is from genome assembly GCA_036389195.1 of Solirubrobacteraceae bacterium. Lineage (GTDB taxonomy): Bacteria > Actinomycetota > Thermoleophilia > Solirubrobacterales > Solirubrobacteraceae > JACCYI01. The sequence goes on from DASVQH010000398.1 coordinate 9,942, forward strand.
GGTCGACGCGCTGCACGACGTGCTGCGCCGGGTCGGCGACCTCTCGCTCGACGAGGTGCGGGTGCGCGTGGCGCCCGGGTTCGACGCCGAGGCGGGCCTGGAGGCGCTGGCCGGGGAGCGGCGCGCGGTGCGGCTGCGGGTCGGCGGCGAGCCGCGCTGGGTCGCCGCCGAGGACGCGGGCCTGTACCGCGACGCCCTCGGCGCGGTCCCGCCCAGCGGGCTGCCCGAGGCGTTCATCGCCGACGTGCCCGACGCGCTCGAGCGCGTCGCGCGCCGGTTCGCGCGCACGCACGGTCCGTTCACCAGCGCCGAGATCCGCGACCGGTACGGGATCGACCTGACGCCGGTGCTGGCCGGCCTGGAGCGGGCGGGCGAGCTGGTGCGCGGCGAGCTGCGGCCCGGCGGCTCGGAGCGCGAGTGGTGCGACCCCGAGGTCCTGCGGCGCCTGCGCCGGGCGTCGCTGGCGGCGCTGCGCAAGGAGATCGAGCCCGCGGACCAGCGCGCGCTGGCGCGTTTCGCGCCGTCGTGGCAGGGCGTCGACCGCCATCCCGCGGGCGGCGCGGGCGTCGACCGACTGCGCGAGGCGCTGGTCCCCCTGCAGGGCCTGCCGCTGCCCGCCGACGTGTGGGAGCGCGACGTGCTGCCGCGGCGCGTCGGCGCCTACTCGCCCGCGTGGATGGATCAGCTGTGCGCGGCCGGCGAGGTCGTGTGGGTCGGCGCGGGCGCGCTGGGGCGGCGCTCGGGCCGCGTCGCGCTCTACTTCCGCGAGGACGCCGCGCTGCTCGGCCCGCCGCCGGCGCGCGGGGTCACCGAGGCGCCGGCGGACGGCGTTCACGCCGCGGTGCGCGATCGGCTGCGGGCGGGCGCCTGCTTCTTCACCGACCTGCTGGTCGACGTCGCCGGGGTGAGCGCCGAGGAGATCCAGGAGGCGCTGTGGGACCTGGCGTGGGCGGGCGAGGCCACCAACGACGCCTTCTCGCCCCTGCGCTCGCCGCGCCTGGCCGCCCAGTGGTCGCAGCGCGGCCGCGCCGACCGCGCCGCGGCGTCCCGGCGGCGGTTCGGCGCGCGGCGCAGCGCGGCACAGCCGACGGTGCAGGGCCGCTGGTCGCTGACCGCCGGGTTGTTCGCCGCGCCCGTCGACCCGACGGCACGCAGGCGCGCGCAAGCCGAGCTCCTGCTCGAGCGCTACGGGATCGTCACCCGCGAGCAGGTCCTCGCCGAGGGGATCCCCGGCGGGTTCTCGTCGCTCTACGACCAGTTCGCGGCGCTGGAGACCCTCGGCGTCTGCCGGCGCGGCTACTTCGTCGAGGGGCTCGGGGGCGCGCAGTTCGCGCTGCCCGGCGCGGTCGAGCGCCTGCGCGGCCAGCGCGACGACGACGCCGCCCCGCCCGTCGTCCTCGCCGCCACCGATCCCGCCCAGGTCTACGGCGGGGTCCTCAAGTGGCCCGACACCGGCCCGGACGGCCCCCGGCTGGCCCGCCAGGCCGGCGCCTACGTGGTCCTCGCCGGCGCCGAGCCGGTGCTCTACGTCGAGCGCGGCGGCAAGGGGCTCAACGTGCTGGTCGAGCCGGCCGACGAGCGGGTCGGCCCGGCACTCGAAGCGCTCGCCGACGCCGTCCGCCGCGGCCGGCTGCCCAAGAAGCTGGGCTTGGAGCGCGTCAACGGCGAGCCCGTGATCGGCTCGCCGCTGGAGCCCATGCTGCTCGAGTTCGGCTTCCGGTCGGGCACGCGCAAGCTGACGCTCAGCGCGTAGGAACCATGGCGGCGTCGTGCTCGACGAGCATGCGCCGGACGCCGTTGAGGACGAGCATGCGGGCGAGCTGCGTCGGGCGGAGCCCGAGGACGTGCGCCGCGCGTTGGAGGTCGGCGAGCTCTTCGTCGGTGAGGCGGAAGTTGACCTGCCGTGCCGCCCGCGATGGCGCCGACGGCACGGGCACGGCGGGCGCGCCCCCGATCGCGCTCCACGCGGCCTCCGACGCTGGTGGCGGCAGGTCCTTGGCCACCTCGTAGGCGGCGCCACCGCGGATAAGGGGATGAAGAGCGGCGTCCATCCGGTCTTTCCGGCTCAGCGGCAGGAGCACCTCGACCCAGCGCGCGCGGTCGATCCGCGCCAGGTCCGGGACGCTGCGGCGACCCAGGTCGACGTTGCGGACCGGCATCGGCCCGTCCGCCGGACCCGTCCAAGGCTCGTGGACCGACTCGCCCCCCTCCGCGGCCGCGACAGGGCCGCTTCCCTCGCCGGCCAAGACCGGCTCTGCCGCCGCAAGATCGCTAGCAGGCGCTAGCCGCCCGCTAGCGCTGGCTAGCGATTCGAGGAAGGAAGCAGCGTCGTCCGAGCTCACGAGACGACGGTACGGGCCGTGGGCGAACGGATCAGCATGTAATTGCGACGACTGAGCTCCTCAGGCGCAACGATCCCGGCATCGGCCGGCGCGCGTACCCTCGAGGCGATGCCCGAGGGCGACACGATCCACTACGCCGCCAACCGGATCCGGCCGGTGCTGGAAGGCCGCGTGCCGGACGAGCTCACCACGCCGCACCCGCGCTTCGGGCGCGACCGCTGGCCCGAGCGGCTGGCCGGCCGCGCGGTGCGGTCGGTCGACGCCCACGGCAAGCACCTCTTCCTGCGCTTCGAGGGCGGCCTGACCATCCACTCGCACCTGCGGATGACCGGCTCCTGGCGGGTGTTCGACCGCGGGCAGCGGTGGTCGCGCTCGCCGCGCTCCGCGTGGCTGGTGGCCCGGCGCGGCGACCGCGAGGTCGTCCAGTTCAACGGCCCGATCCTCGAGCTGATGACGGAGTCGCGCACGCGCTTCGACCGCCGCATCGCCGGGCTGGGGCCCGACATCCTCGCCCCGAACGCCTTCGACGCCGAGCGCTTCCTGCACCGGCTGCGCCACGACGACCCCACCCGCCCGATCGGCGACGCGCTGCTCGACCAGCGCACGATCGCCGGCATCGGGAACCTGTGGAAGGTCGAAGGGTGCTTCGCGGCGAAGCTGGACCCGTGGCGCCCGACCGGCGAGGTGAGCGACGCCGAGGCCATGTCGGTGGTTGAGTTCTGCCGCCCGCGGATGCAGCGCTCGGCGCGCGACGGCAACCAGTCGCGCTTCAAGACGATCTACGGCCGGGCCGGCCTTCCCTGCCCGCGGTGCGGGCCGCCCCACCTGCTCAAGGTCCGCGGCCAGTGGGACGACAACCGCGCGACGTTTTGGTGCCCGCGATGCCAGAGCTAGGGCGCCCCAGCCCGCTGCGCCGGGTGGGCCACAAGGGCGCCGACCTGATCGTGCCGGGCAACACGCCGGCGTCGTTCGACGCCGCGCTCGCGGCCGGGGTCGACATGATCGAGTTCGACGTCCTGCCGGAGAACTGGCGCGAGCCGGACACCGCGCGGCTGGTGCTCGCCCACGACTACTCGCACGACCTCGCCGACGTGCCGACGCTCGACGAGGGGCTCGAGTACCTCTCCTCCCCGGCCTTCGCCGGCATGGAGTTCAACGTCGACCTCAAAGTGCCCGGCTACGAGGCGCGCGTGGTCGAGGCGCTCCGCGCCTACGGGCTCGTCGAGCGCTCGCTGATCTCCTCGCAGTTCATGCGCTCGCTGGTCGCGGTGCGGGCGCTCGAGCCGGGGCTGCGGCTCGGCTGGTCGATCCCGCGCGTCCGGCACGACTACACGAAGTCGCTGGTGTGGATGCTGCCGGCGCTGGCCGCGCTGACGGTGCTGCGGCGCGTCCTGCCGGGCCGGGTCCCGCGCGCCTTCGAGGAGGGGCGCTGCGACGCCCTGATGGTCAACCACCGGCTCGTGACGCCCCGGCTCGTGAAGGCCGTGCAGGCGGTGGGCGGCGAGGTCTACGTGTGGACGGTCGACGACGAGCCGACCATCCGGGCGATGGAGGCGATGGGCGTCACCGGCGTGATCAGCAACGATCCGCGCCTGTTCGGCGCGCCTAGCGAAGCTCGCACGTCGCCGCGCTGAAGTTGGGCGGGTCGGCGCCCAGCGTCGAGCGGTGGCCGGCTTCGGTGACCTTGCGCAGCTTCAGGCGCGTCTTGCCGCCCGAGCGCCAGCGGAAGCGCACGAGCCCGCGCAGCGTCGAGCCGGTGCCGTTGCCGGGTGGCTCGAACTCGAACGAGAAGCCCGACTCCAGCGGCCGCTTGCGGGTCTTGCCGATCCGCACCCAGCCGGAGTCGGCACCGTCCTCGAACGTGCGCCACTCGCGCTCCGCGTCGTCGAAGTACTGCACCGTGAAGCGCATCGACAACGCCTGACGGCGGCCGCTGCCGGGCATCGAGGCGCGGATCCCGACCACGTTGTCGCGCGCCGGCGTGTCGCAGACGTTGACGGTGGCCCAGAGGTGGCGGGAGCCCTCGACGCGGTCGCGCTTGGAGGCGGCGCCGGCGGGCGCCGCGGCGGCGGCCAGCACGAGGACTCCGGCGCTGAGGGAACGAAGCAGGTTCACATCCACTGCAACAACCGACGACCGCCCGAGGTTTCGCTGTGATGGATCCCGGTGTCCGTCGTAGTGAGGATGTGAGTACCACGATCGCCGTGCCCGAACGCACCCTCGACTTCGACGTGCTCTACCGCGCGGCGCGCGACGACGTCTACGCGTACGTCGCCACCATGCTGCGCGACCGCGCGGCAGCCGAGGACGTCACCGCCCAGGCCTTCGAGCGCGCGTACCGGCGCCGCCGGGGCTTCGACGCCCGCCGCGGCTCGCCGCGCGCGTGGCTCTTCGGCATCGCCCGCAACGCGGCGCTCGACGAGCTGCGCCACCGGCGCCGGGGCGCCGAGCTGACCGCCGAGCCGGCCGACCCGGCGACGCCGGCGCCCGAGGACGAGGCGGAGCTGGCGCTGCGGCGCGCCGCCGTCCGCGGCGCGCTCGCCGTCCTGGAGCCGCGCGACCGCGAGCTGATCGCCCTGAAGTTCCACGCCGGCCTGGCCACCGCCGAGCTCGCCGCCGTCCTCGGCGTCTCGGAGTCCAACGCCGGGACCCGCCTCCACCGTGCCATGCAGAAGCTGCGAAAGGCCCTCGATGAGTCCTGAGCCCTCCCCCGCCGCCCAGCGCGAGCTCGACGCGATCGACGCCGCCCTCGAGGGCCGGCCCGTCGAGCCCGACCTCGCCGACGTCGCCGAGCTGGCGCGCGCCCTGCGCGCCGACCGCCCCGCGCCGACCCGCGCCTTCGAGCGAGCGCTCGACCGGCGCGCCGCCGAGGGCTGGGCCCGCCGCCCACGCCGGCGCCCGCGCTTCGGCGCGCTGCTGCGCCCGCAGCTGGGGCTCGCGCTGGCCGGGGTCGCCGCCGTGGCGGTCGCGCTATCCGCGCTCCCCGACGAGAACGACAACGTCAAGTCCTCCGCCTCCGCCCCCGCGAGGTCGAAGGCGGCGGCGCCCGAAGCCGTCCGCGAGAGCCGGGCGGGCACCGAGGACGCCACCCGGCTCGCCGCCCCGCCGCCAGGCCAGCCGCAGTCCACGGGCCGCGCCCGCGGGCGCTTCGAGGAGCGCTCGGCGCAGATGACC
>DASVQH010000399.1:0-2234 GCA_036389195.1 Solirubrobacteraceae bacterium
ACCCTCGCGCTCGTGATGGGGTCCGACCCGCCGCCATCGGCGTAGGGTTCCGACCCGTGGAGGCGCAGAGCGGGACCCGCCGGGCGGTGCTCGTGACCGGGGCGGCCAGCGGCATCGGCCGCGCCGTGGCGGCCGCCTTCGCGGGCGCGGGCTACGACGTCCTGGCCGCCGACCTGCAGCCGGACCCCGACGGCCCCGGCGTGCCGTTCGCCGGCGACCTCACCGAGCGCGAGGCCAACCGCGCCGCGGTCGCCGCCGCGGTCGAGCGATTCGGCCGGCTCGACGTGATCGTCGCCAACGCCGGCCTGCAGCACGTGGCGCCGATCGAGGAGTTCCCCGAGGCCGAGTGGGACCGGCTGATCGCGCTGCTGCTGACGAGCCCCTTCCTGCTCGCCAAGTACGCCTGGCCGCACCTGCGCGCGTCCGGTGACGCGCGCTTCGAGGTCGTCGCCTCCGCGCACGCGCTGGCCGCCTCGCCGTTCAAGGCGGCCTACGTGTCGGCCAAGCACGGCGTGCTCGGCCTCGTGCGGACGCTCGCGCTGGAGGGCGCCGAGCACGGGATCTCGACCAGCGCGATCTGCCCCGGCTACGTGCGCACGCCGCTGGTCGAGCGCCAGATCGAGTCGCAGGCCGCCGCGCACGGGATCTCGGCCGAGGAGGTGCTCCAGGACGTGATCCTCGCGCCGCACGCGGTCAAGCGGCTGATCGAGCCCGAAGAGGTGGCCGAGACCGCGCTGTTCCTCGCCGGGCCGGCCGGCCGCGCGTTCACCGGCGCGCCCGTCGTGATGGACCAGGGGTGGACCGCGCGGTGAGGCGGATCCTCGCCGCCGTGGCGATGGCCGCGGGGCTCGCGTGGGCGCCGGCCGCGCGGGCCGCCGAGTGCCCGATCGCCGACGCGGTCACGGTCCCGGGCGCCGAGAAGCAGATGCAGGCGTGCCTCGACGACCTGACGACGGCCGGGACGCAGACCAACGGCCACACGGACCGCAGCGACTGGCAGGGGCTCGCGCCGAACGCGCAGCGCAACCCGTCCGGTGTGCCCGGGCTGCAGGTCGACGGCTACATGCCCGACACGTCGACGTCGAACACGACGCACGACTGGGACCACGACGCCCAGTTCGTGATCCGGATGCCGAACGACTGGAACGGCAAGCTCGTGGTCACCGGCGCGCCGGGCGTACGCAAGCAGTACGCCGCCGACCCGGTCATCGGCGACTTCGTCCTCAGCTGGGGCTACGCGTACGCCAGCACCGACAAGGGCAACAACGGCACGAGCTTCTACGCCGACGGCGGCGCGCCCGGCGACTCGGGCGTGGAGTGGAACGCGCGCGTGACGGAGCTGACCATCGCCGCCAAGGAGACGCTGCGCCGGCGCTACGGCCGCGGGCCCGAGCGCACCTACGTCACCGGCCTGTCGCAGGGCGGCTACCTGACCCGCTGGCAGCTGGAGAACCGGCCGGACCTCTACGACGGCGGCGTCGACTGGGAGGGGACGCTGTGGCAGGCCGAGGCGCCGAACCTCTTCACCTATCTCGCCGCGGCGCTGAAGCACTACCCGCGCTACCGGGCCGGCGGCGACCAAGCGGCGCACGACGCGATGATCGCGGCGGGCTTCGCGCCCGGCTCGGAGTTCCTGTGGGACGACCACTACGGCGTCTACTGGGACCTCACCCAGCGCACCTACCGCGAGGAGTTCGATCCCGGGTACGACGGCGACACCGAGGCGGGGACGCCGTTCTGCCAGAGCGGCACGCCGGCCTGCGACGCCGACTACGACTACGCCGCCCGGCAGTCGATCGCCGGGCCGGCGATCCGCCGGATCGAGAACACGGGGATCATCGGCAAGCCGATGATCACGCTGCACGGGACGCTCGACTCGCTGCTGCCGATCGCCGCCAACGCCGACGTCTACCGGCGTAAGGTCGCCGCCGCCGGCCGGCTGGATCGCCACCGCTACTGGGTGATCGAGCACGGCAACCACGTCGACGGCCGCTACGACGTCTTCCCGGATCGCCTCAAGCCGCTGCAGCCCTGCTGGCAGGTGGCCTTCACGGCGATGACCGACTGGGTCGAGAAGGGAACCGAGCCGCCGCCCGATCAGTTCGTGCCCGACGACCGCCGCGGGGCCAACGCCGACGTGGCCAACGTCTGCGCGGTGGCGCGGCGGGGAGGGGGCGGCCCGGGCGCGCAGCCGGTCGCGGGCGCCGGGCCCTTGGGCGCGCCGGGCGCGCAGG
>DASVQH010000400.1:0-4446 GCA_036389195.1 Solirubrobacteraceae bacterium
CGGCCGAGGCGAGCGCCGGCTCCACGCCGTTGAGCGAAGCGCTGCGAGGAGACGCCACGGCGCCATGATCGCATCGCGAGCGCGGCCCGCCATGGGGGCTAGCCGGAAAAACCGCGGCGACGGTTCGCCGGCGAGCGCGGCACGCGTCGGCGCGTCGGCGGGCGCCAACTGGATCAGCCGGCGACCCGCTGGCCCGCCGCTGAGGGCCGGCCGGGGAGGCCGAGCGCGCGGCGCATCGCGGCGCGGGTGCGGGTGAGCGCGGCGGGGTCGCCGGTCAGCCGGCCGGCGACGCTGCCGCCCGACGCGAGGCTGTGCAGCTCGAAGGCGACGTCGGCGGGGTCCCGGCCGGGCGGCAGGTCGCCGTCCTCCAGGGCGCGGGCGGCCTCGGCCTCGAGCACCCGCAGCCACCGCCGCACGACCGCGGCGACGTCGTCGTGCAGCGGCCCTGGCCGCGCGTCGTACTCCACGGAGGCGGTGGTCACGAAGCAGCCGCCCGGGAAGGTCCCGTCGCCGAGGTGGGCGATCCAGGCGTCGACGATCGCCTCGAGGCGGGCGATCCCCGGCCGGGCGCCCTCGGCGGGGCGCCACACCGCCTCGGTGAAGCGCGCGACGGCCGCCGCGAGCACCGCCCGCTGCATCGCCTCCTTGTCGCCGAAGCGCCCGATGAGGCTGCTCTTGCTCATGCCGAGCCGGTCGGCGAGCCGGCCGATGGTCAGGCCCTCGAGGCCCTCGACGGATGCGACGTCGACGGCGGCCTCGACCGACCGCGCGCGGCTGGTCGCGACGTCGGCTGCGGAGCGGCGCGGCACGCTCACGGAGTATACGGAACGAACGATCGTACGGTATAAGTGCCCGACCCGATCGAAAGGACGCCGACCGTGCGGCTGACGTGGCTGGGCTGGGCCGGAGTGGAGCTGGAGCATGAGGGGTCCACGGTGGTGATCGACCCGCTGGCCGAGCCGGGCGCGGTGTTCGCGCCGCTCGGCGGGGCGGCCGCGGGGGCACCGCAGCCGGACGTCGCGAGCGCGTCGCCGGGACGGGCCGTCGCCGGGCTCGTGACCCACCTGCACCGCGACCACGCCGACGCCGGCGCGCTCGCCGCGGCGCTGGCGCCCGGCGCGGCGGTCCTCGAGCCGCCGGCCGCCGGTGGCGACGATCTGGAGAACCTCGGCCTCGCCCAGGCCGAGCACGAGCTCGCGGCCGCCGGGCTGCCCCGTCGCCGGCTCGAGCCGTGGGAGACGGTGCAAGCCGGCCCCTTCGCCGTCGCCGCTCTCCCGGCGGTCGACGGCCTCGGCGACCCGCAGGTCGGCTGGGCGGTGGCGGCCGGCGGGGTCCGCGTCGCCCACTTCGGGGACACCGTCTTCCACGGCTTCTGGTGGCGGATCGCCCGCCGGCACGGGCCGTTCGACGTGGTCCTCCTGCCGGTCAACGGCGCGGTCGTCGGCTTCCCGCACCGCCGCCCGGCCAGCCCGCTGCCCGCCGCGCTGACGCCGGAGCAGGCCGCGATCGCCGCCGGGCTCCTGGGCGCCCGCCTCGCGGTCCCGATCCACGCCGAGGGCTACGAGGCGGCCGGCGTCTACGAGCCGGTGCCCGACGCGGCGGCGCGCTTCGTCGCCGAGGCCGGGCGGCGCGGCGTCCCCGCCCGCCTGCTCGCCGTGGGCGAGGCGATCACCGCGCGCGCCTAGCGCTGCGGCTCAGCCGGCGCGCACGCGGAACGACTTCGCGCTCTTCGGCGTCAGGACGTCGTTGCCGAGGAACCGCACCTTGACCTTGAGGCGGCCGTTGCGACCCACTCGCCCGCGGCTGCGGAACGACACCTTCGAGGACCAGGAGCAGTCCGCTGCGACGCTCCGGCGGCGCGAGGAGATCGTCTTGCGGCCCCGCTTGACGATCACCGACACCTGGCCCTGGCACGCCTCGGCGGGCGGGATGCCGGCGGGCGCCGCCAACGAGCCGGCGAACCTGAACTTGAACGGCCGGTGCCGGTCGCGCTTCGAGCGCGCGCGAGCGGAGAACGAGGCCGGCGCCACACGCGGCGGGCAGCCGGTGCCCGTGCCCGGACCGGGGCGGGTCGGGCAGCGGTCGGTGGCGTCCGGCACGCCGTCGCCGTCGCCGTCGGGCGGCTGGACCGAGAGCGTCGCCGACGTCACCGCCTCGGGCTGGAGGTCGCCGCTGCTCTCCTGGATCCACGCGCACAGGAGGTAGTTGCCGGCCTCCGGGGTGATCGAGCGCTGCTGGGCGTACGCTCCTTGGACGCTTCGGTCGTAGAAGAGGGTCTCGGAGGAGCCGGCGTCGGTCGAGTAAGCCGAACCGCAGCCGGCACCGCCCGCGGGCTTCATCACGGAGAAGAGGGAGCGGCCGATCTCGGTGCTCCCCCTCGCCGTGATGACCAGCGGCTGTCCCGGCACCGCCGTCGGCGGAACCTCGAGCGTCACGGTGGCCGCGTTCGGGCGAATGCGGACGGTGAGAGAGGTGCGTGCGTCCGCGGTCGACGAACTGGGTCCGATCCAGGCGCAGACCAGGTAGTCGCCCGGGGTGTCCTCGCTCTCCTGCCGTGTCACCGAGTACGACCCGGCGGCGACCGAGCGGTCGTAGAAGACCGTGTCACCGCCGATGTCCGTCGAGTACGTCGCCGCGCACGCCGCCCCGCCGACGGGACGGCGGACGGCGTAGACGGACGACGACTTGTCCGCCGTGCCCGAGGCGGTGAACGTCATCGGCCGGTCCTCGGCCGGATCGGCGCTGGTCGCGAGCTTGACGGTCGACGCCCCGGCGGCGGACGCCGTCGCGCCGAGGGTTGCGAGGCAGGCGGCCGCGACGAGCCACGCCCGGCGGAGGGAACGGTGAGAGGTCATCACTGAACGTAACGTCGCCCGGCGCCGGTTCTTGCGTCCGCCCAGGCGGGCGCGCCTCAGGCGGCCGGCTGCGGCGCTTCGCGGTCGCGGGCCTCGGCCGCGGCGCGGAACTCCTCGGGGTCCGGCGCGCCGGACTTCTCCAGGCGCCAGGTCACGTACTTGAACGAGAAGAGGACGGTGCCCGCGAACGCCGGCCAGCCCAGGACGAGCACGATCGCCGCCAGCCACTCGGCCTTGCCGGCGAGGATGGCCACCGTGTAGACGATCGCCCGGACCCCGAAGAGCAGCACCCAGGCGAACGAGGCGACGGAGTAGGCGGGGCGGACCCGCGGGTCCTTCAGGTAGTCCGAAGGCAGCTGGTAGGCGAACTGGGCGATCAGGCCGAGCAGCGGGCGGCGGACGAGGATCGAGACCAGGAACGCCAGGCCGTACGCGCCGTTCTGCGCGACCTTCGGCCAGAAGAACCCCTCGACGGTGCCCGTGCGCAGCGCGATGGCCACGGCGATCCCCGTGCCCAGCAGGCCGCCGATCGCGTTCATCGGCGTCTCGCGGCGCACGAGGCGCTCGACCATCAGCAGCACCGCCACGCCGATCGCCGCCGCCGCGGCGACCTTCAGGTTCGTGAACGAGTTGACGACGAGGAAGATGATCGGCGCCAGGCCCGTGTCGACGACCGCGCGCTTGGAGCGCAGCATGTCGAGCGGGTGGTAGGGGGCGCCCGGCTCGCGCTCCGGCAGGGCGTACGGGGAGCGCTTGGTCACCGGGCCGAGGGTAGCGTTCCGCGTCGTGGCGGACCCCATCTTCTTCGCGACCCCGGAGCAGCTGCGCGCCTGGTTCGACGCCAACCACGAGCGCGCGGACGAGCTGTGGCTCGGCTACCACAAGCGGGCGACCGGGCGGCCGAGCGTGACCTGGTCGCAGGCGGTCGACGAGGCGTTGTGCGTCGGCTGGATCGACGGCCGGCTGCAGCGCATCGACGAGCACGCCCACATGCAGCGCTTCACGCCCCGCAAGCCGTCGAGCACCTGGAGCAAGATCAACGTCGCCAAGGTCGAGCGGCTGACCGCCGAGGGGCGGATGCGGCCCGCCGGCCTGGCGGCGTTCGAGCGGCGCAGAGCGGCCCGTTCGGGGATCTACTCCTACGAGCAGCCCGCGGAGGAGGCCGCCGCGCTGGCCGCGCCCTGGGAGGCCGAGCTGCGCGAGCGCCACCCGGCGGCGTGGGCGTACTTCGAGGCCCAGCCGCCCTCCTACCGCCGCACCGCGCTGCACAAGATCGTCAGCGCCAAGCGGGAGGACACCCGGCGGCGGCGCTTCGGCGAGCTGGTCGAGGCGTCGGAGGCCGGCCGGTGGATCAAGGGCCTGTGGCGGCCCGGGCGCGGCTAGAGCGTCAGCTGGCGCTCGTAGGGGCCACGACCGGTCAGGCAGGTGGCCCCGCAGCGCGCCGCGAGCTCGAGCGCGGCGGCGAGGTCGTCGCCGCGCGCGAGCCCGAAGGTCAGGCCGGCCGCGAAGGAGTCCCCGCAGCCGTAGGCGTCGACCGGCTCGCCGGGCACCTCCGCGGCGCGCCACTCGCCGGTGGTGCCGTCCGCGCCGA
>DASVQH010000401.1:0-3910 GCA_036389195.1 Solirubrobacteraceae bacterium
TCGCACATGGGCGCGAGCGGGCTCGCCGACCGCGCGCACGAGGAGCTCGCCGCCGCGGGCGCCCGGCCGAGCCGCGAGCGCCGGATGCTCTCCGGCCGCGAGTCGCTCACCGCCAGCGAGGACCGCGTCGCGGTGCTCGCCGCCGAGGGCCTGACCAACCGCGAGATCGCCCAGCGCCTGTTCGTGACCGTCAAGGCGGTGCAGTGGCACCTGCGCAACGTGTACCGCAAGCTCGACGTCGCCTCGCGGGAGGAGCTGCCGGACGCGCTCGCGCTGGGGGGACCAGGGCTCGGACCCTAGGGGGGTGCGCTAGCGACCGGGGCGGCGCGGCGGTGGAGAGTCGCCGTCATGCCCAATCGCCTCCCTCATCCGCTCATCCTCGCCGCGGTCGCCTCGGCGCTCGCCGCGCACCCCGCGGTGGCCGCGCCGCTCCCGGCCGGCTCGACCGCCGTCCTCTCGGGCGCCCCGTCGCTCGCCGACACGCTGCCGTCCCCCGTCGGCCGATCACGGCTGACCGCCGACGCGGTGAGCGGCGACGGCCAGGCCGTCGTCTTCTCGTCATCGTCCGACGGGCTGCTCGACGGCGACGACGACGACGTCGAGAACGTCTACGTCAAGGACGGGCCCAGCGGGCCGGTCCGCCTCGTCAGCCGCGCCACCGGGGCGGCCGGCGAGCCGGCGCACGCCGCCTGCAGCGCGGGCGCCATCAGCGACGACGCCACGCGCGTGGCATTCGTGTGCGAGGGGCCGCTCGACCCGGCGGACACCAACGACCAGGTCGACGTCTACATCCGCGACCTCGTCACCGACGAGACGATCCTGGCCAGCCGTTCCGGGACGGGCGCCGTCGGCGACGCCCCTTCGTTCGATCCCGCCCTGAGCGCCGACGGCCGCTACGTCGCCTTCGCGTCGCTGGCGAAGAACCTCGACCCCGACGCGCCGAACGGGCCGCTCCTGGTCTTCCGGCGCGACACGGTGGACGGGATCACCACCCTCGTGTCCCGGCCGTCCGCGGGCGCCGCTCCGATGCAGGGCGAAGAGCCGTCGATCGACGACGACGGCGACCGGATCGCCTTCACGAGCAACACGGACGCCGTCGCGGGAGACAACAACGGCGTCCGCGACGTCTACCTGCGCAGCGTCGGCGCCACGACGACGACGCTCGTCTCGCGCGCCGACGGCGACGGCGCCGCGGGCAACGGCCCGTCGTACGCGCCCTCGCTCGACGGCAGCGGCTCCGCGGTGGCGTTCGAGTCGCAGGCGAGCACGTTCGACTCCGCCGCCGACGGCGACGCGCGCCCGGACGTCTACCGGCGCGCCATACCGGCCAAGACCACGCGGCTCGTGAGCGAGAACGCCGCCGGCGACAAGGGGCAGGTCTCCCAGGCCCCGTCCATCGATCGCTCCGGCAACCGGATCGCCTTCCGCTCGGAAGGCGGCCAGCTCGTCCCCGACGACGCCGCCTCGGGCGCGGACGCCTACATCAAGGACGTCGGGACGAACGAGCTGGTGGTCGTCTCGCGCGGGAACGGACTCGACGGCACCGTCTCCAACGCCGTCGGGTTGAACGCCGTGGCCATCAGCGCCGGCGGCGGGCGTGTCGCCTTCGGGCTCGACGACGGCCTGATCGTGCCGGACGTGGACGGCCGTCAGCCGACCGTCGCGCTGCGCGACGTCACCGCCGGCTTCACGACGGCGATCGCCCGGCCGGCCGGCGCGGACCCGTTCCGCAACGAGGGCGGCGCGGCGACGCCGGCGGCCCTCTCCGACGACGGCCGCTTCGCCGCCTTCGTCTCCGAGGCGCCCGGCCTCGGCCTGCCCTCGGGGGTGGCCCGCGGGGTCTTCGTGCGCGACCGCGTGACCGGCGACGTCGTGCTGGCCAGCCGCAACGACGGGCCGGCGGGCGCGGCGATCCTCCCCGACCGGGTGACGCCGGCGATCAGCGGCGACGGGCGCCGGGTCGCGTGGTCGGTCTCCGACGGCCCGGACCGCGGCGTCTGGGTCCGGGATCTGCCGACCGGCACCTCGTTCCTGGCCAGCCGCGCCGACGGGCCGGCCGGCGCGCCCGGGAACGGCCGCTCGGCGGACCCCGCGCTCGACGCCGACGGGGGCCGCGTGGTGTTCACCAGCCAGGCGTCGAACCTGGGCGACGGCGACACGAACACGGACAGCGACGTCCACGTCCGCGACCTGGCGGCCGGGCGGACGGCGTTGGCCTCCAGCAGCGCCGCCGGGGAGCCGGGCGACGAGCCGTCCTTCGACGGCGACATCGACGCGGCCGGCCAGCGGGTGGTGTTCCGCTCGTACGCCACGAACCTGGGCGACGGCGACACCGACACGCTGATCGACGTGCACCGCAAGGACCTCACCAGCGGCGCCATCCAGCTGGTCAGCGCGACGCCGGACGGGACCAAGGGCGACGGCTCGGCCGTGGGCGTGTCCATCGATCGCTCGGGGGACCGCGTGGCGTTCGCGACGACCACGACCGACCTGCCCGGCGACGGCACGACCACCACGAAGGTGCTCGTCCGTGACCTGGCGGCCGGGACGCTGGTCCTGGCCAGCCGCGCGGACGGCGCGGACGGCGCGCCGGCCGCGACCGACGCCGACGGCCCGGTGATCTCCCCGGACGGCGGCGCGGTCGGCTTCAGCTCGGCGGCGCCCGGCCTGGCGCCGGGGACGCCCGACGTGCCCGGCGGCGCCTACCACCTCTACGTCCGCGCTCTCGGGGCCGGGACGACCACGCTGGTCTCGCGCCGCAACGGCACGGACGCCCCCGTCGCCTCGACGCCGACCCTGGGCGACCTGAGCGAGGGCGCCAGGTGCGTGGCCTTCGGGACGTCCGATCCCGCCGCCGGCGCGCTGGTCCGCTCGCGGCAGTCCTTCCTCCGGGTCCTGAGCGCCGATTGCCGCCCTGGCAGCGGCGGCGGTCCGGGTGGCGGCGGCGGGCCCGACGGCGGTGGCGGGCCCGGCGGCCCGGGTGGCCCCGATGGCCCGGGCGGCCCCGGCGGCGACGGCTCCGACGCCGTGCCGGACCGCACCGCGCCCCGGCTCTCGCGCGTGCGCCTGCGCCGGCCCGTGCTGCGGATCGCCCGCGGGCGCGCGACGGCGCGCAAGCCGAGCGTCCTGTCGTTCCGCTCCTCCGAGCCGGGGCGGCTGCGGCTGCGGATCACGCGCGTCAAGCCGGCCCGCCGGCGCATGGCGACCCGGCGCGCCGCCGTGCGGCTCGGCGGCAACCGCGTGCGGCTCACCGGCCGCGTGGGCAGCCGCCGCCTGCCGGCCGGGCGCTACCGGCTCCGCCTGACCGTCCGCGACGCGGCCGGCAACACCTCGAAGCCCGTCGTCCGGCGGCTGACCGTCATCCGCCGCCGGGCCCGCTGAGCCGCGCGAGGCTCTCGGGCCGATCATCGCCCGGCGCGCGGACCGACCGCCGCCGGGCGGTGCCGGCACGGGCTACCTCCGTCGACCCGGCGCGATTAGGATCGCCCGGTGGGCGTCGAGGTGCACCTCTGCGGACGGCTCGAGGTGCGCTGGGACGGCGAGCAGCTCGACCGGGTCCTGCCGGGCCGGCAGGGCCGCCTGGTGTTCGCGTACCTCACGCTGCACCGCGACCGGGCGGTCAGGCGGGCGGAGCTGACCGAGGCGCTGTGGTCCGGGGCGCCGCCGTCCGACGCCGACGCGCTGCTGCGGCCGTTGCTGTCGCGTCTGCGCCGGGCGCTCGGCCCGGAGCGGCTCGACGGCCGCGCCGAGATCGCGGTGCGCTTCCCGGACGGGACGTGGGTCGACTGGGAGGCGGTCCGCGCCGGCCTGCGCTCGGCGCGCGAGGCGTCCGCGGCCGGCGATGCCGCGGCGGCGTGGCAGCTGGCACGCGAAGCGCTGGCGCTGGCCGATCGCGACCTCCTGCCCGGTC
>DASVQH010000402.1:0-10120 GCA_036389195.1 Solirubrobacteraceae bacterium
GCGGTCGGATCCGCCCGAGGTCGCGGCGCGCCGGCTGGCCGAGCACGTCGCGGACCTCGCCGGCGTGCGGCCGGGCGCGGGCGCCGCGGTGGCCGACGCCGGCTGCGGCTACGGCGGCACGGCGCGGCTGCTGGCCCGCGAGCGCGGCGCGCGGGTGGTGGGGCTGACGCTGTCGCGGGCGCAGGCCGAGTGGGGGAACGCCGCGGCGGCGCGCGAAGGGGTGGGCGGCGCGGTCGAGCTCCGCGTGGCCGACTGGCTTCGCTCCGGCCTGCCCGCCGGCGCGTTCGACGCCGTGCTCGCGATCGAGTCGGTCTCCCACATGCCCGACCCGGGACGTGCCTTCGCGGAGGCGGCACGCGTCCTGCGGCCCGGCGGCACGCTCGTGGTGTGCGACTGGCTGGCCCGCGCGCGGCGATCGCCGTGGCGCGACCGCCTGCTGCTCGAGCCGATTTGCCGCGAGGGGCGCCTGCCGGCCATGCGCACCGCGGCCGAGTACGGCGACCTGCTCGCCGCCGCCGGGCTGGAGGTCATCGCCTTCGCCGACGAGAGCCGCCGCGTCAGCCGCACCTGGCCGATCTGCCTGCGCCGCACCGCCGCCCGGCTGGCCCGCGACCCCGAGGCGCGCGCGTTCCTGCTCTCGGCCGGCAACCCGGACCGGATCTTCGCGCTGACGATGCTGCGCATCCTCGCGGCGTATGGCTCCCGGGCGATGGTCTACGGGATCTTCACCGCTCGCAGACCGTGAGCGGCTACCGGGCCCTCCGGATCACCGATGGCACCCGCTGCGCGTCGAGCTCGGCTGGCGCGCCTTCGGGGTGAACGGGCCGCAGAGCGCCGCGATCCCCTACGGGTTCGCCGAGCTGGCCGCCACGCAGGGCGATGAGGAGGCCGAGCGCGACCCGCGCCTCGCCGCACTGCTGGACTAGCGCTGCACCAGGTCCCGCCCGGCGTCCGCGGGCGACGTCGCGCCGGCCAGCGCCAGCGCCTCCTCCAGCTCCGCCCGCAGCTCATCGAGGAACGCCCGCACGCCGTCCCCGCCGCCCGTGGCCAGCGCCCACACCAGCGGCCGCCCGACCAGCACGGCGCGCGCGCCCAGCGCCAGCGCCCGCAGGACGTCGACGCCCGTGGCGATCCCGCCGTCGACGAGGACCTCCGCCTCGCCGGCCACCGCGTCGGCCACCTCGGGCAGGGCGGCGGCGGGCGCCACCGCGCCCGCGAGCTGGCGGCCGCCGTGGTTGGACACGATCACGCCGGCCGCGCCGGCGGCCAGGCACGCGCGCGCGTCGTCGCCCCGCAGAACACCCTTGACGAGGACCGGCAGGCCGCCGGAGACCTCGCGGAGCCACGCGACGTCGGCGAACGTCGTCCGGGGGTCCTGGAAGGCCCGCGGGTCCCGCCGCAGGTCGCCCGGGAGGTCGGGCATGTAGCCGCCCGCCGGGACCTCGAGCGGCGCTCGCGCGGCGACGCGTGGCGTGTCGCCGGTCAGCACCAGCGCGCCGGCGCCCGCCGCGGCGGCGCGGCGGACGAGCTCCGCGGTGAGGCCGCGGTCGCGCATCACGTAGACCTGGAACCACCACGGCGCGCCCGGCGCGGCGTCTGCCACGGCGGCGATCGCGGTGGTGGTCCGCGTCGAGAGCACGCGCAGGCCGCCCGCGGCGGCCACGCCGGCCGCCCACGCCGCCTCGCCACCCGGGTGGGCGAGCCCGAGCAGCGCGACCGGCGCCGCCAGCACGGGGGAGGCGACCGGGACGCCCAGGACGGTCGTCGCGGTGTCCACCGCGGCCACGTCGCGCAGCACCCGCGGGCGCAGCCCCACCCGCGCCCAGGCGGCGGCGTCGGCCGGCCCGGTGCCGCCCGCGTAGAAGGCGTGCACCGCCGGATCGAGCGCGGCCCGCGCCGCGGCCTCCAGCGCGTTGGCGTCCGGCACGCCGTCAGCTCGGGCTGACCGCGCGGAAGTCCCCCGTGTCGCCGGGGGCGTAGCCGATCTCCGTGTCGTCCGCGTTGGCGGCGCCCTCGGCGCGCGCCTCCTCGGCGACCGCGTCGGCCACGGCGTCGGCCACGTCGCGGTTGAACACCGACGGGATGATGTAGTCCTCGCGCAGCTCGTCGTCGCCGATGATCGCGGCGATCCCGCGCGCGGCGGCCATCTTCATGTTCTCGGTGATCTCGCTGGCGCGCACGTCGAGCGCCCCGCGGAAGATGCCCGGGAAGCAGAGGACGTTGTTGATCTGGTTCGGGTAGTCCGAGCGGCCGGTGGCGATGATCCGCGCGTACGGCGCCGCCTCCTCGGGCGTCACCTCCGGCGTCGGGTTGGCCATCGCGAAGACCATCGCGCCGTCGTTCATCTTCGCGAGCGCCTCGGGGTCCATGACCTTGGCGCCCGACAGCCCGATGAAGAGGTCGGCGCCCTCGATGACGTCGGCGGGCTTGCCCGACCGCTTCTCCTGGTTGGTGTGCTCGGCGTACCAGCGCTTGACGTCGCTCATCGAGCCGTCCTGGTAGTCCGCGCGGTCGGTGCTCAGCGCGCCGCGGGAGTCGCAGCCGATGACGTCGGTCACGCCGGCGTCGAGCAGCAGCCGGGTCACGGCGACGCCCGCGGCGCCGAGGCCGATCACCAGCACCCGCAGGTCGCCGAGCTGCTTGCCGGTCAGCTTCACCGCGTTGAGCAGCGCGGCCAGCACGACCACCGCGGTGCCGTGCTGGTCGTCGTGGAAGACCGGGATCTCGAGCGAACGCTTGAGCCGGTCCTCGATCTCGAAGCAGCGCGGCGCCGAGATGTCCTCCAGGTTGATGCCGCCGAACGTTGGCGCCAGCGCCTGCACGATCGCCACGATCTCGTCCGGGTCCTTGGTGTCCAGGCAGATCGGGAAGGCGTCGACGCCGCCGAACTCCTTGAAGAGCATCGCCTTGCCCTCCATCACCGGCATCGCCGCCTCGGGCCCGATGTCGCCGAGCCCGAGCACCGCGCTGCCGTCGGAGACGACGGCGACCGTGTTGCGCTTGATCGTGTACTGGAAGGCCTTCGTGCGGTCGGCGGCGATCGCCTCGCAGACGCGCGCGACGCCCGGCGTGTAGGCCATCGAGAGGTCGTCGCGCGTCTTGACCGGGATCTTGTTGCGCTGCTCGATCTTGCCGCCGATGTGGATCTGGAACGTGCGGTCGGTGCAGTCGACGACGTGCGCGCCGTCGATCGCGTCGACCTCGGCGCGGATCTGCTCGTAGTGCTCCTCGCCGCTCGTGTCGACGACGAAGTCGCGCAGCGTCCGCTGGTCGTCGATCGACACGAGGTCCACCGACCCGATCGTGCCGCCGGCCAGGCCGATCGCGCTCGCCACCTGCCCGAGCATGCCCGGGCGGTGGGCGATCTCGACGCGGACGATGACGGAGTACTGGGCAGAGGGGCTGGCGGCCATGAGCGTGATGCTATCCCGCCTCGGGTGCCCCTAGAGTTGGGCGCCGTGTCCGACGGCGACGCCCCCCGCGAGCTCTTCCTGATCGACGGCAACTCGCTCGCCTACCGGGCGTTCTTCGCCCTGCCGGAGTCGATCGCCACGTCCGAGGGCCAGCCGACCAACGCGATCTTCGGCTTCGCCTCGATGCTCGTGAAGATCCTCACGGACTACGGCGCGGTGCCGACCGTCGTGGTGTGGGACGCCGGGCTCTCCGGGCGCAAGGAGATCTCCCCGGACTACAAGGCGCAGCGCTCCTCGCGGCCGGACTTGCTCAAGGAGCAGTGGCCGCACCTGGCGCCGCTGGTCGACGCGTTCGGCTACACGAACATATCCGTCGAGGGCTACGAGGCCGACGACGTCATCGCGACCCTGGCGGCGCAGGCCAAGGCGCGCGGCGTGCCGGTGATGGTGGTGACCGGCGACCGCGACGCCTACCAGCTCGTCGGCGACGGCGTGCGGATCATGTCGACCTCGCGCGGCGTCACCGACACGAAGGTCTACGACCGCCAGGCGGTGCTCGACCGCTACGGCATCCCGCCCGAGCGCGTCCCGGACTTCATCGGGCTCAAGGGCGACACCTCGGACAACATCCCGGGCGTCCCGGGGATCGGCGACAAGACGGCCGCCGACCTGCTGCAGCGCTTCGAGACGCTCGAGGGCGTGCTGGACCACATCGACGACATCTCGGGGGCCAAGCGCAAGCAGAACCTGACGGAGCACGCCGAGGACGCGCGGGTCTCCAAGCGGCTGGCGACGATGGTCTTCGACGTGCCGGTCGAGCTCGACCTCGTCGCCGAGTCCACGCGCGAGCCGGACCGCTCCAAGCTGCGCGAGGCCTTCCGCCGCTGGGAGCTGCGCGAGCCGCTGCGGCGGCTGGAGGAGGCGCTGGAGGCCGCAGCCGAGGAGGCGATCCCGCGGCCGGAGGCCGAAGCGGCGCGCAAGGTGCCGGTGCGCCAGGGCGGCCCGGGGGACCTCGCGCGCGTCGACGGCGCGGAGCTCGCGCTCGCCGTCCTCCCGCCCGAGATCCCGGAGGGCGAGCTGCTGGCCGTGGCCGAGCGGTGGCGCTTCGGCGCCTACGGCGGCGGCCGCGAGGCGCTGGCCGGCGAGTGCGACGACCCCGCCGAGCTGGTGCGCGCCGCCGGCGAGCGCCCCGTGATCGCCCACGACGCCAAGGCGCTCGGCACCGTCCCGCCCGCGCTCGCGCACGACACCGAGATCGGCGCCTACCTGCTCGATCCCGCCCGCCGCGGGTTCCCGCTCGCCGAGCTGGCCGAGGAGCGCGGCATGGCGGTCGACGCCGAGGACCCGGTGGCCGCCAGCGCGGTCCTCACGCTCGACCTGGCGGCGCGCCAGCGCGAGCAGATCCGCGAGCGCGGCCTCGAGCCGCTCCTGAACGAGATCGAGCTGCCGCTCGTGCGGGTCCTGCGCGCGATGGAGGTCGCGGGGATCAAGCTCGACACGGAGCGCCTCGCGCGGGCGCGCGACCGCATCAACGCCGACGCCGACCAGCTCGAGCGCGAGATCTGGGAGCTGGCGGGGGAGGAGTTCGTCATCGGCTCCCCGCAGCAGCTCGGCTCGGTGCTCTTCGAGAAGCTCGGCCTGTCGCGCAAGCGCCGCGGCAAGACCGGCTTCTCGACCGACGCCCGCGTCCTGCAGGCCATCCGCGACGAGCACGAGATCATCCCCAAGATCGAGCGCTTTCGCGAGCTCTCCAAGCTCGCGCAGACCTACCTGGAAGCGCTGCCGGCGTGGATCGGCGACGACGGGCGCCTGCACACGACCTTCCAGCAGACCGCCACCGCCACGGGGCGGCTGTCGTCGATCAACCCGAACCTGCAGAACATCCCGATCCGCACGGAGACCGGGCGCGAGATCCGCGCCTGCTTCGTCGCCGAGGAAGGCCACCAGCTGCTCAGCGTGGACTACTCGCAGGTCGAGCTGCGCGTGCTGGCGCACATCGCCGGCGAGGACGTGCTGAAGGACATCTTCCGGCGCGGCGAGGACGTCCACACCGAGACGGCGAGCGCCGTCTTCGACGTCGCGCCCGAGCAGCTCGACAAGGGCATGCGCTCGAAGGCCAAGATGGTCAACTACGGGATCGTCTACGGGCTCTCGGCCTACGGGCTCGCCGACCGGCTGCGGATCCCGCAGGAGGAGGCCCAGGAGTTCATCGACCGCTACCTGGAGCGCTTCCCCGCGGTCCGCCGCTTCATGGACGAGGCGGTCGTGCAGGCCACCGAGCACGGGTACGTCTCGACGCTCTTCGGGCGGCGGCGCATGATCCCCGAGATCCGCGCGCGCCAGTGGAGCGTGCGCAAGCTGGGGGAGCGGCTGGCCGTCAACACGGTGATCCAGGGGACGGCCGCCGACATCATCAAGGTCGCGATGGTCCGCTGCCACGACGTGCTCGCCGAGGCCGGGCTGCGCACGCGGCTGATCCTCCAGATCCACGACGAGCTGCTCTTCGAGGGGCCCCCCGAGGAGCTCGAGGACGCCCGGCGGCTGGTCTGCCGCGAGATGGTCGGGGCGGCCGAGATGGACCCGCCGCTCGCGGTCGACGCCGGGATCGGCCCCAACTGGCTGGACGCGAAGTGATGGACCGCGGCGCGGCGGTCATCCTGACCGCGATGGTCGGCGGCCTCGTCGCCCTGCAGGCCCCGATCAACTCGGGGCTCGGCAAGTCGATCGGCACGTTCCAGGCCGCGTTCATCTCGTTCTCGATCGGGACGGTCCTGCTCGCGGCGATCGCCGGGCTCACGGGCGGCTACGGCGGCATCTCCGGCGGCATCCGCGAGGTGGCGCCGCAGTACCTCCTGGGCGGCCTGCTGGGCGCCGCGTACGTCACCACCGTGCTCGTCACGGTGCGTTCGCTGGGGGCGGGCGGCGTGACCGCCGCGACGATCAGCGGCCAGCTCGCCATGTCCGTCGCGGTCGACCACTTCGGGTGGCTCGGCGTCGAGCGCGAGCCGCTCTCCTGGGACCGCGTCGCCGGGCTGGCCCTGCTGGCCGCCGGGACCTTTCTCATCGTGCGCGACTGAGCTACGATCCGCACAAGCTCGCCGCATCTGAACACCCTTCGAGGAGGAGGTCCCGGCCGTGTCATCGTCTCCGCGGTTCGCGCGCATGCTCGCCACGCTCAGCGCGTCGTTCTGGGTGCTGATCCTCGCGCTGGTGGCGCTGATCTGCTTCCTGGTCGCGATGGGGGCGTTTAAGCCCGACGAGGCGGTCGGCGTGTCGGTCGCCGCGGTGGCGCTGGCGGTGCTGTGGGTCGCGCACGCGTGGTGGCTGAGCCGGCACGGCGACGGGCGCGACCTCGACTCGCTCCGCGCGCGCGAGCGGCGCGGCTTCTAGGCCGCGGGCGCGTCGCCGCGGTCCGGCCGGCGGCGCCCGCGACCGAATTCGCCATCGCCCGGACCATCGCCGCAACATCGGCGCTCCTTGGTTGTTCTGGCAAGCATGGGTGCGATTGGTAGCGGTCCGAGCCTTCCGGTGCTCGCCTGGGACGCCGACCTCGCCGCCGGGCTCGCGGGGCCCCGCCGCGAGCAGGCGACGCGACTCTCCGTGGCCGCGGTGCGCGACGTCCGGACCGGTCCGTGGCTGCCCGAGCGCTACGACGCGGCTCTAGAGGCGGGCTACGGCCTGCTGATCCTCGAGGGCATGGCGGCGCGCACGGTCGACTGCGACGGGCGCACCGCCGCCGAGCTGCTCGGGCCTGGCGACCTCCTGCAGCCGTGGCAGTGCGGGCGCCCGCACGAGACGATCGACGTCGACCAGCACTGGACCGTGCTGGCCGACCTGCGCGTGGCGCTGCTCGACCGCGCGTTCGCGGCCCGCATGGCGCCGTTCCCGGAGATCGGCGTCGCGCTCGCCGGCCGCGCGATGCAGCGCGCCCGCGACCTCACCGTCCGGCTCTCGATCGCCCAGTTCTCACGGGTCGACGACCGCCTCACGCTGCTGTTCTGGCACCTGGCCGAGCGCTGGGGCCGCGTCCAGTCCGACGGCGTGCTCGTCCGCCTGCCGCTGACGCACGACATGCTCTCCCAGCTCATCGCCGTGCGCCGCCCGTCGGTCACCGTCGGGCTCGGCGAGCTGCGCCGCCGGGGCACCGTCGTCCCCGCCGAGGGCGGCTGGCTGCTGCGCGGCACGCCCGCCACGGGCGTGGGCATGGGCTCGGTGCGCGCGCTCGCCAGCTGACGACGCGGCTTCGAAGGTCAACTGCGTCGGGTGAGGGAGGCGAGGGGTACCGTCGCGCGCCTCGCAACCGGACACGGCCCCGTCCACCCGCCTTCCTCACCCGACGCGGTGACCGCAACGGGCAACCGGCCGCACCGCTTCCGCCGAGCCGGCGGGGCGGCTCGCGATCGGGGTCGCCAGATTCGGCGGCAGCGTCGTGGCCGGCCCGCGCGGACGGTTCGGTCTCACGCCAGGCGGTCGTCGCCGGACCCGTGTGGGGTGGTGCTGTCGGTGACGACGGCGCCTGCGTGAGCCGCGCGGCGCTTCGAAGAGCCAACTGCGTCGGGTGAGGGAGCGAGGGGTGTGGCCGCACGCCTCATAACGTCACACGCCTGGGCGGGAATCACGCGGTTGTGACCTTGTGCGGTCCATAGACGTCGAACGTCACAATCGGCGGCTTCGGCGTCGCGCTTGTGACGTTACGCGGACACAACCGGTGCATCGAGCGGGATCCCGCCTCGCCGCCCCGCTCACCCACCGTCCTCACCCGAAGCAGTAACCGCAACGGGCACTGGCTCCTGAAAGGAGTGACGGGCAGGCACCTCCGGCGGCGCCGGCAGCGCAAACGACGGGTGCGCGATCCGCAGGTAGTGCTCGAACGCCCAGTGCGAGAGCCCCCGCCGGTCCATCGTGCCCGCCAGCCGGTCGAGCAGCCACGGGTGCAGCCGCGGGATGCCCTGCTGCCAGCGCAGCATCAGATCGAATTTCCAGGCGTGCGACGCCGCGAAGCGCCCGTAGCGCTCCAGCGCGTCCTCGCGCGTCTGGCGCCCTTCGAGCACCGCGCGCAGCTCGCGCCCGCAGGCGATGCCGAAGTAGAACGCCGTCCGGATCCCCTCGGCGCTGAGCGGGATGCAGTGCCCGGCCGAGTCGCCCACGAAGAACACGCCGTCCTCGACCGCCGGGCGGATCTTGTGGGGGATCCAGTTGCCCTGGTAGCCGTCGGGCGGCAGGCCCTGCTCGGCCGCGAGGGAGACCGTCTCGTCCTTGACGTGGTGGTGGGGGTCGAAGGAGCCGATGCCGATCCGCACCTCGTCGCCGGCCGGGAAGGCCCAGCCGTAGCCGACCGGGGTGACGCGGCGCTCGACCCAGATCTCCAGCTCCGACCCCGCGCCGCCGGGGTGGACCTCCAGGCCGCGCGACATCCGCGCGTTCGGCGGCTGGATCGGCTCGCCGCCCGACAGCACCCGCCGCCAGCCGAGCGCGTCGACGATCAGCCCCGCGCGCAGGTCCCCGCGGTCGGTGTGCACAACGTCGCCGGTGCGGCCGTTGACCTTGGCGGTCTCGAACTCGATCGCGCCGCCGGACTGCGCCCACAGCGCCTCGCACAGCGGCTTGTAGTCGAACGTGGAGAACGTGTAGGGCAACGGCCAGCGCGACGTGCGCCCACGCGTGTGGCAGACCAGCGTGTCGAACGTCTGGCGGATCGTGGACTCGAGCCCCAGGACCTCGAGCCATTCGGTCGGCGCCGCGCACGCGGAGGTCTGGCGCTCGCCGATCTCGTAGCGGTCGATGACGAGGACGCGCGCGCCCGTCGCGCGCAGCTCGCGCGCGATGCACAGCCCGGCGAACGACGCGCCGCAGACGAGGACGTCGACCTCCCCGCCCAGAGGTGTCCGCTCGGCGCCGCGTTTGGTGGCTCGCACAGGCATGGCGGCGCATTGTATTTCGGCTAGAGTGTCCCGCCTCTCATGGCAACGACCGTAACTCCCACAGCCCCAACCGCCACCGTGGTGGAGGGCTCCGACGGGATGCTGCTCGAGGTCGACGGGCAGATCATCCCCAACTACGACGCGACCATCGTCCCCTTCGAGGAAGGCGACGTGGTCACCGGCCGCGTGGTCCGCATCGACAAGGACGAAGTTCTCGTCGACATCGGCTACAAGAGCGAGGGGGTCATCCCCTCCAACGAGCTTTCGATCCGTAAGTCCGTCGACCCGGCCGACGAGGTCGAGCTCGGCGAGGAAGTCGACGCGCTGGTCCTCACCAAGGAGGACCCGGACGGGCGGCTGATCCTGTCGAAGAAGCGCGCCCGGTTCGAGCGCGCCTGGCGCAAGATCGAGGCGGCCGCCGAGTCCGGCGAGCCCGTCATCGGCACCGTCATCGAGGTGGTCAAGGGCGGGCTCATCATCGATCTCGGGGTGCGCGGCTTCCTGCCCGCTTCGCTGGTCGACATCCGCCGGGTGCCGAACCTCGACGAGTACCTCGGCACGAACATCGAGTGCAAGGTCATCGAGCTCAACCGCTCGCGCAACAACGTCGTGCTCTCGCGGCGCGCCGTGCTCGAGGAGGAGCGCAAGGAGCAGCGCCAGGCGATCCTGGAGCGGCTGCAGCCCGGCCTCATCATCGAGGGCCAGATCTCGAACATCGTCGACTTCGGCGCGTTCGTGGACCTCGACGGCATCGACGGCCTGATCCACATCTCCGAGCTCTCGTGG
>DASVQH010000403.1:0-37935 GCA_036389195.1 Solirubrobacteraceae bacterium
CGTGACCGTGCCCTCGTAGCCGTAGCGCTCGCCGGCCGCCTTGACGGCCTCCTCGTTGCGCCCGGCCATCAGCACCAGCTGGGGCAGCATGGGCGGTGGGTAGGTCATGTAGGCGATCTTGCGGTACGCGTTCGTGTGGGCCTTGCCCATGAACGCGTAGCCGAGCATGCCGACCCCGATGGTGTCGGCCTGCCCGCCGCCGCCGGCGGCGGCCATGGTCGTGAAGCCGGTCTCCGACATCAGCTCTCCTTCGAGAACGCGGCGTCGAAGGCGACGCTCGACGGGGCGAAGTCGGTGCGCCGCACGAAGGCCAGCGCGTCAGGCGCGCCCCAGTCGCGGTCCATGCCCGAGTCCTCCCACTCGATCGACAGCGGGCCCTCGTAGCCGACGCGGTTGAGCGCGCGGAACATCTCCTCGAAGTCCACGTCGCCGTGGCCGGGGGAGACGAAGTCCCAGCCGCGGCCGGCCTCGCCGAAGTTGACGTGCCCGCCGAGGATCGACGAGCGGCCGTCGAGGCGCTTCTTGGAGTCCTTGACGTGCGCGTGCACGATCCGGTCGCCGAACTCGTCGATGAAGGCGGCCGAGTCGAGGAACTGGTGCTCGAGGTGGCTCGGGTCGAAGTTGATGCCGAAGGCCGGCCGGTCGCCGATCGCCGCCAGCGTCTTGCGCGTGGTCAGGAAGTCGTAGGCGATCTCGGTCGGGTGGACCTCGAGCCCGAACTTCACGCCTTCTGACTCGAAGACGTCGATGATCGGCCCCCAGCGCTCGGCGAAGTCCGCGTAGCCGCGCTCGATGGCCTCGAAGTCGTTGGGCGGGAACGAGTAGAGCATGTGCCAGGTCGAGGAGCCGGTGAAGCCGGTGACGATCTCCACGCCGAGCCGCGCGGCGGCGCGCGCGGTGTCCTTCATGTACTCGGCGGCCCGCCCCCGGACGCCCTCGGGGTCGCCGTCGCCCCAGACGTCGGGCGGCAGCACGCCCTTGTGGCGCTCGTCGATCGGGTCACAGACCGCCTGGCCGACGAGGTGGTTGCCGATCGCCCAGCACTGCAGGCCGTTGCGCTCGAGGATCTCGCGCCGCCCGGCGCAGTAGCCGTCGTCGCTCACCGCCTGGGCGACGTCGAAGTGATCGCCCCAGCAGGCGAGCTCGAGCCCGTCGAAGCCCCACTCGCCGCACTTGCGCGCGAGCTCTTCGAGCGGCAGGTCGGCCCACTGGCCGGTGAACAGGGTGACGGGACGGCTCATGCTCCTCCTCTTCGTTGGGTCGCCGGCTCAGGCGACGGCGGGGAAGCCGAGCTTCCCCGGGTTCATGACGTTCGCCGGGTCGAGCGCCCGCTTGATGCGCAGCAGCGTCGCGTACGCGGGGGCGCCCCACTGGCGCTCGAGGTACGGCGCGAGCGTCGCCCCGACGCCGTGGTGGTCGTTGATGACGCCCCCGGCGTCGAGGATCGCCTCCACGCCCGCTCGCCAGATCTCCTTGTAGAGCGCGACCGGATCCGGGTGCTCGGAGACGTCGGGGATGACGAACCGCGGGTAGACCATCGTGCCCCACTCGTACCAGTGGCTGAAGTGGGTGCGCAGCCGCAGCCCGGTCGGCTCGAACGGCTCCAGCGCGGAGCGGATCGCGTGGTAGACGTCGAGGATCGTCCCGTAGGGCGCGACCGCGTCGATGGTGCCCCACATCGACGGCAGCGTGGGGTAGTGGGGCGGGTGGTAGAAGTCGTAGCGCCGCTCCCACCAGGTGCGGCAGACCTCCGGGTCGAGCAGCGCGCCGCCGGCGCCGGTGAGCAGGCGCAGCGTGACCTCGGCCTCCGCGTCGGCCACCTCGCGCTCGCCCTCGAACATCAGCAGCGCGACCGGCTCCTCCAGCGGCCGCCCGACGACCTTGGCCAGGCTCGCGCTGCTGGCCTCGGCGTCGTAGAAGCGGATCACCGCGGGGCGCACGCCGCGCTGCATGACCGTGCGCAGCGCGTCGACGCCGGCCTCCAGCGACGGCATGGCGACGGCCTCGAACCGGCGGTGGGCCGGCACGGGCATGATCTTGACCGTCACGCGGGTGATGATCCCGAGCGTCCCCTCCGAGCCGACGAAGAGCTGCGTGACCTCCGGTCCGACGGCGTGGCGCGGGACCGGGACGGTGTCGACGATCTCCCCGGTCGGCATGACGACCCGCAGGGACAGGACCTGGTCCTCGATCTTGCCGTAGCGCGACGAGAGGACCCCGGAGCCGCGGGCGGCGACGTAGCCGCCGACCGACGCCCACTCGGCGGAGGCCGGGTAGTGCGGGAACGACAGCCCGCGCTCGTTGAGCAGGCGCTCGAACTCCCGGCCGTTGAGCCCGGCCTCGACCGTCGCGGTCATCGAGTGCTCGTCGATCTCGATCACGCGGTTCATGGCGCCCACGTCCACCACGACGCCGCCCTCGTACGGGACGGCCGCGCCCATGACGCCGGAGCCGCCGCCGCGCGGCACCACCGGGACGCCGTGCTCGGCGGCGCTGCGCAGGGCCGCGGCGACGTCCTCGTCCGACGTGGCGCGCACGACGACGTCGGGGGCCGGCCCGCCGCCGTCCTGGGCGGCGTAGAGGGAGGCCCACGACCAGTCGCGCGCGCAGCGGGCGAGCTCGGCGGGATCGGTCGTGGCCCCGGGGACGGACGCGAGAAGCCCCTCGATGAAAGAACCTGAGACCGTGGGTCGCGTCACGGAAAACCTTTCCAACGGGGGCGTGCGGACTGCCGGGAGCGTGCCATGGCAGGTGACGAGTGTCAACTTCTGACGGCCGATGATACGAGTTGACAATCCGAATGCGCCTCTGCGACGCTGCCCGGGCTGCCCTCGACAAGGAGAACGCGTGGAGCTACCGACCTACAACCTGGGCGAGCTGTCGCCGGTCGACATCCGGGAGTACCTGCAGGAGAAGGACGTCGTGATGATCCCGATCGCGAGCCTCGAGCAGCACGGGCCGCACCTGCCCCTCCTCACGGACACGATCCAGGCCGAGCAGATCGCGCGCCGCGCCGCCGCCCGGGCCCAGGTCCTCTACACGCCGACCGTCTGGATGGGCTACTCCCCGCAGCACATGTACGACCCCGGGGCGGGGACCGGGACGATCACCATCCGCCCGCACCTGCTGCTCGAGCTCTGGTACGACATCGGCCGCTCGCTGATCCACCACGGCTTCAACAAGCTCGTCTTCGTCAACAACCACGGCTCGAACGTGAAGATCGTCGAGCCGCTGCTGCGGCGGCTGCGCTACGACACCGGCGCGCTCGTCGCGCTCTCGCGGCTCTACGGCGAGCGCTACCTCGCGCTGATCGACGACATCATGGAGAACCCGCCCGAGGAGACGCCGGGCTGGCACTCCTCCGAGCTGGAGACGGCGCAGGTCATGGCGCACGACGAGGGCCTCGTGCGGATGGACCGTGCGGTGCACCAAGAGCCCATCCGCCCCACGTCGATCCCCGACACCTTCGTCAAGTCCGACGGCGCGCCCGACGTCGAGTTCCAGGGCCACCAGTTCTTCATGTTCGCCACCGACCACCAGGAGTTCACGCCGTCGGGCGTGATCGGCAACCCGTTCCGGGCCACCGCCGAGAAGGGCAACCGCACCTACGACCGCTACGCCGAGCACCTCGCCGCGGCGCTGAAGGAGTTCGAGCGCATGCAGGTCGACGTGCACACCCGGGAGTGGCGCGCGATCGTCTGAATCCGGGCCGATGCGCGAGACCCCGCAGATCGCCATCGTGGCGACCCTCGACACCAAGGGCGCCGAGGTCGACTACGTCGCCGACCGGATCCGCGCGCTCGGCGGTGCGCCGCTGGTGATCGACGCCGGCATCCTCGGGGCGCCGACGGGACGCCCACCCGACGTCTCGCGCACGGAGGTCGCCCGCGCGGGCGGGCACGACGTCGAGGAGCTGCGCCGCATCGGCACGCGCGGCGCCGCCGTCGAGGGGATGTGCGAGGGCGTCCGCCGCCTGCTGCCCGACCTCTGGAGCCAGGGGCGCCTCGACGGCGCACTGTGCCTCGGCGGTGCCGAGGGCGCGCTGCTCGGCGCGGCGGGGATGCACGCGCTGCCGGTCGGCGTCGCCAAGCTGATCGTGTCCCCGAGCGCGTCCGGGCGCCGCGCGTTCGGCCCGTTCATGGGGGAGACCGACACGTGCGTGATGCACTCGGTCATCGACATCCTCGGGATCAACCCGATCTCGCGCGCCGTGTTCGACAACGCGGCCGCGGCGATCGTCGGGATGGCGCGGTCGGCCGGCATGCCCGTCGGCGAGCTGGGCGACGGGACGATCGCGATCACGATGCTCGGGCAGACGACGCCCGGGGTGATGTGCCTGCGCGAGCGGCTCGCGGAGGCCGGGCTCGACAGCGTCGTCTTCCACGCCAACGGGGTCGGCGGGCCGGCCATGGAGCGGCTGCTCGAGCAGGGCGCGCTGCGCGGCGTGATCGACTTCACGCTGTCGGAGATCGCGAACTCCGTCAAGGACGGGATCCACGCGGTCGGGCCGGAGCGCCTCACGGTCGCGGGCCGGCTGGGGATCCCGCAGATCGTCGTGCCCGGGTGCGTCGACTTCTTCAACCAGGGCCCACCCGAGACGGTGCCCGAGGCGTACCGCGGCCGGCGCAGCTACTTCCACAACCGCGTGGCGACGCTGGTGGGGACGTCCGAGGACGAGATGCGCGAGATCGCCGGCACGATCGCCGCCCGCCTGGCCGGCGCGCGCGGGCCCGTGCGCGTGATGACGCCGACGCAGGGCTTCTCGCTGTCGGGCGCGCCGGGCGAGGCGCTGTGGGACGAGGCCGCCAACGCCGCCTTCCTGGAGGCGCTGCAGGCGGCCCTCGACCCGGACGTCCCGTTCGAGGCGATCGACGCGCCGATCAACGCGCCGGCGTTCGCCGGCCGCGTTGCCGACCGCGCCCTGGCGATGTTCGCCGGCGCTCCGGTGCCATGAGCGCGTTGACACGAACGTTCCCCGATGCAAGGATCCGCCAAGTTTTGATAGGTCGCGTGGTTGACCTTTCAACCAGCTTGCAGGATCTCAGGCGCACCACACGAGGAGGAGTGCAGTAGATGAAGGTGGCGATGCACAACTGGATGCGCGCCGAGCCGGTCGAGACGACGATCCGGCGGCTCGCCAAGTACGGCTACGACGGCATCGAGATCTCCTACGACTCGGTCGAGCTCTCGCCGGGCGCGCCCGGGACCGCCGCGGTGCGCCAGATGCTCTCCGACAACGGCATCGAGTGCGTCGGCTCGATCTCGCTGATGTTCGCGGGCCGCGACCTGATCCACGCCGACGCGCAGGTGCGCGAGGACTCGGTCGACTACCTGCGCAAGTGCATCACCATGGTCAAGGAGCTGCGCGACGGCCAGGGCGGCAACATGAGCATCGTCCCCTCCGAGGTCGGCAAGGTGAAGGCCATGGCGTCGCCCGAGGAGGAGTGGGCGTGGGCCGTCGAGGGCCTCAAGGCGGTGCACGAGCACGCGAAGAGCGAGGGCGTGACGATCGCCATCGAGCCGCTCAACCGCTTCGAGACGAACTTCATCAACCGCCACGACCAGGCGCTGCTGCTCGCGCAGGAGGTCGGCGACGACGTCGGGGTCTGCCTCGACATCTACCACATGAACCAGGAGGAGGCCGACCCTCTCGCGGCGCTGCGCGCGGCGGGCGACCGGCTCTACGACTTCCACGTCGCCGACAACAACCGGATGGCCGTCGGCCAGGGCGCGCTCGACTGGGCGAGCCTGCTCGGGACGCTCAAGGACATGGGCTACGACCGCTCGATCACCGTCGAGTTCGTGCCGCCCCTGGACCGCACGCCGGCCAACCCCTACAAGAACGCCCTGGCCAAGGCCGACGAGTCGCTGACCCCCGAGCAGCTGAAGTTCATCGAGGACCACGGCTCGGGCGTGCTCTCGGAGGAGTTCTACTCGTGGCTCGTGGAGGAGTCGATCAAGACCCTGCGGGCCAACCTGTGACGCGCCGCGGGCGCGCCGCCGGGCGCGGGGACTAGCCGGTCCCGGGCCCGGCGGCGGCGCCCGCGCTCTCCGCGCGGCGCGGCTCGCGCGCGGCGACCTCGAGCGGGATGCCGGCGTCGCGATAGCTGCGGGCCACGTCGTCCGGGAGGCCGGCGTCCGTGATGATCGCGTCGGCCTCCTCGACCGGCATGATCGACAGCAGCGAGGCGCGGCCGAACTTCGAGGAGTCGAGCAGCCCAACGACGCGGCCGGCGCTGGCCCGCGCCGCGGTGATGACGTCGGCGACCGGCCGCCGTGCCGTCGTGAGGCCGTGCTCCAGCGTGACGCCGGCGGCCGACACGAAGGCCACCGCGAAGTTCAGCGTGGCGATGAACTCCACCGTCCAGCGCCCCGCCAGCAGCCGCATGTGCTGGTCGAGCTCCCCGGGGGTGACGACGACGTGGATCGACTCGCCGGCGATCTCGTAGGCGACCGCGGGGGAGTTGGTCACGACCGTCAGCTCGTTGCGCGGCGCGCGCATCAGCTGGCGGGCGAGCGCGAGCGCCGTCGACGACGCGTCGAGGAACACCGTCTCGCCGTCGGCGACCTGCGCGGCCGCGTGGGCGGCGATGGCGTCCTTGGCCGCGCCCGCCTGCTGGACGCGCTGCTCCCAGGCGGTGGCGATCGGCGCGGCGCCGGGCGCCGGGCTCGCGTGCTCGATCGCCCGCGCGCCGCCGTGCACGCGCTCCAGCAGCCCCTCCTGGGACAGCAGCTCGAGGTCGCGGTGGATGGTGATCGACGAGACGTCGAGCTCGCGGGCCAGGTCGGCGATCGACGCGCCGCCGTCGCGGCGGACGCGGTCGACGATCATCGCGCGGCGAAGTGCAGGAGGCAGTTCAGATCCTTTTCGGGTACTCGGAACGCATCAAGACTTGACAAAGACTCTTGCATCCGTTTTCAATGGTTGTCAAGATGAGCGGCAGGCCGCGACCCTCTACTGCCCCGTTGGCCGCCACCTCAGCGCCAAGCCCGGCCGGCGACGCCCAGCTCGCCGCTCCGGATCCCGGGGCGGTCGCGCAGCCGGGCCGCGGGAGCTGGACCCCGCGCCGCATCGCGGTGGCCGCCCTCGTCGTCGTCGTCGCCGTCTTCCTGGTCGTCAAGGCGACCGAGGACCTGCGCCAGTTCGCCGTCGTGAGCCTCAACGGGATCACGCTGGCGGCGCTGTTCTTCGTCGTCGCCAGCGGCTTCACGCTGATCTTCGGGCTGATGCGGGTCGTCAACATGGCCCACGGCTCGCTCTACCTGCTCGGCGGCTACCTCGCGCTGCAGATGCAGGAGAGCTGGTTCAAGCAGGACAGCGGCCTGGGGCTCTCGCTCAGCGGCAACGGCGACGCCGAGTACGACCTCGTCGGCTGGCTGGTCCCGCTCCTGCTGGCCGTGATCATCATCGGCGTCCTCGGCGTGATCCTGCAGCAGGTCTTCCTGCGCTGGAACCAGGGCCAGGACCTGCGCCAGGCGCTGATCACGATCGCGCTGTCGGTGATCTTCGCCGACCAGATGCTGGCCGCGTTCGGCGGCATCTCCAAGGACATCAAGACGCCGACGAGCTGGCCGGAGAGCATCACGCTGCCCGGCGAGGTCCGCTTCGGCTTCTTCCGCGGCGTGGTGGTCCTGGGCGCGGCGCTGCTGATCGGGCTCGGGCTGTGGTGGCTGATCCGGCGCACGCGCTTCGGCAAGATCGTGCGCGCCGGCGTCGACGACCGCGACATGGTCTCGGCGCTCGGGATCAACGTCCAGCTGGTCTTCGCCGGCGCGTTCTTCCTCGGCGCCATGCTCGCCGGGCTCGGTGGGGTGCTGGGCGGGACGATGATCGCGCTGGCGCCCGGGGAGGACACCTCGTTCCTGCTCAACTCGCTGATCGTCGTGATCATCGGCGGCATGGGCTCGCTCGGCGGCGCCGCCATCGGCGCGCTGGCGCTGGGGCTCGTCGACGCCTACGCCGACGTCTACCTGGTCTTCGGCGACACCGACCTGACGAACTACTCGATCCTCGTCACGTTCGGCCTGCTCGTCGGCGTGCTCGCCGTGCGGCCGCACGGGCTGTTCGGGAGGCCGGCGTGACCGGCACGGGCGCCGCCGGGCGCACCGGCTGGGTCGGCCTCGCCGTCGTGCTGGTCGCGGCGGTCGTCGCCCCGTTCGTGTTCACCGACTTCTTCGTCGCGGTCATCCTCACGAAGTCGCTGTGGCTGGGCATCGCCGCGGCGAGCCTGATCTTCCTGTCGGCCTACGGCGGCATGGTGTCGCTGGCGCAAGTCGGGATCTACGGCGTGGCCGGGATGGCGTTCGCCAACCTCGTGGCCGCCGACGGCGGCAGCGCGGCGGCGTGGTCGCCGTGGGCGGCGACGATCGTGGCGATCGTGCTGGCGGTCGCCGTCGGGTTGGCCTTCGGGGCCATCGCCGCGCGCAGCGTCGGGATCTACTTCCTGATGATCACGCTCGCCTTCTCGGTGCTCGTCTACTACTTCTTCTCGCAGGTGACGTCGCTGGGCGGCTTCGGCGGCGTCAACGACGTCGACCTCCCGGGGCTCGTCGGCCGGCCGGGGGGCGACCCGACGCGGCTGTACTTCGTGACGCTCGTCGTCGCGGTCGCGGTGTTCCTGGCGCTGCGGTACGCGTCGCGCACGCCGTTCGGCCTGGCGCTCCAGGGGCTGCGCGACGAGCCCGACCGGATGCGCGCGCTGGGCTTCGACGTCACGCGCCACCGCATCCTGGCCTTCGGCCTCGCCGCCTTCGTCGCGGCGCTCGCCGGGGTCCTGTCGGTCTGGTACAACCGGCGCATCACGCCGGGGTCGATCAACCTGGCGCAGACGATCGACGTCCTGATCATCGCCGTCATCGGCGGCCTGTACCGGCTGGAGGGCGCGTGGGTGGGTGCCATCACCTACGCGCTGCTGGACAACTACTCGCGCGAGTGGACGCCGACGGTCGGCAACGTGCTCGGCGCGGAGCGCTTCAACACGATCCTGGGGATCGTGTTCCTGGTCATCGTCCTCGCGTCGCCGGGCGGCCTCGTGGGGCTGTGGGACCAGGCGCGCGACCGGATCGCCCGGCGACGCCGGCGACCTCCCGGCGCGTCGGTTCCCGCGCCGGCCGAGTCCCCCATCACTACGCGGACCTGAAGGGCAAAGGAGGAGGAGCAGTGGAAGGACGGAAGGCAGTGGCGCTCTTCGGCGCCGTAGTGGCGCTGGGCCTCGCGGGGTGCGGCGGCAGCGACGACGACAAGGGCGGAGGCGGCGGCGGCTCCACCAAGACGCAGTCCGACAGCGGCGGCGGCAGCGGCGGGGGCGGGACCATCAAGGTCGGCTTCCTGTCGGACTGCGAGGGCGCCTTCGGCTCCTTCTTCGAGCCGACCGCCTCGGGCTTCAACCAGGCGCTGATCGACAAGGCCGGCGCCAAGCCGGCCGGCAAGAAGCCGACCGACGGCGTCACCGGCGCGACGGTCGGCGGCAAGAAGATCGAGATCGTCGGCTACGGCTGCGCCGACGACACCGCCGACAAGGCGATCGAGGAGACCCGGCGCCTGATGGAGCAGGAGGACGCCGACGTGCTGGTCGGGCCGCTCTCCGGCGACGAGGGCATCGCGGTGGCCAACTACGCCAAGGAGCATCCCGACAAGACGTTCATCAACGGCATCGCCGGCGCGCAGGACTCGACGCTGAAGGTGCGCGCGCCGAACTTCTTCCGCTACCACCCGGACGGCGCGCAGTGGTCGGCCGGCCTGGGCGACTACGCCTACAACGACCTCGGCTGGAAGAAGGCCGCGATCATCGGCGACGACTACTCGTTCCCGTACACCTCGCTGGCCGGCTTCGTGGCCGAGTACTGCGCGATCGGCGGCAACATCACCAAGCGCATCTGGGCGCCGCTGGGCGAGAAGGACTACTCGTCGTTCATCTCGCAGATCCCCGACGACGTCGACGGCATCTACGTCGGCATCGGCGGCTCGGGCCTCATCAACTTCGTCAAGCAGTACCGCCAGCAGAAGGGCGAGCTCGATACGAAGCGGATGATGGGCAACGTGTTCTGGGACGACCCGCTGGTGCTCAAGGAGGTCGGCTCCTCGCTGGTCGGCGGGACGACGGCGGCGATGACCGCCGGCGACTCGACCGACCCGGAGGTCAAGGCCTACCTCGGGCGCCTGGAGGAGTCCTACGGCAAGGAGCTCGCGGGCCTCGGGCCGTCGGTCTTCACCTACGGCTACTACACCGCGGGCCAGGCGCTCGTGAAGGGCCTCGAGGAGGTCGGCGGCGACGTCTCTGACCAGAAGAAGCTCCAGGACGCGCTGGCCAACCTGACGCTGGCCGGTGACGAGGCGCCGTACGGCGACGTCAAGCTCGACGAGAACCACCAGGCGATCTCGAACATCTTCGTCAAGAAGATCGTCAAGGACGCCAACGGCGACGGCGTGCCGGACGTGCAGACGTTCCGCCGCATCCCGGACGTCGACCAGACGTTCGGCGGGTTCTTCTCGCCGGACAGCCCGGCGGTCGACCGCAACAACCCGAAGTGCGAGAAGTCCGACCAGCCCCCGCCGTGGGTGGGGAAGGCCGAGAAGGTCTCCTACGGGGGCTGAGATGGCGAGCGCCGCGACATCCGCGGACCGTGCCGAGCCGATCCTCCGCCTGCGGGGGATCGGCCGGCGCTTCGGTGGCGTCGTGGCCGTCTCCGACGTGGACCTCCAGGTGCGGCCCGGCGAGCGCCGGGCCATCCTGGGGCCCAACGGCGCCGGCAAGACGACGCTGTTCAACCTCATCTCCGGGGAGTTCCCGCCCAGCACAGGGACCGTCGAGCTCTTCGGGCGCGACGTGACCGCGCTGCCGGCGCGCAGCCGGGCGCGGATGGGCCTCTCGCGGACGTTCCAGACCTCGCGGCTGTTCGGCGGCCTGTCGGTGGAGGACAACCTCTACCTGGCCGTGCTGGGCGTCGGGGACGGGCACCTGCGGCTGGTGCGCAGCGCCCGCGACGGCGAGATGCGCGAGAAGGCGCAGGCGATGGCCGAGAAGGTCGGCCTGGCCGAGCGGCTCGACGTGCTCGTCGCCGAGCTCTCGCACGGCGAGCAGCGCCAGCTCGAGGTCGGCATGGCGCGCGTGGCCGAGCCGAAGCTCATGATGCTCGACGAGCCGGCCGCGGGCCTCTCGCGGGCCGAGCGCGTCAAGCTCACCGAGCTCCTGCTGGCCCTGGACCCGTCGATCACGCTCATCCTCATCGAGCACGACATGGACGTCGCGCTGCGCGTCGCGGAATGGGTGACGATGATGCACGACGGTCGCGTGATCGTGGAGGGCACTCCCGACGAGATCCGCACCAACGAGACCGTGCACGCCCTCTACCTGGGGAGCCACCACCACTGATGAGCGAGCCGCTGCTGGTCGTCGAGGATCTGAACGGCTACTACGGCACGGCACACGTGCTGCAGGGCGTCGGCTTCAGCATGGGCGCCGAGCCGGTGGCGCTGATCGGCCGCAACGGCATGGGCAAGTCGACGCTCTGCCTCGCGCTGGCTGGCCTGCTGGCCTCGTCGACCGGCTCGGTGCGCCTCGCCGGGCAGGAGCTGCTCGGCAAGCCCGCCTACAAGATCGCAGGCGCCGGCATCGGCTACGTGCCCCAGGGCCGCCGGCTGTTCGAGTCGCTGACCGTCGACGAGCACCTGGAGATCGTCGGCGCGGGCTCGAAGGCCGAGTGGACGCCCAAGCGCGTCTACGAGCTGTTCCCGCGCCTGGCCGAGCGCAAGGGGGTCAGCGGCACCTCGCTGTCGGGCGGCGAGCAGCAGATGCTCGCCATCGGCCGCGCGCTGCTGACCAACCCGAAGCTGCTGGTCATGGACGAGCCCTCCGAGGGGCTCGCTCCGACGATCGTCGAAGGGCTCGTCCAGACCATCAAGGACCTGGCGGCCGGCGGCATGGGCCTCCTCGTGGTCGAGCAGAACCTCGGCGTGGCCACGTCGCTGGCCGAGCGCCAGCTCGTCATGGTGACGGGCCAGATCGCGACCGAGACCACCGCCGCGGAGCTGATGGGCGACCCGGCCGCGCAGCGCCGCTGGCTCGGCGTCGAGCCCCTGCCCGACGCGGCCTAGAGTCCCTCCCCCTCGACTGTCTGGAGACAGCCCGCATGACGGATGACCTCACGCCGCGCCCCGAGCACAAGTTCACGTTCGGGCTCTGGACCGTCGGGAACCCCGGCCGCGACCCGTTCGGCCGCGAGACGCGCGCGCCGCTGGACCCGGTCGACTCCGTGCACCGGCTCGCCGAGCTGGGCGCCTACGGCGTCAGCCTGCACGACGACGACCTGGTGCCCTGGGGCTCGACGGCCGCGGAGCGCGACCGGATCGTGGCGGCGTTCTCGCGCGCGCTGTCGGAGACCGGGCTGCGCGTGGGCATGGCGACGACGAACCTGTTCGGCCATCCGGCGTTCAAGGACGGCGCGTTCACCTCCAACGACCGCGGCGTGCGGCGCGCCGCGATCGGCAAGGCGATGCGCTCGATCGACCTGGGCGCCGAGCTCGGGGCGGAGGTCTACGTCTTCTGGGGCGGCCGCGAGGGGACCGAGGCCGGCGTGGCCAAGGATCCCCGCGACGCGCTCGACCGCTACCGCGAGGCGATCGACGTGCTCGCGGACTACGTGGTCGATCAGGGCTACGGGCTGCGCTTCGCGCTGGAGCCCAAGCCCAACGAGCCGCGCGGCGACATCTTCCTGCCGACGGTCGGCCACGCGCTGCACTTCATCACCACCTTGCAGCGCCCTGACATGGTCGGGGTCAACCCCGAGGTGGCGCACGAGACGATGGCCGGGCTGTCGTTCGTGCACGGCGTGGGGCAGGCGCTGTGGGCCGGCAAGCTCTTCCACATCGACCTGAACGCGCAGCGCATCGGGCGCTACGACCAGGACTTCCGCTTCGGGGCCGAGGACCTGAAGGAGGCGTTCCTCCTCGTGCGGCTGCTCGAGCGAGCGGGCTATGAGGGGCCGCGGCACTTCGACGCGCACGCGTACCGGTCCGAGAACGCCGAGGGCGTGTGGGACTTCGCCGCGGGGTGCATGCGCACCTACGTGGCGCTGGCCGAACGCGCGCGCCACTTCG
Organism: Solirubrobacteraceae bacterium; assembly: GCA_036389195.1. GTDB lineage: Bacteria > Actinomycetota > Thermoleophilia > Solirubrobacterales > Solirubrobacteraceae > JACCYI01. Next base: position 13,097 of record DASVQH010000403.1, read on the forward strand.
ACTCGCTGCCCGAGGTCGCCGAGGCGCTGTCAGCGGCGGGGACGGACGACCTGGGGACGGCGTCGGTCGACGACGCGTCGCCCGACGAGCTCAAGGCCGAGGCCGACGGGCTCGACGCGCTGGCCGAGCGCGGCTACTACAACGAGCGCCTCGACCAGCTCGTCGTGGACGTCCTGCTCGGCGTGCGCTAGTCGCCAGGGCGTCATCCTGCATGGATCGCCGCGCCTGCCCTGACCGCTGAGCTGCTCTACGCGGAGCCGGTCTCACTCGACCTCGACGCGGTCGCCGAGCGCGTCGGCGCCATCCGCGAGGAGCTCATGATCGTCCACCGTGACGTCCCCACCGTCACGGTGGACGGCACGCCCGTCCCGCTGCTCACCGCGCTCACCCCGTCGGACCGCCCGCAGGTGCTCGAGCGCGAGCACGAATTCAGCCAGACGTGGGGGTGGGACGGCGCCCGGGAGGCCGTCGCGCGCGCCACTGCGTGCGTCACGGTCGTCGAGGTGATGGGGCACCTGCACGCACCGGCCGACCGCGTCACGGCGTTCCGCTCCGTGGTCGCGGCGCTCGCCGCGGGGACCGATCCCATTGCGATCTGGTGCCCGAACCTCGTCAAGTTCGTGCCCCCGGCCCACGCCGACGGCTTGGAGATCCTCGTCAATGTCCGGCTGTTCCGGATCGAGGACGGGGAGGAGGGCGAGCTGGTGATGGACTCGCTCGGCCTCCACGTCCTCGGCCTCCCCGACGTCCAGTGCCACTTCCGCGGGGTCGACCCCGGCGAGATGGCGCAGGTCCTCTACAACCTCGCGGCCCACATCCTGGAGCACGGCGACGTCGTCGACGACGGCCACACCGTGCCCGGTGTGCGAGGGGACGAGCGCTGGCCCTGCCGGCACGAGGCCGCGCTGATCGGTCCGGAGCGAGTCGTCCTGGCCATCGATCCCAGCGGTGGGCCGGCACGCCGGCGGCGCGCCGGGTGGCGGCGCCGAGGCTAGGCGACGCGGGGCGTCGCGGCGGCGCGGATCCGCGCGAGGTCCTCGGAGGAGGCGACCAGCACCTCGACGTCGCCGATCCGGACCGGGCGGGCGTCGTCGTGGAGGTCGTGGTAGCCGTCGGTGCCGTCCGGGCGGTGCTCGATCTCGACCGCGGCGCCCTGCTCGGCGATCGCCTTGCGGGCCTCGGCGAGGCGGTCGAGGTTGCGCCCGTAGGAGGCGGGGACGACGGTCAGCCCGACCGGGCCGGGCGGGCGCTCGCCGTAGGCGGCGGCCGCCGCATCCCCGATCACGACGTGGTCGACGTTGTGGCGGCGCAGCAGCAGGAGCGGCACGATCCACGCGTCGTCGCGGAGGGCTTCGGCGTCGGGGCGGGGGGAGAAGGAGGGTGCCTGGAGCATCCTCAGGGCTTCGCTGGCGGTGGCCCGGCTCCTCCCCCCGGCAGGTGTGTGCCGCCCTCTACCAGCTGACGACGCTGTCGAGGTTCTCCTTGCCCTTCTCGAGGGCCTCCTGGTCGACCGGCGGGTTCGACGGCGGCGCCGTGTTCTGCGACGGATCCTGGTCGACGCCGGTCTCCGGCTGCGTCTGATCGGTCGTGACCTGGGCGTCCTGGGTGGGATCGTTCGGGTTCTGGCTCATGCGATGAGGCTTACCGAGCCCCTCCGCGGGCCAAACGTCGCACCGCTCCGCTGCTAGATTCCGCCTCGCGCCACGGCGCACGTGGTGGGCGTAGCTCAGTTGGTAGAGCTCCTGGTTGTGGTCCAGGCGGTCGCGGGTTCGAGTCCCGTCGCTCACCCTCCGAAGTGCCTGCAGACTGGCCGCTTCACCCGGTCAGGGTCGATTGGGCGCGACCTCCCGACGGTCCATCTACGGTCCAATCGGTGCGACGAGAATGCAGGCAAGGCCTGCGGAACCGGCGTCGGCCGGGACCTCCATAGGGTGTCCGGTCGCCGCGTCAACGACGCGTCGAGCAGCCTCAAACAGTCGGCGGTCGGACCGAGTCCTGAAGCCGCGATGTCGCCCCGTCGCAATCGACGCTGGCGAACGCCAGGGCCTCACCGCCGGCCATCGCGTCACGTGTGGTCTCCGATACGCAAATCCTGCCGCATGCGCGAGAGGCTGCAACGCGCTTACGGTCGAGAGCGGCGTCAGTGTGCGTTGTCGGCGAGGATCGCCTTCCTCGGCCCGAGAAACGTATGGTCGGCCAGTGCGTTCGCTGCCGCCGATGTTCGTGCGATCGGCGTCTCGAAAGCTTCGGCGACGTTGGACTGCCAAGCCCAAGCCGTCGTTTCAGGCGGAAGCGGAAGCCGCGACCGTCGCCGGCCCGGTGTAGACGAGGACTCGGCTTCGGACTGAGCCGCTAACTCCATCTCGCGACTTAAAGGCCGCCGCCGACACGCGCACTTGCTTCTTCGTGCTGACCACGCCGTACGGCATGACGAGGGGTGTCGCTACTCAGGCTCCGGCGGCCCCGGCAGCGCAGTCGGGTCCGACCCCTGCAACGCTGCAGGAGAAGTCGGACTGAGCGGATCCGGCGGGTCGATTAGACGTAGAACACGTCGATGCAGGCCAGTCTCCAATGCTCGCGCGACACCCGACGCGGCGCCGCCAATGATCATCCCTCCGGGAACGGTGATGAGGACGAGCAGTCCATGGGGTGCTCCCGCGAAATACCCCGCTACGGCGCCTGCCCCTGGGCCGCTCGCGCCGACGAGGAGCGAAGCTAGTGTCTCGCCGCGGATCGGGTTACGGCGGAACGGGACGACCGGTTGGTATAGGACGCCGGTCACGAACCGCTGCACGTCCTGCACGCGGGCGTCGTCATCTTCCTGCAAGAGCGCTAGCGCGAACTGTTGCTGAAGCGTGCGAGAGCCGGCGAACAGTGTGGGTCCTCGCTCGTTGCGTGGGCCCATGGCGGTTGCTACCGCCACCACGTCGGGCTGGGGGATCGAGTAGCGCCCCGCGGAGTCGGGCTCGGGATCCTTCAGGCCACGCTCGTTCGACGCTCGACGCATCTGCTCCCATAAGGCCCAGTGGCGGTCGAGCTCGACGCCTGAGCGGAGCTGCCGAGGGCGCGACGGATACACAAGGAATTGAAGAGCGCGCTGCCCGCCAGCGTCGACGATCGTGGTGGCGAGCTGCTGGTAGGGAGCTGCCGATTCACCCCCCGGGACAGGTCTCTCGGCCATACGACGTCACGTTCGATAGCTGGAGGCCGCCTCCTCTCGCGAGAGGAGGCGGCCTGCGGGCTGAGCAGCGGCGTATCGCGGCGTTGCCAGCTGCTGGATTGAGGTGAAAGCAAGGGCCGGCGAGCGCTCGGCCGGCTCAGCGGTCCCGGTTGCGCTCGTATGAGCCCTCGTGCTCGCATTCGCGCTCGCGCCCGGGCGAGGACTCGGGGTCGACGGCGAGTAGCGGCGAGACTGTAGAGGGGGCGAATCGGAAATCAAAAGCCACTAAGACACATACCCGAACCTCACCGCGGCACGCTGCAACGTGCCCGGTGGCACGAGGAGGACTGATCTCCATGAAAGACCAGAGCACCGGGCCGCTCGCTGACGGCGCGCCTCAGTCTCGCTTCGCCCTGAACAGGCTCCCGCCGACCGGAATCAACTATGCCGCTCAGCGTGCTCTCGAAGCGCTAGAGGTTCTCGCCTTCACGCCCCTGGGCGCATCAGGCGTAGCGGCTACGCTCGGGATTCATCCTCGGACGGCGCGTCGACTCCTCGGCACGCTCACCTGCGCCGGCTACGTCGAGCGGTGGTACGTACGGCCCGCCGTACACCGGCCGACCGTTCGGTTGCTCGCGCTCGCCGCGCAGATCGCAGCTCGCCTGCCGCTGGTCGCGCATGGCCATGTGGTAGTCAGCGAGCTCGCGGCCGAACTCGGCGCAGGAGCCGCACTCGCGGTGCCGAGCTACGAGCACGTGCTGATCCTCGCCGGAGCCGGACGGGACGCTCCGCGGCCGTGGGATCTCCTGCCCGTGCGCGACACGGCGGTGGGCCGAGCGCTGGTGACGGAGCGAGCATCCTGGCGGGCGAGCCTCGGTGTCGCCGCTGGTGTGCGAGAACCCTTCGCGCTGGCCGTGCCGGCTGAGCCCGAACCCATCTCCGCGATCGGCATCTACCGCGGCGACCTCGACGCCGACGTGGCTGGGCCGGCGCTCGAGGCCGCGTGCGCACGTCTCGCAATGAGGCTGAGAGCGGGGGAGGGGCGTATTTCTCCCGTTGCCGCCTACTCCTAGCGGACACCAGTAAGTGCCCCGGGCGACGCTGCAACGCCCCCGGGGCCGGCACAGGAGGACTGATCTCCCATGCAGGACCACCCTAGACCGAGTGGCGCCGACCCGCTGCCACCAATTGAACGAGCGCAGCAGCTCCTGCTTCTCGAGCTCGTTGTCGACCCGCCGGTAGAGGGCGACCGGATCCCACACCTGGCGTCTCGCCTGAACGTGACGGCTGCGACGTTGACGATGGCCGCCGCAGCGCTGCAAGACGCCGGCTTGGCCGTCATCGACGGTGAGGTCGTCCGCGCAAGCCCGGCTGCCCTGCGCTTCGAGGCGCTGTTGCCGGCCTGCTTGTAAGTGGCGTGGCGGTGTGACCGTCGACCTGGGGTCGAGTCAGTCGGCAGCGTCATACCCAAGACATAGGTAACGAATCCGTCCCTCGCTCAGCAATACTGCTGAGTGATGGGGGACGTTGCCTTGCCGCTGGCTCGAACCCGAGCGCGCAGCCGATGATGCCGCGCCGAATCCCGTTTGGGATGCGCGTCGCGAATTCGTTTGCTCGCGCTCGGAGGTCGGCGGCTAGAGGGTCACATGACGCCCTTGTGGCTCTCGATGCCCCCGCCCGCCTGGGCTCCCGCCTCCGTCACTCGGACGGGACGATGAGGACTGCGCGTCGACCGTGGGATGCCGACGCGATCGCGCGGATCCTGATGCCGCGGCGCGACCGGCTCGTCGACGACCTACCTCGACGCAATCGGGGCGCGAACGGCCTGACGCGCGACCAGCTCGAGTCGGTCGTCGACGAGGCGATCACCTTCGTGGCGACCGAGTACGCGCGGCCGCTCGCCGACGCGGAAGAGGTCGAGCGGGCGTTCTGGGCGACCGCGGCTCACCGCATCCGTCGTGTCCACGAAGGCCGGGGAGAGACGGTGCGCGCCGGTTGGCGGCGCGTCGACATCGCCGACGTCGCCATCGCCGATGGTCGAGACGCCGCGGAGGATGTCGTCGTACGCGAGGAAGACCAGCAGGTCCTTCTCGAGTTTGCCGCCATGCTCACCGACCGCGAGCGTGACGTCTTCGCGTGCAAGTTCGGCCAGTCGGCCAAGCCCCAGGGCTACAAGCTGGTCGCCCAGCGTCTGGGACTGCCGGTGGGGGAGGTGCGGTCGGGCGGAACGCTCGATCGAGCACAAGCTCGAGCGCTTCAACGTGATCCTGGCCGCTGGGGCGCTCTGCCGTTTCCGCGGCGTCGCCGTCGAAGCGCTCGCCGCCGAAGCGGCGAATCACGAGGAGGAGCGCGCAGCGCGGGTGCACCTCAGGCACTGCTCAGACTGCCGGGCGGTATTCAGGCGCCGCCGGCGTGCAATGCGTCGCGGCGACTTCCAGCGTGAGGTGGCCGGCCTCCTGCCGCTGCCGGTCGCGGCGGTCGAGGCCCGAGCCGGTCGCGGCGGTCCGGGGAGCGCGGTGGTCGACTGGCTCGCGCGGCTCTTCGGCGGAGACGGCGGCGCGGCGGCGGCTCAACTGGCGACGAGTGGCGCGGGGCGCGGCCTCGGGGCGGCGGCCGGAGTCAAGGTCGCCTCCCTGTGCCTCAGCGGGCTTGTCGCCGGCGGCGGCGTGTATTGCGCCGTGACGGGACGCCTCTCGGGGCCCAACAAGCGGCCGGCGCAGCAACGGGCTGAGAAGCCCGCCGCGAAGCCGGCGCCGTCCTTCGCACCGATTCGACTGAGCAAGCGCCTGACGGACCCCACTTCGGATCGCCCGACTCGACCGAAGCGACCTCGAACCGTTCGCAAGGCGACCGCTCCCCAGGCCACGCCGTCCGCGCGCACCACCCGCGTCGACACACGAGAGGCGGAGCAGCCTGTCGCTTCGTCGATCCCCAGCTCCGCGAGCGGCAACGACTTCAACTTCGAGCAGGCCGGCTCGTCGACCTCCGTGCCCACGACCCCGGCGCCAGCTACCGGCGGCGGCGAGTTCACCCCGTGATCCCCAGGAGCGCAATGATCTGGAAGCCCTTCGCTCGCTGGCGGCGCGTCACGTTCGGCGTGCTCGCCGTCGCCGGCGCCTCGCTCGTCCTCGCTCCCGCGGCGGCGGCAGGCACCTACGTCGTCAAGGCGTGCGCCGACAATCCTCAAACCGACGGCTGGGCGGCTGAGCCTGGACCTTTCGTCGCCGCGTACGGCGCCTGCCCCGCGCCGGGCGCCGAGGGCGGCCTGGTAGCCCGCCTCATCGGCCATCCGAATCAGCCGGCCCCCGGTTTCGCCGAGGGCAAGACGTTCTTCACCTCACCGGCGGGCACGAACGTGGTCAGGCTGCAGGCGTTCATCCGCGTCGAGCAGCAGCACGGCTGGCAAGCAGGCGTTCGAGACTTCGCCAACGGTGCCTGGCTGTACTGCGGTGCGCTGCGCGGCTGCACCACGTTCGGCACCTTCCAGCCCATGGACCTCGGTGGGTTGGCGACGTCCCGGATCGGCCTCCTGACGATCTGCGCGGCGTCCGAATGCCGCCGAGACGCGAACTACGGCTACGCCGCCCTCAAGACGGTGACACTCACTATCGACGACTACGTCGCGCCCGACGTCCGACTGGCCGGCGGAACGCTGCTCGGCGGGGGCTGGCGCCGAGGGACGCAGACGGTCGACATCGAGGCCGGCGACAGCACCGGCATCAAGGACGTCCGCCTCCTCGTGGACGGAGCGACCCGTGACGCGGACACCCGGACGTGCGACGTCTTCAGGGCCTCGCCGTGCCCAAACGGAGGGCGGCGAGCCGAGCTAAACACGGCGGTCCTGCAGGACGGTCGCCACACGATCATGGCCCAGGTCAGGGACGCGGGCGACAACGTGAGCGAGGCGTCGCGGGAGGTCCTTGTCGACAACACGCCGCCTGGCCAGCCGATCGATCTGGCGCTGGACGGCGGCGACGCTTGGCGCCCGGTCAACCGTTACCGGGTGAGCTGGCGCAACCCACGCGAAGCCGGCGTCGCGCCGATCGCCGCTGCGGAATACCAGCTGTGCCCCGCCGGGACTCCGGCCGGCAGCGCCGACTGCCGTCGCGGGGAGCGCACCGGACGAGCGATCACGTCCATCGACGACTTCACCGTCCCGTTTGCAGGCGATTGGACGATCCGCCCCGGGGTCGACGAGGTCGAGCTGCGCGTCCGTGCGGCGACAGCGATGCGGGTCAACCGCTCGCGCGTGGCCAACGGCGAGACCGTTTTGTTCCGCGGACGCCTGCGAGGCGGCCACCTGCCGCCGAACGGCAAGCTGGTCGCCCTTCAGGTCTACTCGCGCGGCAAGTGGCGGACCTTCGCCACGCCGCGGGCGTCCTCGCGAACCGGTCGCTGGCGCTACGAGTACCGATTCGATGGCACTCGCGGAAGCGTCCGCTACAAATTTCGCACCAAAGTGTTACGGGAAGCGGGATATCCGTTCTCGACCGGTAAAAGCCGGAAGGTGCGCGTGACCGTGCACGGAGCAAGCCGGTGAATCGCCGGACCAGATGCGACAGGAGGCAGGGGCGATGATCGACGGACTCAGGAGCCGGCTCACCTACTCCAACGTCATGGCGACGGTGGCGGTGTTCGTCGCTCTCGGCGGCACCGGCTACGCCGCGACCCAGCTTCCGCGCGACAGCGTCGGCTCGAAGCAGATTCGCTCGAAGGCGGTCGGCCGGAGTGAGCTCAAGCCGAAGGCCGTCTCAGCCAGTCGCATTCGCTCCGGCGCGGTGACGGCCCGCACGCTGTCGCGAGGGACGCGTGCTTCGCTGCGCGGGGACGCTGGACCCACCGGTCCGCAGGGCATCCAGGGCCCGCCCGGGCCTGTCGGCCCTGACGCAACTCTGCGGGCATCGATCAACTCCGGCGGCATCGCGGTCGGCGTGGGCGACTCCCCCGGTGCGACCCACGACGGCGGCTCCAACGAGTACCGCGTTCGCTTCAACAGCCCGATCGAGGGGTGTACCCCGACCGCCACGCTGGCGCGGCTCCCGAACGGCCAAGACATCGAGGACCCACCTGCAGGGCGGATCACCGTCGCGATGGACGGCGACCGGGTGCTGGTTCGGACGTTTAGCGCCGACGGCTCACCAACCTCGCTGCCATTCAACCTCCTCGTCGCCTGCTGAGTGGCGGCAGCATACGTTGGAAAAGCTTCCTGAGGCGCCGTCCGGCACCGAAGACGTCTAGGGTCTCGCCGGCCAACGGCCACGAGGCCCTCAACCTGATCCGGGACCCTTCTCGCGACCACCTCGGCCCTCTCGGGCCCACGGTATCGGACCGACGAAGGTCCGGCTGGGCTCGGCCGAGGTGAACGGTCGGGTGCACTCGGCATTAGTGCACGGCCTCTAGGGCAGGCCGCGCGCTCCCGGGATGAAGGCTCCCGGTCGCTCGACCGTTCGTCTGAGTCAGTCTTGGCCCGGTTGCCGCTCCGCCGAATCCGACGTGGGCGGAGACCACCTAGGAAGGCGATCAGTACAACAGCTACGACGGCACAAGCAGCCCCATAGCTCAGAAGCACCACCCTCGCATCGAGGAAGGGCTACAGGCACGCCGCGACGGCGGTAAGCGCGAGCACCATGACGCCAGCCGATTTTCGGCTGTCGACGACGCGCCTCGGTCGTGAACGGATACCGCCTTCGGACGGATCCGCCGCGCGCGTCATCCGGACCCGGCAGTTGGACGATCGGGCCGCTGTCGCTTTGGCGTGGGTCGACGCCGTTGCCGGTGCACAGCGCCCCGTTGCGCGACGGCGCCGCGCGTCAAGGCACTCGAGGAATGAACCGCAGCGCCGGAGGAAAGCGGACCCCTTAGCGCTGTTCGCCGACCGACGGCCAGACGGAGCCATCGAGTACGCCTCGACTACGCAGGAGGTTCTGCGGGCCAGTCGGCGCCCTCGGTCGCTGCCTTATTCAGGTACACGGCGGCAGGACCGAAGAACCCAACAAACACCCAGAATCCCAGGCCACCCCCAAGCTCAGCGCTCACCTCGGCGAGCGTTAGGCCCCACGCGAAGCACAAGACGACGCCCAGTCCCCAGACGAAAACCGCTCGCCCGACACGGCGAGGACGCTTTCGCCGGGACGACGTGGGTCCCAACGCCGCTCGTCGCGTCGGTAGGAGTCGCAACGCTGCTAAGCATACGAACAGGACCGCCACCTGAAGCGCCTCCGAGTGGGTCGCTAGGTACAAGCCCAGAAGCAGCGTCGCCGTGCCGAGCGCCCAGGCGCCGACTCCTCGCCGTTGACCGCCCGGGGAGACTAGGCGGTGTTGGCCGGGGCTCACCGCGCGACGGATGTGTCCGTCGTAGGCAGCGGACCACCACGAATTTGACCAAGCGCGCTCACGGGACTCGTCTTAGCGCTCCCGCGCCGCACCCAAGGGAACCTCCTAGGGCAACCATTCCCACTCTCGCACCGAGTCCGGCGCCGACTCCCCCTCCGATAATTGCGCCGCCCGCGGCACCAAGCGCGCCGCCGATAAGGCACCGTCCGGGTCCTGACGACACGAAGCTCTTCGTCGAGCGCCAAGCTTCATGGACTTCTCCGGAGACCTCGCGGATACCATCGCCGACGTCATCGACGACATCGCTCAGGTCCTCCCCGCTCGGATCGACCGAGTTGACCGGGTCTCCGCCAGCGTAGGTGTACCGATTGGCTTCGTTGAGGTCGGCAGCCTGGTTGAGCGGATCTTGTTGCGTCCAGCGTCCGGTTTCGGGGTCGTAGAAACGGGCGCCGAAATGGGTGAGTCCGTTGCGGGTCCGCACGCCGCCAGCGTAGCCCCACGTGGTGGAAGCGGTGCCGATGGGGCGGCCGTAGGGGTCGTACTTGTAGGAGAACGACAGCGCGCCGCTCGAGTTCGTCAGCCCGACGAGGCTTCCGCGCTCATCCTTGAGGAAGTAGTACCGCGTTGTGCCCGACAGCTGCGCGATCGGCTCGCCGTCGCTGGTACGGGTGAAGTGCGTGTCCACGCCGGCGCTCGTGCGAGTCGAGACGCCGAGCGCGTCGTTTTGCAACGTGATGCCGCCGTGGGCGACGAGCTCGTTCTGGTCGGTGCCGGCGTGCACGAAGCCGCTGAGCGCGCCCCCGGGCGCGGCGACGCCACTGGTCTGGTCTTTGCTGTTGTAGGAGATCTGGCCGCCGGCTTCGAAGCGCAGCTGGTTGCCGTTGAGATCGAACGTCGTCGCCGACGGCGACCCGTTGACCGAGGAGACCTGGTTGACCGCGTTGTAGCCGTAGGTCGTGGTGACCGGGCTGGCGCCGGGGTCGTCTTCGACCGATTGGGTGCGGTTGCCGGCCTTGTCGAGCGTGTACTCGTATTTAGCTGGGTTGGAGCCCGTCGTCTCGGCGGTGTCGAGGCGGTCGAGCTCGTCGTAGCAGTACTTCGTCGTGTCGCCGGCTTTGACGTCGGTCTTCTTGCGGAGCAAGCTCGTGTCGCTGCCGGCCAGCAGCGGCGACGTCGGGCAGCCCGTCGGCTCAGAGGAGGAGGACGGCTTGAAGTAGTCGTAGGTGAGGTTCTGCAGCACCGTGTTGTTCGCGTTGACCGCCTTGATGAACTGAAGCCGGCCGGCTTGGTCGTTCTTAGAGGTAACGACGACGCCGTTGGGGAACGTCGTCTTGTTGCGGTTGCCGTCGTCGTCGTATTCGAACGTCGTCGGGACCGTCATCTGCGGCGCGCGGACGGAATCGAGCAGGTTCGTCGGCCCGTGGGTGTAGACAGTCTTTCCGTCCGGGTTCTCGATGAAGTCGAGGTTGTCGGCCTTGTCGTACTGGTAGTTCGTGATCTCGCCGTTCGGCCGGGTCTCGCGGGTCATCCGGTTCTTCTCGTCGTTGATGTAGCTCGTCACGCCTAGGAGCCCGCCGGCCGGCGCGTCGCTGCGCGAGTCGACGTTGCCGTTGGCGTCGTAGACGTAGGTCGTCGACGCGCCGCCGGCGAACGCGATGTTCGTGATCCGGTCGCGCTTATCGTAGGTGTACGTCCGGATCTGGCCCTTGCCGTCCTTGATCGTCTTGATCCGCGAGAACCCGTCGACGGTGACCTCGGTGGTGCCGATCGCCGTGCCGGGCGGGTCGATCGTCTTGAGGTTGCCGCTGGTGTCGTAGGTGTAGTCCGTCTGGTTGCCGTTGGGGTCTTTGGACCAGTCGACGGTCCCGTCGGTGTTGTAGGCCAGCTCGGTCTTTGCCCCGCCGCCCGACTTCACGACCTCGCTCGACGTCATGTTGCCCTTGCTGTCATAGCCGTAAAGCGTCGAGTTGCCCTGCGCGCTCGTCGACTTCGAAGGCTGGTACTTCTCGTAATCCAGCGGCGCGGTCGGGTTCGCCGGTGTGTAGTCGAACGTGGTCGTCAGGCTCGACGAACTCTGGTCGTCGCCGCTGCCCTGGGTGATCTGCTTGAGCGCGGAGTCGCCGGTGTACTGAAACGACGCGTTGAGCCCCAGCGTCGCGCCGCCGCTGCCGCCGCTCTGGAAGTTCGTGACGTTGGAGTTCGCGTCGAATGCCTTGTCGCGCTCATGGCCGTTGGCGTCCTTGGACTTCGTGACCCTGAGATCGTCGTCGTAGCAATAGACCGTCTTGTGGAGGTTTGGATCGGTCACCGTCGTCTGACCGCGATGCTTGGCGGGATCACACGGCCCGTTGGAGTCCATCGTGTAGTCGAAAGTCGTCTTGGCGCTGTTGGGCTGCCTGAGGATCTCCGTGACCCGGTGCTGCGCGTCGTAGGTGATCTGCGTCTCGTGGTCGCGATAGTCGAAGATAGAAACGAGGTCGTCGTTGACCCCGGGCGACCCCTTGTACCCGAACGTCATGTCGTTGCCGGCCGGGTCCTTGTAGGACGCGAGCCGTCCGCCGGTCGCGGAGTACCCGTAGATCGACGCGCGCTTGGTCGTCGGGCCGGCGTCGCCAGAGTCTTCGACCTTCGTGATCAAGCCGTTCGTGGGCGTGATCACCACGTTGCGGTTCTGGGTGTCGTTGATGTTCGTGACGTTGCCGCTGGAGTCGTAGCTGGTGCTGATCTTGTTGTCGTTGCGATCCTTGCGCCAGCGCTCCAAGCCGCCTTCGAAGTGCACCCGGGTCTGGTTGGCGTCGAAGACGAGGTCGTGCCCGACGGTCGCGGCCGAGAGCGTCGCCTTCAGGCCGGCGGCGCGGTACTTGCCGCCGCCAACAGACTCCAACCGCCATTCCGCGCCGGTGCCATCGCGGTAGTGGAAGTAGCCGCCCATGTCGGTGAGGCGCGTCGGGTTCGAGATCCGCCAGCCGGTACCGAACGCCGTGCTGTCGCTGACCGGGAAGGAGTTGTAGACGCGGCCGATCTCGTTGCTCATCTGCGTCCCCTGGATGGAGACGTCGTTGCCCTGCATGACCAGGTTGCCCGAGCCGACGTTGACGGCGAGGGAGTCGCGGTCGGTGATCTGCGCCTGCCCGGCGAACGTCCAGAACGGCTTGATCCCGGTCGCGGGCATGTAGCCGACGTCGATCGCCGGCGCGTTCGCCGGATCCGGATCCTCGTTGGACGCGAAGACGATGTAGTTGTCGTTCGTCGTGGTGTTGGAGCGCAGCATCAGCCCGTCCTCGGGGTACGTGCGGTCCACCCACGCCCGCACCAGGCCGTCGATCGCCCATGACTTCCAACCGGTCGTCGCCCCGATCGGAGTCGTCGCCCAGTTCTGAGTGCCGTAATCGCCGCCCGCAGTGGTCCAGTTCGCCACGCCGTCCTTCGTGTTCCACGTCGCGCTGTTGGTCCACGCCCTGGTGATGCGCCGCACCGCGATCGACTGGGTGTTCGCCGTGTCCGACCACACGTGGTTGAGGTAGAGATTCGCCCACAGCACGTCGGCGCCGGGCGGCAGCGCGCCGCGCACGTCGAACTTCAGCGCCGAGTTGACCGTCTGGGTCGACGACGCGTGCCCAACGCCGAGTTGCGGCTTGGCGCAGAACGTCGAGCTCGGATACGACGAGTCCAGCACGCAATCGCGCACCGGGCCCTGGACCCAAACCTGCGGATCGAGCACCACCGGCCCCGACGCGACCGCGCCGGCCAGCCACGCCTCCTCGAGCGACGCTGTCAGCGTCCACCCGTCGCCCGCACGCTCGAACGAGACGTCCACCGCACCGGCGGGCGCCTCGACGCCGTCGGCCGAGTACGCGAACATCCGCCCAAACGCGAACCGCACCTCGCCGTCCCCGTCGACGAACTCAATCGCGCCCTCGCGCTCCCGGGGCTCCAGCCCGGCCGACGCCGACACCGTGAAGACCGCCCGCGACGTCTGCGCCGTTCGGAAGATCAGTTCCTCCTTGGCCGTGTCGTTGCCCGCCGTGTACGCCGCGTCGACGCCCGGCAGTACGTCGCCGTAGGTCGCCGTCGCACCGCGCACCACCGGCGTGCCGGCCGCTCCGCGCAGCTTGAACTCCACCCACGCATCGCCGTGCGCGAGCCGGATCGGCTGACCCGCCACGTCGTCAGGCAACGACAGCGCGTAGCGGTTCGCCCGGTTGCGCACCGCGTAGCCCGGGGCGTCGGTCGCCACCAGGCCGTTGCGGATCGGCTGCCACACCCCATCCGGATCGCGGTAGTTGACCGACTCCGCCGACACCCGTGCGACCAGACCGCCGTCGGCATCCCGGTACGTCCGCGAGTTCCGCGTCCGCAGCTGCGCCACCTCCGGCCCCGGAAGCGACCGCGCGCCCTCCGCGGACACCGCTCCAAGCGGGCCTCCATCGCCCGCCGCGAGCGCCGGCGCAGCGCCGCCGGCGATCAGGCTCACGCACGCGGCAAGCACGGCGCACGCCGCGCGCACACGAGAAGAAAGCAGCCCAACGAGGCGCGATATGCGCATGCGTAACCCTCTCACCGAGATGACGAACCGACGTGCGAAGTGGGACGCCACACGACGAGTGGCGGGCAACCTACACGTCACCGCTGGAAGGAGCCAAGCATTGGACGAATGTACGAGGACGCCCTTGCGGGCGTCACCGATGGAAGAGCTGGTTCGGAGCGTCGAGTGAGTCAGATTCAGGACCCAGGCACGCAGCAGGCTGGTGCGCCAATCGTTCCAGGCGATGAGCACGAAGACGAGCGGAGTCCGAGGTGAGCGGCGCCTGTGGGTCGGCTCCTTCGGTGCCTGGAAGGACTCTGGCGATGGCAATGTCGTCGAGACGGTGGAGCTTCGCTGCTGGTACGGATGGAAGTGACGAGCGCGTGCGGTAACTGCTGACCTAGAGCAACGTCGGCACCGGCCGAGTCTGTCGGCGGCTGCTCTTCGGGAGCGGCGGCAGAACCGAACGCGCACCCCGCCGTCAGGGAACGTCCTGCGCTAACAACCGAAGCGGCGCGTGATTCGTTTGCTCGGATCGGTAACTCGGCGGCTTATTGGCCGTGAGGGCGACCATGAACGACCACGGGCCGGCTGCTGCGACGAGCGCTCCGTTTCTCGGCGAGGACGCCTCGCTCGTTCCTCTAGACGCGCTTGTCCGACCCTCTGTATCGAGCAGCACGCGTCGCAATAATCCGCTCCGTCGCGTTGTCGTCGCGTTCGTCGCCGTCGGCGTCGCAGTTACCGGAGCCGCGGTCGACACGCCTGGCCGCGAATCACGGCCCGCCCCGAAGGCCGCGGCGGCTCCTGCGGCGGCGAAGCCGTCAGTTCGACGCACCACGGAGCGCTCGCGCTCGAGGAAGCACGCTCGCCGGTCGGCTGCGCCTCACCAGCGCCAGTCGCCTCGTCTGGCGAGACGCGCGCCTGTTCGCTCGTCTCATTCCGTCGCGCCCGGCCGCGCAGTCGACCAGCCGCAGTCAGACGCGGCGCGCACTCGTCCGGTGCCCGCAACCGCGGCGCCGGACGCATCGGCACCGCCACCGCGGGCGCCGGCTGCTAGCCCGCGTCCGGTCACCGAGCGACCGTCCACTCCCTCGACCGATCCGGAGTTCTTCTGATGGCCGGGGGACGCGGCGTGGGTCTTGCCGCCGTCGCTGTCGCAGGCCTTTGCGTTGCAGCGCTCGGGCTGAGCTTCGCCGGCGCCTTCGTCGCTCTGTCGTCGCCGGTCAGGACCGCCAGCGCGGCGGGTCCGCTCGTACTCGACGACGTTCCGGCTGACTATCTGCTGGCCTACCAGGCCGCGAGCGAGGCCTTCGCGCTCGGCCGCGACGGCTGGGCGTACCTCGCGGCAGTCGGAAAGGTGGAGACCGACCACGGCCGCCTGCAGGCCCCGGGCGTCCTGTCCGGCCAGAACACCCACGGCTGCTGCGCCGGGCCGAT
Organism: Solirubrobacteraceae bacterium; assembly: GCA_036389195.1. Lineage (GTDB taxonomy): Bacteria > Actinomycetota > Thermoleophilia > Solirubrobacterales > Solirubrobacteraceae > JACCYI01. Next base: position 28,552 of record DASVQH010000403.1, read on the forward strand.
GCAGATCCACAACGGATTCGGCGCCGGTACCGGGACGTGGGCGCAGTACCGCGTCGACGGCGACGGCGACGGGCGCACGATCATCTACGACGTCGAGGACGCCGTGTTCACGGCTGCGCGTCTCGAGCGTGCGAGCGGCGCGCCGGAAGCCTGGCGCCGCGCGATCTTCGCGTACAACCACGCCGACTGGTACGTCGAGAAGGTCGTCGACCAGGCGCGCCGTTACCTTGCGGCCGCCGCGGCCGGTGACTTGGGCGGCGCCGGCATTTCGACGTTGGAGGCGCCCTTGGCCGGAACCTGGCTCGCGCCTCTGCCCGGCTTCCCCGGCGAGCGATGCGACCGGCGCATCGTGCGCGACGTCCTCTGGCTGGTCGCGGCCTACGGGCTGATCGTCAGCGACTGCTTTGGCACCGGCCACGCCGTGCGAGGCGAGCATCCGCTGGGCCTGGCGATCGACGCGTCGCCGGTGGACGGCGACTGGCGGCGGACCGAGCGGCTGGCGGTCCGCTTCGGGTGGTCTCCGGCGCGCCGCCACGGGCTGTCCGGGCCGCGGGCCGTTCCGCGTCGTCCTCTACAACGGCTATCCGGGCCACGGCGATCCGCGCCATTCGGATCGGCCGCACATACACCTCTCTTGGCAGCACGCACCGGCGGCGCCGTTCACGGCGGCCTCCTCGGTACGCGTCATCACCCGACCGGCAGGAGGCGGGCGATGACCGTCGTCCGCGCCTGCGCGGACCACGACGGCGCCCGTCGCGGCGCAGAGGAGGTACCAATGGACCTTGTCCTGCTCGGCGTCTCGGACGTCAAGCTCAACCCCAAGCCGGGCGGGTTGCCGGGGAGCCGAGTCCTTCAGGGGCTCGTCGACGGGCTCGGCTTCTGGGCGCTCATCGCCGCGCTCGCGGCGCTGATCGTCGGCGCCGCGGTCTGGGCATGGGCGTCCCAGAGCAACAACCACCACTACGCGGCGAACGGGCGCCGAGCCACCGCCGTGGCGGCGTTCGCCGCGCTGATCATCGGCGCAGCCCCCGCGTTGATCAACTTCTTCGCCGAGGCGGGGGAGAAGGTCAAGTGAGCAGGCGGTCCGGGACGGATCGGCAGCTCGCGCGCCGGGCGGCCATCGCCGCCGGCGCCCTCGTGGTACTCGTCGCTGCCGGTCTGCTCATCTTCGCACCTGGGACGCCCGGGTCAGCCGACGAGGGTCGGCAGGCCGGCGGCGAGGCGGGGACCCCCAGCCGCGCCCAGCCCACGCGCGCCGGCGCCGTGCGTGCAGCGGCGCGCTTCCTGGCGTCGCTCTCGCTGGAGGTCGTGCTCGACGACGCGCGGCGAGACAGGCTCGTCTCCGCCATGGCCGCGTCGGAGGCGCGCACGCGCCTGCGTCGCGTCTACGCCGCTGAGCGCGATCGGATCGCGGCCGACTACACCGGAGCGCGCCGAGTCGCCCGCTCGGCGCCGCTCGGGTACCGCGTCGAGGACTACGGAGGAGGCCGTGCCGCGGTCGCGATCTGGTCCGTGGCGATCGGCGTGAGCGACGTGCGCGCGGCGGGCGTCGGGTGGTCGACGACGACGGTGCGCGTCGTCTGGCAGTCCGAGGCATGGCGGGTCGCCGCCGTGTCGCAGGTGGCCGGGCCATCGCCGGCCACCTCGCTCGACGTGCTCGACCCCGCGGCGGCCTCGTTCAAGGAGTTCCGCTATGTGCCGTAGGGCGACGGTGGCGATCGTGCTCTCGCTGGTGGCTGCACTTGGCCCCGTCGACACGGCGCACGCCCAGTCGCTCATCCCGACCAAGGCGACCCAGCGCTCGAAGGGGATCCTCGCGCGAGCGTGCTCTCCGGGCGCGTCGCTCATCTGTGCCGGGTCGGAGCTGGTGGGCGCCGCGGGCGACGTTGCCGGCGACGTCCTCGGCGCGGGCGTCGAGGCCGCCGGTGGGGCGGTCTTCGGCGGTCTCGCTTCATGGGCCGGTGAGGGGGCGGCATGGCTCGTCGACGCGATCGGCAAGCGGATCGACCGCTCGACCAGGCCGGAGCTCGGGAGCGCCTGGTTCGGTCGCCAGTACCGCACCACCGCATCGCTCGCCCTCTCGATGTCGATCATCTTCGTCCTCCTCGCGGTCATCCAAGCGACCCTGCGCCAGGACGCGGCGATGCTCGCACGCTCGGTCTTCGTCGCACTGCCGCTCGCGATGCTCCTGACGTTCGCCTGCGTGACGCTTGTCGAGGCCGCTCTCGGCGTCACGGACTGGATGACGAGCACAGTCCTCGGCGGCTTCCGGGCCGGGAGTCGCGAGGCGTTCAGCGACCTCGCCGAGATCCTCGTACCCGCATCGGCGACAGGAAGCCCGCTCCCGGGCTTCCTGCTCTTTCTCAGCGCGATCGTCACGGCGCTGCTGTCGCTGCTCGTGTGGCTAGAGCTCGTGATGCGCGAAGCGGCCACCTACGTCGCGGTGTCCTTTCTGCCGCTCACCTTCGTCGCGATGGTCTGGCGGGAGACCGCCCACTGGTGCCGCAAGCTCGCCGGCTGGCTGCTCGCCATCATCGCCTCGAAGTTCACGATCGCGAGCGCATTCGCTCTCGCGGCCGGCGCGATCGGGGACGCCCGCGGCGGAGCGACCGGGGGCCTCAGCGCGCTGCTGGCGGGCTGCGCGGTTCTCCTGCTAGCCGCGCTGACCCCCTGGGTCATACTCGCGATTGTCCCGTTCGGCGACGCCGCGCAGGGTCGGTCGTTGCACCGAGGAACGATTCGGCAGGCAAGTCACTCGGTGCCCGGCGCGCTCGCCGCCGGCATGGTCGTCAGACAGGCGATGGTCCGGAACCTCGCGCCGGCCGGCGCCGCCGCTGCCGCGGGGCGTCCTCCCGGCGGCGCTCCCGGATCGCCGGCTTCATCGCCTCCTGTCGCGGCCGTCGCGCGCTCGACTCCGGCCGGCGAGCAGGCGCCTCAGCGGTACGCCTCGATCGCGACCACATCGCCGGCCGGATCGGCGACAGGGTCGGCCGACCGCTCCGAGGACCGGACGGCATGAGACGAGTGTTCAGGTTCGGGCCGCTGGAGCGGCGCGGCGTCGTCGGAAGCCTCCGAGTCGGCCAGGTGCTCGTGACGGGGATCGCGTGCTGCCTCGCTGTCGTCGTCTTCCGCACGGCCCCCAACGGCGCCGGGTTCGTCACCGCGCTCGGCCTTGTGGCAGGGGCCGCCGTCATCGGGTTCGTGCCGTTCAGGGGCCGGACGGCCGAGGAATGGGCGCCGGTGGCGGCTAGCTGGCTGCGCCTTCGCGCCCGACGCGGCGAGCGGTGGCGGTCCGAGCGCCCGGTCGAGGGCGCCAGCGCCACCCTCGATTTGCCCGACGCTCTCACCGGCTGTGAGCTGCTCAGCGTCCCCGTCGACGGAGGGCACGAGGTGGGCGTCTTCAAGGACCCCCAGCTCGGGGCGTACACCGCGGTCCTCGCCGCGAAGGTCCATTCGTTCGGGCTGCTGGCCGAGGCGGAGCAGGAGCGCCGGCTGGAGCGCTGGGGCCGCGTCCTCGCCGGACTGGCCCGGAACCGCACGCCGGTCCGCCGCGTCCAGGTGCTCGAGCGGACGGTCCCCGGCGATGGCGACGAGCTCCAGGGCCATCTCTTCGACGCAGCTGACCTCGCCGTCCCGGCCGACGACCCCGGCCGCCGTTCGTACGAGGCGCTGCTCGACACGGCCACGCAGGTCACCCAGGACCACGAGGTCTTCATCGCGCTGCAGGTCGACCAGCGGCGGGCGTGGGCTCAGGCCGGCCGTGACGCGCGCAGTCGCAAGCTCGACCGCGACGCCCAGGCGTGCGGCGTGCTGATCCGCGAAGTCCAGACCTTCGCCGCGCGGTTCGACCCGGCCGACGTGGTAGTCACCGGCCTGCTGTCGCCGTCGCAGTACGCGTCAGCGATCCGGCTTGGTTTCGACCCCTACGGCCGGCGCCACGGCGTCACAGCCGCCGACCGGGCGTTCGGGCCGATCGCCGCCGACACGACTTGGAGCACCTACCGCGCCGACGGCGCGCTTCACCGCACGTACTGGATCGCGCAGTGGCCGCGCCTAGAGGTGCGGCCGACCTTCCTCGGTGCGTTGCTGCTCGGTGCCCAGGCCGTCCGTTCCGTGTCGATCGTTCTCGAGCCCGTTGCACCGCACCGCGCGCGGGCCGCTGTGGAGGCCGCGATCACGAGCGATGAGGCCGACGAGCAGCTGCGTGCCGAACGCGGATTCAGGACGCCCGCCCGCAAGCGTAAGCAGCAGGAGGCCACGCGCGCCCGCGAGTCCGAGCTGGCGGAAGGGCATGAGGAGGTTCGCTTCGCCGGCTACGTGACCGTGTCCGGGCGCGACGCGGAGGACCTCGACCGCGCCTGCGAGGAGATCGAGCAGGCGGCGCAGCAGGCGCATCTCGATCTCGAGCCCCTCTGGGGCGAGCAGGACACCGGGTTCCCCCAGGGCGCACTCCCCGTCGCCCGCGGCCTGCGGTCCGCGACTCCCATCGGACGGGGCTCATGAGCCGGGCGCATCTTCCTCCCGAGATGCGCCCGGCAGTGCGCCGTCGGCGCCGACTCGCCGAGCGCGACGGGCATCGTGCCACCACAGCCAACGCGCAGGCGATCTACCCCTTCGTCGCCGAAGGCGGCCTCGGCGGGCGCGGCGTGTACATCGGTCGCGACCTCTACGGCGCGTCCTTCGCCTACGACCCCTTCGCGCTCTACGAGCAGCGGCTTCTGACTAACCCCAACATGCTCGTCCTGGGCGAGGTCGGCTCGGCGAAGTCCTCGCTCGTCAAGACCTACCTCTACCGGCAGGCGCTGTTTGGCCGGATCCCCTGGATCGCCGACCCGAAGGGCGAGTACGCGCCGCTCGCCCGCGCGCTCGGCGCCGAGCCAGTGCGACTCGAACCGGGCGGCGATGTCCGGCTGAACCCGATCGCACGAGGAGCCGGCTGGCAGAGCCAGCTGATGCTCCTGCAGGCCGTGTGCGCGTCCGCCCTCGGCCGCCATCTGCGGCCGGAGGAAGAGGGCGCCCTGCGAGAGGCGCTGCGGCTCCTCAACGACCGCTCGGGCGGCGAGCCGACGCTCCCGATGGTCGTCGAGCTGTTGTTCCGGCCGACCGCCGAGATGGCGGAGCGGATCGTCACCACCCCCGACCAGATGGCCGCGACCGCGCGCGCGGCCGCCCTCGGGCTCCAGCGCCTATGCGAGGGCGACCTCAAGGGGATGTTCGACGGCCCGACGAGCGCTCACCTCGACCTGAGCGGACGGGCGGTCGTCTTCGACCTCTCGGCGTTCTATGACTCGGCGGCGCTCGGGATCGGCATGACCTGCGCGTCGGCCTGGCAGCGCGCGGCGATCGCCGCGCTGCACGCCGAGGCCGACCGCGCCGGCGTCGCGGCGCCCAAGGTCGTAAACGTCTTCGACGAGGCGTGGCGTGTCGTCGGGATCCTCGGTATCGGCGAGTGGCTGCAGGACTCCTTCAAGCGCTCGCGCGCCTACGGAATCCAGAACCTCGTGGTGACGCACCGGCTGAGCGACCTGTCGGCCGCCGGCGCCGCGGGCAGCCGCGAGGTCGCGCTCGCCGAGGGGCTGCTGCACGATGCCCACACGCGGGTGATCTACCGGCAGGTCGAGGACGAGGTGCCGCACACCCGCGAGCTGCTGGGCCTCACGTCCCTCGAAGCCGAGATCCTCCCGGCGCTCGACCCCGGCGTCGCGCTCTGGAAGGTCGGCACGCGGAGCTTTCTCGTCCAGCACCGGATCTCCGACGTCGAGGTTCCGATCGTCGACACGGACGGGCGGATGCTCGACTGCCGGCCATGAGCGAGCGCGGCCCGAGCGGGGGAGGTGAGTTGGCCGAGCGAGTGGCCCTCGTCGCGCTCGGCCTCCTGCTCGCTGCCGGCGTGCTGGTGTGGCTGTGGGGCGAGCTCGCCTCGCTGCTCGCTGCGGGCCCAAGGCCGGTGCTCGACGCGGGCGCGGTCCTTCGCGTCCTGATCGCTTTGCCGCACCACCTCGCTGACCCCGCCGCCGCCTGGCCCGTCGGCGCGCGCGCGGACCTGCCTGGTCCATTGGGGTTCTACGCGGCGCTGGTGGTCCTCGCCCTTCCCTCGATGCTGGGGTTGGCCGGCGTCACCCGGGCGCTGAACGCCTGCGGCGCGCGTCGGCGGGGCGGGGCTCGGTGGGCGACCGCGCGCGACGTCCCGCCTCGCGGTTCGCGGGCCGTCGCGCGGGCGAGTGACGGTCGGACGCGTGGGGCGGCGCCTGATCGCCGCGGAGACGCGCCAGTCGCTCATCGTCATCGCCCCGACCCAGACGAGCAAGACCACGGGCCTGGCGATCCCCGCGCTGCTCGAGTGGGACGGGCCGGTCCTCGCGACGTCGGTCAAGACCGACCTCGTCCGCGACACGCTCGCGCACCGGCGGCAGCTGGGCGACGTGAAGATCTACGACCCGACCGGCGTGACGGGGCTCCCGGCGGCGGGCTGGACGCCGCTCAGCGGATGCACGAACTGGACGGGCGCCCGACGGACGGCCGAGCGCCTCGCCCGAGCCGCCCAGCCGGCGCGAGCCTCGAACGAGTCGGAGTTCTGGGCAAAGTCGGGCGCGCGGTTCCTCGCTCCACTGCTCTTCGCGGCGGCCTGTAACGGCAAGTCCATGCGCGACGTCGTCCGCTGGATCGACACCGACGCGCAGGAGCGGGTCGCCGACCTGCTTGACGGGACCGTCTACGACGCGCCGAGTCCCGCGTCGGACGACGGCGTCGCCGCTGCGCTGGCTGCCGTGCAGGCCGTCTGGCAGGCCGACGACCGACTGCGATCCTCGCTCTACATGACGGCGTCGGTCGCGCTCGACGCCTACAACGACCCGACGATTGCCGACTCGGCTGCCTCCGCCGAGTTGACCTCGGCGTGGCTCCTGAACGGCAGGCGCAACGCGGCCTTCCTGTGCGCCACGGCGGACGAGCAGCAGCGGCTCCGGCCGCTGTTCGTGACGCTGCTCGAGGAGGTTGTCGCGGAGGTCACGGCCCGTGCGGCCGCGACCGGCGCTCCGCTCGACCCGCCGTTGCTCATCGTCCTCGACGAGGCCGCGAACATCGCGCCGCTGCCGCACCTCGACGCGCTCGCCTCCACGGGCGCGGGCCAAGGCATTCAGCTCGTCACCGTCGTCCAGGACCTCGCGCAGATGCACCGCCAGTGGCCCGGCGCGGCGGAGACGATCGTTAACAACCACCGGGCGAAGCTCATCGGATCGGGGATTTCCTGCCCGACCACCATCCAGTACGTCGGCAGACTTCTCGGCGAGCAGGAGGAGCGGCAGCTCTCGACGTCGATCGGTAGCGACGGGCGGCGGTCACGGACGGACGCCCCGGCCTGGCGCCCGCTCGCCCCGGCCAACGCCCTGCGACAGAGCCGCGCCGGCGATGCGGTCCTGATCTACGGGAACCTCCCGCCGGCGTGGACAAAGCTTCGCCCCTGGTTCCGCGATCGCGCACTGAGGAGGCTCGCCCGTGGATGACGAGCCCCCGCCGCCGCCGCTTGGCGACGAGACCGACATCTTCCTCAGCTACCACCCGGTGCTTCGAAGGAAGCTCACACGGGCCGTGAACACGTCCGAGGCCAATCTCGACGACGCCTGCGCGATTGCGTGGGTGCAGTTCCTGCGGAAGCAGCCGGACCGGACGGACAACCGCCATGAGGCGTGGCTCTTCGTGGTCGCGAAGCACGAGGCCATACGTCTCCACCGTGAGCAGTCAGGCCGCTACTTCACCGTCGATCCCGAGGTGGTCGACTGGCAGGTCGACCCTCGCGATCCGCATGAGGAGAGCGCGAAGCTTCGGGAGGCCATCGACATCCTCGGCCGGCTTCCGCTCCGTGACCGGCGGGTCGCCTTCTTGAAGGCTATGGGGCACACGTACGCGGACATCGGCGAGCTCACCGGCAAAAGCCCGCGAATGACCGATCGAGTCATTCGCCGCGCGAACGAGCGCATCCACGAGGTCCTCTCCGAGAAGCGAGAAGCCGAACAGCCCCATCCGTCGCCGCGCGCGACTAGTCTGGCGGCCCTCGAGCTCGAACAACCAGAGTGGCTGGCCAATGCGCTCGGCTCGAAGCCGGGCAAGCGCGCGCCCCGCTACCACATCCGCCGCTGGCGGATGGCCGCGATCGCCATCGACGACTATCGCCGCATGTCCGGGTTCAACGACCGCTCCGACGCGCTCGGGCCGCGCCCCGACGATCTCGAGGGGCGACGTGCGCACGAGAAGGCGACGCGACTCGTCGAGACCTACCACCGTGCCCGCGAGCGCGGACGTGGTTTCGAGCGCTGACGAGGGGAGGCGAATTGCGCTGCCCGCCGCACTCTCCATAGCGTGATCGATCTCGTGGACCTCGAACCGGTCGTCTTCCGCGGCGAGCTCGTCGCCCTAGCAGGACCCGAGCGCTTCCATATCGTCGCGCCATGGCTGCAGGAACGTCCCGACGGCGATCCCGACCTCCGCTTCGTCGTGTTCATGTGCCTATTCCGGCGGCAGATTGAGCTCGGTGAACTGCCCGGACCCTTCACCAGCGAGCGGGCCGAGCTGTGGGCTCGGTGTGCGCTCATCGAAGCCGACGAGTTGCTTGCCCGGTGGGATATCAGCGACGACGCGCTCGTCGTGGAGTTCGGCGCGCCGGCGGATCAGATCGCGATCGCCCGGCGGGAGCTACGGCCATGATCGCCGAGGGGCGGACGGGCATCCGCACCGTGCTCGTGTGGGCCGAAACTAAGGACGGCCTCACGGAGCGCATCGGCACGATCCTCGGGGAGTTCGCGGCCGGAGCGGACGACGTCCTCCACGTCGGCTATGCGGCAGTCCACGTCGGATGGAGGGACGTGGAGAACGATGGTCCGTCGGGCGAGCAGCGCCGCGAACTGCGGCTCGAGTACTCGGCCCTCATGGTCCTTCGGGACCCCGCTCCGATCGCGCACTGCCCGCCTCTTACGGAGTAGGTCATTGTCGGTTCTCGCGCGAAGCGGGTGGCGAGCGGCGCGTCGCGGGACTGCCGCTTCTCGTCCGAACCGGCAGTACCGCACGGCGCCAGGGCGCCGTCGCTTTTGCCTCAAGGCAAGGAGCTTCGCTCAGCTAGTCGGACACTGTCGCTTCTCGCGCCGAAGCGGGAGCAAGCGGACGGCCTGCCGCTAGGCTGCTCGTCGTTCGAACCGACAGCCTGAGTCGCTCGACCGTGGGCGGGTACCTAACGTCTGTCGCGGCAAGAACAGGCCGGGACATGACAGGCTGATGCTGTTTGCACGACCGACACGACGGCACGGTTGCTGTCGGCGCGCGGTGTATCGACGGGGCAGCGGTCACCGCGCGCATCCGGGGTTCCGAGGGGCTAATAGGCGGGCTTGGGAGCGC
>DASVQH010000404.1:0-8710 GCA_036389195.1 Solirubrobacteraceae bacterium
CCAGGCGCCGGCCTCCAGCGCCCGGGCGGCGAAGGAGCCGCCGTCGGCCCGGGTGCCGGGCAGGCCGACGAACAGGTCCCCCGGCCCGACGCCCCGCGAGTCGATCACCGCGCGCGCCGGCCCGCCGTCGCGGGCGCCGTCGCCGTCGCGTCGCCCGCGGACCAGCGCGGCCCGCGCGGCCTCGGCGACGAACGGCGCCCCCCAGTCGCGCATCCCGCTAGGCCGCCCGCACCGCGTCGCGCAGCGCCTCGCGCGCGACCGTGACGTCGTCGAAGGGCTCCTTGCGCCCGTTCGCGAGCTCCTGGCCCTGCTCGTGCCCCTTGCCGGCGATGACCACGACGTCGCCGGGGCCGGCCAGCGCGACGGCGCGGGCGATCGCGCGCCGGCGGTCGACGTCGGACTCCACGCCGTCGTCGGGGCGCGGCCCGATGCCGGTGAGGATCTCGGCGACGATGCGCTCGGGCGGCTCGGAGCGCGGGTTGTCGGAGGTGACGATCGTGTGGTCGGCCAGGCGGGCCGAGATCGCGCCCATCACCGGGCGCTTGCCGCGGTCGCGGTCCCCGCCGCAGCCGAAGACGGAGATGAGGCGCCCGCCGCCCTCCGTCGCGAGGTCGCGCGCCGCCAGCAGGACGTTCTCCAGCGAGTCCGGCGTGTGGGCGTAGTCGACGAGCACCGCGAAGTCCTGCCCCGCGTCGACCGGCTCGAACCGCCCGGGCACGCGCCCGGCGCCGGCCAGCGCGCCCACGATGGTCTCCAGGTCGACGCCGAGCGCCCGCACGGCGGCCACCGCGCCGAGGACGTTGAGGACGTTGAAACGGCCCGGCAGCGGTGAGCGGACGCCCTCGAAGCGCCCCTCGGGCGTGCGCAGCGTGAACTCGGAGCCCGCCAGCCCGGTGCGCAGCGCCAGCGCGCCGTAGTCGCCGGGCGCGGCGAGGCCGAAGGTCACGGCGTCGGGGTACTCGTCGGCCAGCCGGCGCCCGTAGGCGTCGTCGACGTTGACGATGCGGACGCCGGGCGGCGCCGGCGTGCCCGCGAAGAGCCGGTGCTTGGCCTCGAAGTAGGCCTCCATCGTCGGATGGAAGTCGAGGTGGTCCTGCGTCAGGTTGGTGAAGACGGCGGCGGCGAAGCGGATGCCGTCGACCCGCCGCAGCTCGAGCGCGTGCGAGGAGGCCTCCATCGCGCACGCGGTGTCGCCGGCGTCGAGCATCGCGCGGAAGATCGGCTGCAGGTCGATGGCCTCGGGGGTGGTGCGCTCGACCGGCAGCTCCTCGCCGCCGACGACCGACTTGACCGTCCCCAGCAGGCCGCACGGCCGCCCGGCCGCTTCCAGCAGCGCGCGGACCAGGAACGCCGTCGTGGTCTTGCCGTTGGTCCCGGTGATGCCGACGACCGGCAGCTGCGCGGTCGGGTCGCCGCAGAAGCGCGCGGCGGCGGCGGCCATCGCCGCGCGCACGTCGGCGACGACGACCTGCGGGACCTCGAGCCCGTCGAGCCGCCGCGTCACCACCAGAGCCGCCGCGCCCGCCGCGACCGCCGCGGGCGCGAAGTCGTGCCCGTCGTGCGTGAAGCCGGGGACGGCGAAGAACAACGTCCCGGGAGCCACCCGCCGGTTGTCGTAGGCGAGGCCGGAGATCTCCACGTCACCGCCGGCGGCCCCGGCCGCCTCGTCGACCAGGTCGCGCAGGCGCCTGGTGCGGCGTCAGGCGGGCAGCGCGCGATCGACGATCGCGCGCGCGTCGATCCCCCGCGGCAGGGTGCCGAACGCGCGCCCGCGGGCCTCCCCCAGCCGGCCGGCGCAGAACGCGTCGGCCACCGCGGCGGGCGCGAAGCGCACCAGCAGCGACGCCTGGAAGGCCACGGCCAGGTCCTCGACCACGCGGCGCGCGTTCCACTGCGCGGCCTCCGGGCCGTCGCCGAGCGTGGCGAGCGTGGCGGGAAGGGCGTCGAGGTGGGCGTCGAGGCGCGGGTCGCCGCCGCGGGCCAGGCCGCACTCGGCCAGGAAGGCCGGCAGGCCCTCGGGCTCGCGGGCCATCGCGCGCAGGACGTCGAGCGACATCACGTTGCCCGAGCCCTCCCAGATGCCGTTGAGCGGCGCGTCGCGGAACAGCCGCGCCATCGGGCCCTCCTCGACGTAGCCGTTGCCGCCGTGGCACTCGAGCGCCTCGGCGGCGTGGGCGGCGGCGCGCTTGCAGATCCAGTACTTCATGACCGCGGTGGCGAAGCGGCGCAGCGGCGTGTCGGCCTCGTCGTAGGCGCGCGCGAGCCGGAACGCCGTCGCCGTCGCGGCCTCCGCCTCGATCGCCAGGTCGGCGAGCACGTTGCGCATCAGCGGCTGGTCGACCAGCGTGGCGCCGAACGCGGCGCGGTGGCGCGCGTGGTTGATCGCCTCGGCGACGCCGCGCCGCATGCCCGACGCGCTGCCCAGCACGCAGTCCAGGCGCGTGTGGGTGACCATGTCGATGATCGTCGCGACGCCGCGCCCCTCCTCCCCGAGCAGGCGGGCGGGCGCGCCACGGAACTCGACCTCGCTGGAAGCCAGCGAGCGCGAGCCGAGCTTCTCCTTCAGGCGCTGGATCTCGAAGCCGGGGCCGCGCTCGACCACGAAGCAGGACAGCCCGGCCGGCGCCTGCGCGAGGACCAGGAAGACCGCGCCCATCGGGTGCGAGCAGAACCACTTGTGGCCGACCAGCTCGTAGCGGCCGTCGCCGGCGGGGTGCGCCTGGGTGGTGTTGGCGCGGACGTCGGAGCCGCCCTGCTTCTCGGTCATGGCCATGCCGGCCAGCGCGCCGTGCTCGTAGTCGGGCCGCGTGAGGCGCGGCTCCCACTCGGCGGCGATCTCGGGGTCGCGCCGCAGGGCGGGGATCACGGAGTACGTCATGGACACGGGGCACATGACGCCCGCGTTGGGCTGCGTCCACAGGTAAGCGAGCGCGGCGCGGGCGGTGTGCGCGCCGGGCCGCGGGTCGCGCCACGGCAGCCCGTGGATCTCGCGCTCGACGGCGCCGCGCAGCAGCCAGTGCCAGCTCGGGTCGTAGTCGACGAGGTCGACCCGGTGCCCGTAGCGGTCGTGCGTGACGAGCCGCGGGTCGTGGCGCTCGGCGCGGCGGCCGTGCTCCATCGCCTCGGCCGAGCCGGCGACGAGCGCGGTGTCGCGGATGCGGTCGACCGCCCAGCCGGCGCCCTCGCGCTCGATCGCCTCGGCGAACGCCGCGTCGTTGCCGTGGAGGTCGACGTCCTCGAACGGGACGGCCTGGTTGGCGACCTCGTGGGTCGCTCGCAGGTGCGCTGCGGCGGGGGCGGCCAGGTCGGTCATCGGCCGCGAAGCCTACTCCGGCGGGATGCGCAGGTAGTTGAGCGCGAAGCTCGTGATCGCCTTCCACGCGGGCGCGGCGACCGCGCCGCCGTAGATGTCGCCCTTGGGCTCGTCGACCATCACGGTCACGAGCAGCCGCGGGTGGTCGGCGGGCGCGAAGCCGATGAACGAGGCGACGTACTTGGACTCGGAGTAGCCGCCGTAGACGGGGTCGGGCTTGTTGGCCGTGCCGGTCTTGCCCGCGAGCAGGTAGCCCGGGATGGCGGCGCCGGTCGCCGTGCCGCCCGGCCCGAGGACGCCCTCGAGCATCCGGCGCAGGCTCGCCGCCGACGCTGCGGCGATGACGCGGTGGCCGCGCGGCTTGGGCGTCGGCTTCCCGCCGACGTCGGCCACGATGTGAGGCGGCCGCAGGACCCCGCCGTTGGCGATCGCCGCGTAGGCGGTGGCCATCTGCATCGGCGTCACGGCCAGGCCCTGGCCGATCGGCAGGTTGCCCATCGAGGAGCCCGAGTAGCGCTTGCGCTCGAGGATGATCCCCGCCTCCTCGCCGGGCAGGTCGACGCCCGTCGGGCGGCCGAAGCCGAAGCGGCGGACCCAGTGGTCGAAGCGGTCCGGCCCCTCCTCGAGGCCGATCTTGACCGCCCCCACGTTGGAGGACTGCTGGAGGATCTGCGCGGTGTTGAGCATCACGGTGCCGCGCGCGTGCGACTCGCCGATCTCCCTGTCCGCGACGACGATCGACGGCGGCAGGGTGAACTCCGTCTCCGGCGTCACCTTCTGGTCCTCCAGCGCGCCGGCCACCGTGAAGGCCTTGAAGGTCGAGCCCGGCTCGTAGGAGGAGCCGACCGCGCGGTTCTGGCGGGCGTAGTCGGGCGCGCCTGCGACGTCGTTGGCGTCGACGCGCGGCCAGTTGGCCAGGGCCAGGACCGAGTTGTCGCGCGGGTCCATGACGATCGCGGTGGCGCCCTTGGGCTTCCACTCCTCGCCGAGGTCGGAGAGCACCGCCTCGGCGCGGTCCTGCAGGTTGGCGTCGAGGGTCAGGCGGACGTCGGCGCCCTCGCGCTCCGGCTTGGTCTCGCGCAGGGAGATCGCGTCGCCGAGCGCGTCCTTGACCAGCTGGCGCTCGCCCGCCTCGCCGCGCAGCCGGGCGTCCTGGGACTGCTCGATCCCGGCCAGGCCCTGGTTGTCGGTGCCGACCATGCCCAGCACCTGCGACGCCAGCCACTCGCGCGGGTAGGTGCGGCGCGCGTCGGGGAGGAACTCCAGGCCCTCGATCGCGAGCTTCTGCGCCGCGCGGGCGGGCGCGGCCGGGACCTTGCGGGCGAGGTAGACGAAGCCGGTGCCGCGCTTGGTCAGCTTGCGCAGCAGGACGTCCTCGGGCTGCTGGATGAGCGGCGAGAGCAGCTGCGCGACGCGGGCCGGGTCCTTGATCAGGTACGGGTTGGCCGCGATGCTCGACGCCGGCTCGGAGACGGCGAGCTCGACGCCGCGGCGGTCGGTGATCGTCCCGCGGCGCGCGGGGACGGTGATCGTCGACTTCTGCTGGGTGGCCGCGCGGGCCTTGAGGTCGGAGGCGCGGACGGTGCCCATCCACGTGGCCTTCGCGGCTCCGACGCCGAGCAGGACGAGGAAGACGGCGAAGAGCAGCCCGATGCGGCGCTCGAGCAGCTTCACAGCCGCGTTCAGCCCTGCCCTGGCACGGGTGCGGGGGCGGCGCCGGTGACCGGTGCCGTGGGTGCCGGCGCGGTGGTGGTGCCGGCGGCGGGCTGGGTGGCGGGCGTCGTGCTGGTGGCGGTGGTGGGCGCGGGCGCGGTGGTCGCCGGGGCAGGGGTCACGGCCGGTGCCGGCGTGGTGGTCGTGGGCGTCGTGGTCGCCGTCGTCGGCGTGGCGGTCGTCGTCGTCGTGGTGGTTGGGGTCCCCGCGAGGGAGCCCGGCACGACGCCGTTGTTGGCCAGCAGCGCGCCGGCCTCGGCGCTCGGCGCCTGCATGCGCTTGATCGCCCAGGCGGCGTCGCGCCCCGGGCGGACCTTCACGTACTCGACCGCTCCGGCGGGCGGCATGACCATCCCCGCCTCGGCGGCGGCGTCCTCGATCCGCTGGCCGGCCGACAGCTTGGCGACGCTCGACTCGAGCTCGGCGTTCTGGCGCTCGAGCGTGGAGACGGCCTCGACGTCGTGGCTGATCTGAGAGTTGAGCTTGAGCAGCGAGACCTGCATGGCGACGATCCCGCCGAGCGCGATCCCGATCACCCAGATCCACGCCTGGGAGCGCAGCAGGCCGTCGAGCCAGCGGTGGTCGGGCAGGCCCTTGAGCGCGTCGAAGGCGGTGGTCGTGCGGCGCGGCCGGGTCGCGTGGGCGCCGGCCTCCTGCACGCGCGCCCCGGTTCCGCTCTCCGTCCCGGAGCCGCGACGGACCGGCCCGCTGACGCGCCGGGGCGCGTGCGGGGTGTACGTCCGGGCCGAGCGGCCGTGACCCGCGCGGGCGCGGGCGTTCGCGGACTGGCTCATGCGCTGACCTCCAGTGTCGCGCCGGTGTCGGACGGAACGAGCTTGCGGGCAGCGCGCAGACGCGCGGACTTGGCGCGCGGGTTCGCGGCGACCTCCCCCGGGGTGGGGGCGACGGAGCGGCGGAAGACCAGCTCGGCCTCCGGCGTGCGGCCGCAGCCGCAGACGGGGAGCTCGGGCGGGCAGATGCACCCGCGCGTGCGGTCGGCCAGGAAGCGCTTGACGCGCCGGTCCTCCAGCGAGTGGAAGGAGAGCGCCGCGAGCCGGCCGCCGGGCCTGAGGATCCCCCAGGCCAGCGGCAGCGCGTCGTCGAGCTGGCCCAGCTCGTCGTTGACGGCGATGCGGATGCCCTGGAACGTGCGCTTGGCCGGGTGGCCGCCGCCGAAGCGCGCCGGCGCGGGGATCGCCGCGCTGATCGCCTCGACGAGCTCGAAGGTCGTCTCCAGGGGCGCCTGCGCGCGGCGGCGGACGAGCTCGCCGGCGATGCGGTCGGCGAAGCGCTCCTCGCCGTACTGGCGCAGCGCCTGGGCGATGCGGCGGCGCTCCCAGGTGTTGACGACGTCGCGCGCGGTCAGCTCCTGGTCGGGGTCCATCCGCATGTCGAGCGGGGCGTCGTAGGCGTAGGAGAACCCGCGCTCGCGGGTGTCGACCTGCATCGACGACATGCCGAGGTCGAGGTACACCAGGTCGGCGCGGACCCCTTCCTCGGCGAGCTGGCGCAGGCCGTCGGCGAAGTCCGCGCGGATGAAGCGGGTCCGGCAGCTGACCTCCGCCGAGAGCTCGGCGAAGGCCTCCTCGGCGAGGGGGTCGCGGTCGATGGCGATCAGCAGGCCGGTGGGCCCGAGGCGGTCGGCGACCAGGCGCGCGTGGCCGCCGCCCCCGAGCGTGCAGTCGACGGCGATCTCGCCCGGCTGCGGGTCGAGCGCCTCGATCAGCTCGCCGGCGAGGACCGGGACGTGCGTGGAGGGCATGTCAAGCAGGATGGCCAAGGTTCTCGGTCAGCTCAGCGCCGTGGGCCTTCAGATCGCTCTCGTAGCGCTCCCAGGCGGTCCGATCCCAGACCTCCAGGCAGTCGCCCGAGCCCGCGATCACCGTCTCGCGCCCCTCGATCTGCGCGTGCTCGAGGTGGCGCGGCTGGAGCGTGACCCGCCCCGCGCCGTCGAGCTCCACCTCGTCCGCCTGCGAGTAGAAGAAGCGCCGCGCCTGCCGGGCCTGCGCCGAGAGCGGGTTCATGCCCGCCGTCGACTGCTGCGCCATCTCGGCGTACACGGCCTCCGGGTAGATCGAGACGCAGGGATCCGCGCCGCGCACGACGTACACCGTTCCCGACAGCGCCGCGCGGAATCTCGCGGGAACCGTGAGCCGGTTCTTGGCGTCGAGGGAGTGTTCGAATCTGCCGGTGAAGGCCAAGGGAAGTCATGGCGACGCGAGGAGAAGGTCAAGTCGATCCGAGGTGGCGGAGTGGGAGGAGCCCCGCCACCCCGGACCGGCTGTGACTGGGAAGGTACCCCACAACCCCCCACTCTGCAACACACCTGCCGACTTTCGTCCCACCCGGGTGGCGATCGGGAGGCTTCGGCGGGCTTTCTCCCTGCGTGCGGGCGCTTTTCGGGCGTGAGGCACCGCGAGCGACTTCGTGCAAGTTCGCGTGCGCCGCGGAGCGGTGCACGGCGCGTTGCGGGAAACGAGCCGGGTCGTCCGGTCCGTGAGCTACGAGGGTGGGGCGGTGTGGGGCAGCGTGCGGCGGACGGGGCGCCGCGCCGGATCACGGGCCGCCGACGAGCGACGGGATCAGCGCGGCGGCGACGAGCAGCAGCACCGACGGGACCAGCAGCAGCGCGATGACGAGCTGGATCTTGGGGGCGGCGCGCGCGGCGTGCTCGGCCGCCGCCCGGGCGCGGGCGGCGCGGGCTTCGGCGGCCTGGGCGGCCAGGGCGCCCGAGACGGGCGCGCCGTGGCGGGCCGCGCGGGCGAGCGCGGCGACGAGCGCCGCGATCCCGGGGATGGGCGCGCGGGCCGCGAGGCGCGCGTAGGCGTCAGTCGCCGGGGCGCCGAGCGCCATCGCGGCCGCCGCGCGCCGCAGCTCGGCGGCCAGGACACCCGGATGCCGCGCGCCGACCTCCTCCAGCGCCCGCGCGGCCGGCAGCCCCGCGGCCACCGCGACGCGCACGAGGTCGAGGAGGTCCGGCAGCTCCTGCTCCAGCGTCCGCGCGCGGGCGCGGATCCGGCGTCGCAGCCAGGCGTCGGGCGCCAGGAACGCCGCCGCGGGGACGGCGAGCGGCACGACCAGCGGCAGGCGCCCCGGCAGACCGGGCGCGAGCAGCGCGGACGTGAACAGGGCGACGAGCGCCGCACCGGCCTTGACCGCCAGCAGATCGGCGACCGGCAGCGCGAGGCCGGCCGCGTCGAGCCGCGACTGCAGGTCGGCGGGCGCCCGGACCGGCCCGACGCCCCGCCCGAGCCGGCGCAGCGCGGCGAGCCCGAGTGCGCGCAGCGGCCGCCGGTCTGCTCCGCGCCGCCGCCGCCGCCGTCCGGCGCGAAGCGCCACGAGCTCCATGACGCCGACGGCGCCGAGCGCGGCGGCCAGCCCCGCCACGGCGGCCGCCGGCGTCACCGCGCGCGCCTCCCGCGCGCGAGGTGGCGGACGCAGACCGCGGCGCACGCCTGCAGCACCAGCGCGAGACCGGCGAGCCAACCCGAGACGGGGTCACCGACGAGGCCGAGGGCGAAGCCCGGGTCGGCGAGCTCGACCAGCGCGCCGGCGCCGAGCGGCAGCGCGAGGACCAGCCAGGCGGTGAAGCGCGCCTGGGCGGTCGCGGCTTCGGCGTCGCGCTCGACGCGGTCGGCGGCGTCGAGGGAGGCGGCCAGCTCGCGGAGGAGCTGCACGAGGTCG
>DASVQH010000405.1:0-4255 GCA_036389195.1 Solirubrobacteraceae bacterium
GGCCGAGCGGGCCGCCGGGCTGGGGGAGGCGGCGGAAGCGGCGGTCGAGCGCCGTCGCGCGGCCGACGCGGGGGCCGAAGCTGCCCGCCGCGCGCGGCGGGAGGTCGAGGGCGCGGCCGAGAAGGCGCGCCGCGAGGCCGCGCGGGTCGGCGCCGAGCTCGCGAAGGTCAACCAGTTCCTGCGCGCCCACGCCGGCGCGCCCGGCGGCGCCGCCGCGCTCGCCGACGGCCTCGGCGCCGCCCCCGGCTACGAGCTCGCCCTCGCCGCCGCGCTCGGCCCGCGGCTGCGCGCCGCGGTCGCGGCGGACCTCGGCGAGGGCGCCGGCCTGCTGGATCGGTCCGGGCGCGACGGTGGTGCGGCCCTGGTCGTCGGGCCGGCCGCGCCGCCGGAGAGATCTGACCCCTCTCCGGCGCCGCCCGCCTCCGGCGCGGAGCCGCTCCTCGCTCACCTCCGCGCGGACGGCGCCGCCGCGTCACTGGCCGCGCGCCTGCTCCACGACACCTGGGTCGTCGAAGACGTCGCCGCGCTCGCGCCGGGCTTCGCCGGCGTGGCCGTCACCCGCACCGGACGCGTGTGGTCGCCCGCCACCGGCGAGCTGCGCCAGGTGCCCGCGGGCGGGGAGGACCGGGTCCTCGCCGAGCGCAACCGCCGCGACGCGCTCGTCGCCGAGGTCGAGCGCGCCGCGCAGGCCGAGCAGTCGGCCATCGCCGAGGTCGAGCGCGCGTCGGAGGCCGTGGCGCGCGCCGAGGCCGTGCGCGACGAGGCCGACCGTGCCGCCCGGGCCGCGGCCCGCGCCCGCGAGGAGGCCGCCGAGGCCGAGCGCCACGCGGGCTGGCTGGTCGACCAGCGCCGGCGCGCGCCCGACGAGGGGCCGAGCGCCGAGCGGCGCGCGCAGCTCGAAGCCGCGGTGGCGGCCGAGAAGCGCCTGGTCGAGCGAGCCGAGCGCGAGCGCGCCGAGCGCGCGCGCCGCACCGAGCACGAGCAGTCGCGCCTGGAGGACGACGCGGCGCTGCTGCCGCGCGTCGAGCGGCTCGCCGCGGCGCTCGACGCGGCGGCCCAGGCCGTCGCCCAGCGCCTGGAGGTCTTCAAGGCCGAGCTGGACGCCGATCGCGCCGCCGGCGACCGCCTGGCCGGTGAGCTGCGCGCCTGCGCCGGCCGCGAGGCCGAGGTGCAGGCGGTGCTCAAGCGCCGTGGCGAGGAGGTCACCCGCGCCGAGGTCCGCGCGCAGCAGGTCCGCGACCACGCCGCCGACGCGGAGACCGAGCTGGCCCAGCTCGCCGAGGTGCTGGGGCTGGAGGCCGAGCCGGCCGACGAGCCGCTCGCCGACGACGAGCGCGAGGCGCTCACCGGCCGCATCGAGCGGCTGCGCCGCCGCCGCGAGCAGCTCGGGCCGGTCAACCCGCTCGCCCAGGCGGAGTACGCGGAGGCCGTCGCCCACGTCGAGGAGCTCGAGCGCCAGCGCGAGGATCTCGAGGCCGCGCTGCGCGAGCTCCAGGGCCTGATCCGCGACACCGACCGGCGGATCCGCGAGGCGTTCGAGGAGACGTTCACCGCCGCGGCGCGCAACTTCGAGGAGGTCGTCGAGCAGCTGTTCCCCGGCGGGCGCGGGCGGCTGCGGCTCGTCCGCGAGGACTCCGGTCCGCGCCCGGTGCTGGGCGGCGGCGACGGCGACGCCGACGAGCCCGCCGCCGAGGCCGAGGCCGCGGAGGCCGCCGCGGAGGCCGAGGAGCGCCCGCCCGACGACGAGCCCGGCGTGGAGATCGAGATCACGCCGGCCGGCAAGGCCACCAAGCGGCTGACGCTGCTCTCCGGCGGCGAGAAGTCGATGACCGCGCTGGCGTTCCTGTTCGCGGTGTTCCTCGCCCGGCCGTGCCCGTTCTACATCCTCGACGAGGTCGAGGCCGCGCTCGACGACCTCAACATCGATCGCTTCCTCACCGTCCTGCGCCGGTTCTCGGACCGCGCGCAGTTCATCGTCGTGACCCACCAGAAGCGCACGATGGAGGCGGCCGACTGCCTCTACGGCGTCTCGATGGCCGGCAACGGCGTCTCGCGCGTCGTCTCGCGGCGGCTGCCGCCGCCGCGCGCGGCGGCGTAGCGGCCGGCTCCCCATCGGCCGCCCGGCGCTGGACACGGCCGGGAAAAGGACCGTTCTGCGGGAAAGTTTCAAGTCGTCAAGGCGAGCGTCCGATACGGGCACCGTGCCGCTCTCCGCACCCCCCGAGCTCTCGCTCATCCTCGACGACCTGCCCGAGGCCGTCTTCACCGTCGACGCCCGTGGGCGCTGGACCTTCCTCAGCAGCGCGTTCGAGCAGCTGACCGGGATCCCCGTCGCCCAGGCGCTCGGACGCAGCGCCGCCGGGCTCCACCTGGCCGGCATGGGTCCCGGCGATCGCGCCGGCTACGCCGCGATGCTCGCCGGCGAGCTCGACGGCCTCCGGCTCGTCCATCCCTACCGCCGCGCCGCCGACGCGCCGCAGCGCTGGCTCGAGGTGCGCGCTCAGGCCAGCCGCGACGCCGAGGGCCGCCCCGCCGGCGCCGCCGGCATCCTCCCCGACGTCACCGAGCGCCTTCTCGCGGAGCGCCACGCGCGCGCCGAGCAGGCGGTCACCGCGATGCTCGTCGCCGACCATCCGGCCGAGCACGCCGTCCAGGCGCTGCTCGGAACCCTCGGGGCCGAGCTGGAGTGGGACGCCGGCGAGCTGTGGACCCACAACGCCGACGCCGGCGTGCTGCGATGCACCCAGGTGTGGTCGAGCGACGGCTTCGTCCCCGACGGCTTCGACCCCGACCGCACCCACGCGCCCGGCGACGGCCTGCCCGGTCAGGTGTGGGCGCAGCGCGCGCCGGTGTGGGTCGACGAGCCGGCGGCCGGGCTGGCCACCGGCGTCGGCTTCCCGGTCGTCTCGGGCGATCGCCCGCTGGCCGTCCTCACCCTCTTCTCCCGCGCGCGGCGGACACCGGCCGGCGACCTGCTGCCGATGCTGGCCCGCGTCGGCGCCCACGCCGGCGCCTTCATCGACCGCAAGATCGCCCAGCGCCGGATGGCCGAGCAATCCGAGGACCTCGCGGTCCTGGGGCGCGTCGCCCACCGCCTGGCCGAGCAGACCGACGGTCCGGCGGCGCGGCGGGCGATCTGCGAGGCGGCGCGCGACGTCGCCGGCGCCGACACCGTGATGCTCTTCGAGCCCGACGCCCACGACGGGGCGCTCGTCCTCACCGAGTCCGTGGCCCTCGCGGGCGGCCTCCCGCCGCAGCTCGCGATCCCCCTCGCGCACCCGGCCTCGGCCACCGTGACGGCGTACCGCACGGGTCGCGCGCAGTTCGTCGCCCGCCTCGACGGCGCCGGCGGGCTCGACCGCGACCTCGCCCGGCTGTGCGGCGTCCGCAGCGCGGCGTGGCAGCCGATCGTCCGCGAGGGAGCGCCGGTCGGCGTCATCGCGGTCGGCTGGCGCGCCGAGACCGCCGAGCTGCCCGACCGCGTCCCGGGGATGCTGCAGGTGCTGGCCGCCGACGCGGCCGTCGCCTTCGAGCGCGCCGCGCTGCTCGAGCGCCTGACCTCGATGGCGCTCTCCGACGTCCTCACCGGCGTGACCAACCGCCGCGGCTGGGAGCGGGAGCTGCAGCGCGAGCTGGCTCGCGCCGCGCGGTACTCCAGCCCGCTGTGCCTGGCGCTGCTCGACCTCGACCACTTCAAGCGCTACAACGACGCCCACGGCCACCAGGCCGGCGACGACCTCCTCGCCGCGACGGCGGCGGCGTGGCGCGTCAGCCTCCGCCCGACCGACCTGCTCGCCCGCTACGGCGGTGAGGAATTCGCGGTCCTGCTTCCGCACACCGCGATCGCCGACGCGTCCGCGGTGGTCGAGCGCCTGCGCGCCGCCACGCCGATGCGCCAGACCTGCTCGGCCGGGCTGGTCAGCTGGGACGGGTCCGAGGACGCGGCCGGCCTGGTTCGCCGCGCCGACGTGGCGCTCTACGACGCCAAGGCCGCCGGGCGCGACCGCACCGTGACCGCGCTGCCCGTGGGTGTGTACAGCGTGTTCGCGGAGCGGTAAGGGGGCGCGTCCGGGGGTGGCGGCTGCCTTGCGCCGGCGGTGCGCCGGGGTCCGGTGCGCGCGAGCGCGCCACTGCCGGGCTGGTGAGGGAAGGGTGCCTTGGGCCGGCGGCCTGATTTGCGCCTTGGTGGCCGCACAACGTCACATCCGTGGCGGCGAATCACGCGGTTGTGACGTTGGACCTCTATAGACCGCCC
>DASVQH010000406.1:0-14483 GCA_036389195.1 Solirubrobacteraceae bacterium
GCATGCCCGAGGCCTACGCGGGCCGAGGCACCGCCGGCCTGCTCGGCGCCGACCGCCCGGCACCGCTCGCGCGCCGGCTGGGCGCCCGGGTGATCCGCATGAACGTCCCCTGGGCCGCGGTGGCCGGTGCGGCGCCCCGCGATCCGCCGGACTGGCGCCGCTACGACGAGGCGGTCGATCGCGCCCGCGCCGGCGGGCTGCAGGTCCAGCTCACGCTGACCGGGCCCGCGCCCGGGTGGGCGACGGCGAGCGGCCGGCGTGGCACCCTGAGGCCGGATCCGAAGGCCTACGGCCGGTTCGCCGGCGCGGCGGCCGGCCACTTCCACCGGCGGGTCGTCCGCTTCTCGATCTGGAACGAGCCGAACTGGCACTCCTCGCTGCGGCCGACGCGGACCGCCGCCGCCCAGTACCGCCGCCTCTACCGGGCCGGCTACCGCGCCATCAAGCGCGCCGATCCGGCGGCGCCGGTCCTGTTCGGCGAGCTGGCGCCGATGGCCCGGCCCGAGGCGGCGATCTCGCCGCTGCGCTTTCTGCGGGCGGTCACCTGCCGCGACCGCCGCCTGCGGCCCGTCCGGCCCTGCGCCCCGCTGCGGGCCGACGGGTTCGCGCACCACCCCTACACGCTGCGCTGGAGCCCCGGCTACCCCGGGCCCGGGCGCGACGACGTGACCACGGGCTCGCTGTCGCGGCTGACCCGCGTCCTCGACGCCCTGGCTCGCCGCCGGGCGCTGCGCGGCCCGCGCAACCGGCCGCTCGGCATCTACCTGACCGAGTGGGGCTACCACGCGGACTCGCGCCGGCTGCGCGAGCCCGTGCGCTCGCGCTACATCGTCGAGGGGCTCGCGCGGATGCGCGCCCACCGGCGCGTCCGGCAGGTGATCTGGTATCAGCTCGCCGGGCCGCCTCCCGCGCGGGAGCGGATCTGGGACACCGCGCTGCTCGACGCCGACGGCCGCCGGCGGCCGGCCTTCGCCGCCGTGCGGAGCTTCTTCCGTCGGCGCGGGGCTACCCGACCCGGATGACCGTCCCGTAGATCAGGCAGCTGGCCGCCGGCTGGCCGCGCCCGTCCTGGCGGATCGTGCCGTTGATGAGCAGCGAGGTGCCGCGGCGCTGCACCTGGAGCTCGAAGGTGTTCGAGCCGCCGATGTTGATGCCGGTCACCGTCCCGTTGGCCAGCGGGAAGATGTCCGCGTCGTCGTTGCCCTTGCGCTGGGTGACGTTGATGGTCTCGCCCGACTGGTTGACGAACTGGATGGTCGAGAACGGGTCCTCGACGGCGACCTTCGGGTTCTGGTCGACGCAGTTGGCGGTCAGCGTGCCGATCCCGCCAGCGCCCCCGAACGGCTCCTGCGCGCCGACGGCGTTGTCGGCCACCTCGAACGCCTTGCCGAAGCTGTCGGCCACCGCGACGTCGGAGAGGAACTTCGCGGGGATCCGGCCCTTCTCGGGCCCCTTGCTCGCGGTGGCCACCAGGTTGCCGGCCGCCTTGCCGAGGGACTTCGACGAAGAGACGGCGTCCTTGCCGTCGACCTTGCCCGCGTTGCGGGCGTAGGACACCGCGGCGACGCTCGTCCCGCCGAGCGCGACGAACAGGGCGACCGACGCGACGCACATGGCGGGCGACGGCCACGAGAGCTTGACCTTCATCATGCCTCCTGTGATGGATTCCAGACGCGCTTCGCAACCCGGCCCGGCCGAAGACGGAGCGGCCCGCCGTTCGTGGGGAGACGCGACGCGCGCCGTCCACGCCGGCCTGCCGCCGGCCGTGCAGGGCGAGCCGCTGCTCCCCGGCCCGGTCCTCGCCGCGCCGTTCCACCTCAGCGGCGCGCCCGACACGGCGCCCTACGGCTACGGGCGCGACGGCAACCCGACCTTCACGCACCTGGAGGCGGCGATCGGCGAGCTGGAGGGCGGGGAGGCCCTGACGTTCGCCTCGGGGATGGCCGCCGCGGCCGCGGTGGTCCTCGGGCGCCTGCGCCCCGGGGACGTGCTCGTCGCCCCGCACGACGGCTACCCCGGCATCCGCAAGCTCGCCGCGGAGCGCCTGGAGCCGATCGGCGTGCAGGTCCGCTTCACCCGCACGTCGACCGAGGAGATCGTGACCGCGACGCCCGGGGCGACGCTGGTCTGGGTCGAGACGCCGAGCAACCCGCGCCTGGATGTCTGCGACCTGCGCGCGGTGGCCGCCGCCGCCCGTGAGGCCGGCGCGCTGCTGGCCGTCGACAACACGGTCGCCACGCCGCTCGGGCAGCGGCCGCTCGAGCTCGGCGCCGACTTCTCGATGATGGCCGCCACCAAGAGCCTGGCCGGGCACTCCGACCTGCTGCTCGGCTCGGTCGCCGTGCGCGACCCGGCCCACGCGGAGGGACTGCGCGCCTGGCGCACCCAGGCGGGCGCGATCCCCGGGCCGTTCGAGGCCTGGCTGGCCCACCGGTCGCTCGCCACGCTCGAGCTGCGCCTCACCCGGCAGTCCGACAACGCGCTCGCCCTGGCGCGCGCGCTCGCGGAGCACCCCGCGGTCTCCGACGTCCGCCACCCCTCCCACGATCCCGTCGCGGCCGGGCAGATGGCGCGCTTCGGCGCGCTCGTCGGCTTCACGCTGCCGTCGGCCGAGGCGGCCGAGGCGTTCCTCGCGCGCGCCGAGCTGGTGGTCGACGCGACGAGCTTCGGCGGCGTCCACACCACCGCCGAGCGCCGCGGGCGCTGGCGGACCGACGCGGTGCCCGAGGGCTTCATCCGCCTCTCGGCCGGCGTGGAGGACGCGCAGGACCTGCTCGACGACGTGCACCGCGCGCTGGAGGGGGCGAAGCCGTCCTGACCCGGACCTAGGGTGGGGGGAATGGCGCGCTCCTCCACACGCTTCGTCTGCTCGGGCTGCGGCCACGAATCCCCGAAGTGGCACGGGCAGTGCCCCGGCTGCAACGAGTGGAACACCCTGGTCGAAGAGGCCGCGCCGGCAGCCGGGCGGGCCGCGGCGGCGCGCCGAGGCGCCGCCGCCGCCGTGCGCCCCGTCGCGCTGGCCGACGTGCGCTCCGAGTCGGTCGCCCGCCTGCAGACGGGCATCGGGGAGCTCGACCGCGTCCTCGGCGGCGGGCTCGTGCCCGGCTCCCTCGTGCTGCTGGGCGGCTCGCCCGGCATCGGCAAGTCGACGCTGACCTCCATGGCCCTCGGCAACCTGGCCGGCGCCGGGCGGCGCACGCTCTACGTCTCGGGCGAGGAGTCGGCCGCACAGATCCGCCTGCGGGCCGAGCGGCTGCCGGGCGCCGCGCTGCAGGTCCCCGTCCTCGCCGAGACGGACCTCGACACCGTGCTGGCCACCCTGGAGGCCGAGCGCCCGGAGGTCGTGGTGATCGACTCGGTGCAGACGCTCGTGGCGTCCGAGCTCTCGGGCGCGGCCGGCTCGGTCGGCCAGGTGCGCGAGGTGGCCGACCGCCTGACCCGGCTGGCCAAGTCCCGCGGCATCGCCACCATCCTCGTCGGCCACGTGACCAAGGAGGGCGCGCTGGCCGGCCCGCGCGTGCTCGAGCACCTCGTCGACTGCGTGCTGCAGTTCGAGGGCGAGCGCGAGCGCTTCTACCGGACGCTGCGGGCGCTGAAGAACCGCTTCGGCTCGACCAACGAGGCCGGCGTGTTCGAGATGCGCCAGGGCGGCCTGGTCGAGGTCGCCGACGCGTCGGCCCGCTTCGTCGGCGAGGCGACGCGGGCGCCCGGCAGCGTCGTGCTTGCGGCGATGGAGGGCTCGCGGCCGCTGCTGGTCGAGGTCCAGGCGCTGGTCTCGCCGTCGGAGATGGTCCCGCCGCGCCGGGTCTGCACCGGGATCGACCGCAACCGGCTCGCGTTGGTCCTGGCCGTCCTGGGCCGCCACGCCGGCATCGGCGCCGGCACCGCGGACGTGTTCGTCAACGTGGCCGGCGGCGTGCGGGTCGACGAGCCGGGCGCCGACCTGGCCGTCGCCCTGGCGGTGGCCAGCGCGGCGCGCGGCGTGCCGCTGGCCGGCGAGGCGGGCAAGCCCGTGGCGTGCTTCGGCGAGGTGGGGCTGACGGGCGAGCTGCGGTCGGTCGCCCACGCCGACCGGCGGATGGCCGAAGCGACGAAGTTCGGCCTCACGCGCGTCGTCGGCCCGGAGGCCGGGACGCTGCGGGCAGCCGTCCGCGCGGTGCTCCCGAACGCGCGCCGGGGCGGGCAGGAGGCCCTCGCCGCCTAGGCCCTTGACACGTATGCAAGGCCCGGATTCCGCGCTACAGCGCGGAATCCGCTGCATATGAGCGGTTCGGGCCTGCTAAGATGGCCCTGTGGTCACGCCGCGATCTGGTGAAGAGCTCTCTGAGCTCGAAGCGCGGCAGGAGCCCCGGATGGTCAAGGCGCTGGAGATGGTCGCGCCCGGCAGCGCCGTCCGCGAGGGCATCGACAACATCGTCGACGCGCGCACCGGCGGGCTGATCATCATCGGCGATCCCGACGAGCTGAACTTCCTGTTCAGCGGCGGCATCAAGCTCGACATCGACTACTCGCCGGCGATGCTCTACCAGCTCGCCAAGATGGACGGCGCCATCGCGCTGAACACCCAGGCGACCAAGATCGCGTGGTGCAACGTCCAGCTGATGCCGGACCCCACGATCCTCTCGTCGGAGACCGGCACGCGCCACCGCACCGCCGAGCGCGTCTCCAAGCAGACCGACGCCCTGGTGATCGCCGTCTCCCAGCGCCGCGACGTCGTCTCGCTCTACGTCGACGGCACCAAGTACATCCTCGAGGACATCCCCGTCGTGCTCGCCAAGGCCAACCAGGCGCTGGCGACCCTCGACAAGTACCGGAGCCGCCTCGACCAGGTGTCGACGCGCCTCACCGCCCTGGAGTTCGAGGGCGGCGTCACGCTGCACGACGTCCTGACGGTCCTCCAGCGCGCGGAGCTCGTGACGCGGATGGCCGTCGAGATCGAGCGCTACATCGTCGAGCTCGGCACCGAGGGCCGGCTGATCGAGATGCAGCTCGAGGAGACCATGGTCGGCGTGGCCGCCGACAAGGCGGCGCTGCTGCACGACTACCTGGCCGAGCCGCGCGAGGACGCCTTCGCCGTGGCCCAGGACGGCATCGCGCGCCTGCCCCACCAGGACCTGCTCGACTTCGGTCGACTCGCCGAGCTGCTCGGCTACGACCGCAAGGTCAACACGCTCGACTATCCCGTCTCGCCCCGCGGCTACCGGATCCTGGGACGGATCCCCCGGCTGCCCAAGCTCGTCGTGCAGAACATCACGCGCGAGTTCCGGGGTCTGGACGAGATCCTCGCCGCGACCGACCCCGAGCTCGAGGCGGTCGACGGCGTGGGCGAGATCCGTGCGAAGGACATCCGCGAGGGCCTTCGCCGGCTGCAGGAGATCAACCTCGTGGACCGCTATCTGCAGACGTGACACGACGTCGCGAAGAACAAGGAGGACACCATCACCGACACCGCTGAACAGTTCGAAGACGTCGAGATCACTCGCGAGACCGAGCACATCGACTACCAGATCGGCGACCACGTGGTCTACCCGCATCATGGCGCCGGTCAGGTGCTCAAGAAGGAGACCAAGGACATCCTTGGCGAGAAGCGCGAGTACCTGACGATCAAGATCCTGCACAACGACATGACCGTCATGGTCCCGTGCGAGAACGCCGGCAAGGCCGGCCTGCGCCGGGTCATCGACGAGGAGACCGTCAAGAAGGTCCTGTCGGTGCTCACCGACGACGTCTCCGAGATGCCGAAGAACTGGAACCGCCGGTTCAAGCACAACCGCGACAAGATCAAGACCGGCGACATCTACGAGCTCGCCGAGGTCGTCCGCAACCTCGCGCTGCGCGAGCAGGACAAGGGCCTCTCAACCGGCGAGAAGCAGATGTTCACGCGCGCCAAGAAGATCCTCGCCTCCGAGCTGATGTACGCGCTTGAGATGGGCGAGGACGAGGCCGAGGCACACCTCGACAAGCTGCTCTTCGACTCGGGCGAAGAGAAGCTCGCGACCGCCGGCGCGGCCGCCGAGACCGAGTAGCCCCGCGGTCCCACCGGATCCGCAGATGGACGCGGCCGCCATCCTGGTGGCGGCCGGCAGTGGCGAACGCCTTGGTGCCGACCGGCCCAAGGCGTTCGTCGTCGTGGGCGGCCGGCCGCTGCTGGCGTGGTCGGTCGACGCGATCCGCGCGGCGGGCATCGAGCGGATCGCCGTCGCGCTGCCCGAGGGCCACGATGCGCCTGCGGGCTGCGAAGGCGTCCGCGGCGGGGCGACGCGCTCGGAGTCGGTGCGCGCCGCGCTGGCGCTGGTCGAGGGGCATGCCGGGCGCGTCGTCGTCCACGACGCCGCGCGCCCGTTCGCCGATCCCGCGCTGTTCGGGCGCTGCCTGGCGGCGCTCGAGGACGCCGACGCGGCGATCGCCGCCGCCCGCGTGACCGACACGGTGAAACGCGCCGGGGCCGACGGGGTGGTGACCGAGACGCTCGACCGCTCGCAGCTGTGGGCCGTGCAGACGCCGCAGGCGTTCAGGACCGCCGCGCTGGCCGCCGCGCTCGCCCAGCCCGACGAGGTGCTGCGCGCGGCCACGGACGACGCCGCGCTCGTCGAGCGGGCCGGCGGACGGGTGGTCGTCGTCGAGTCCGGCCCGGCCAACTTCAAGGTGACGACGCCGCACGACCGCGAGCTGGCCGAGCTCCTGCTGGCCCGGCGGCTACCGTAGTCGCCTCATGCGCTCGCTCATCGTCGCCCTTCTCGCCCTCGCGCTGCTTCCCGCCGGGGCCCAGGCCAAGCAGAAGCCCCACTACTACGTGTCGCTCGGCGACTCGCTGGCCGTCGGCATGCAGGCCTCGCCCGACGGCGACACCGTCCGCACGAACCAGGGCTACGCCGACGTCCTCTACAAGCAGCTGCGCAAGTCCGACAAGCGCCTGCGCCACGTCAAGCTCGGCTGCGGCGGCGAGTCGACCTCGACGATGCTCAACGGCGGCATCTGCGTCTACGGCGGCCTGGAGCGGCCGGAGTTCGACTCCCAGCAGGACGCGGCCGAGGACTTCCTGCGCCACCACCGCAAGCAGATCAAGCTGGTGACGCTGGACATCGGCGCCAACAACTTCGTGCGCTGCGCGTCGGGCGGCGCGATAAACGGCGAGTGCCTCAACAACGGGCTCGCCCGGCTCGACCGCGAGCTGCCGCGCATCGCCCGCGGGATCCGCAAGGCCGCCGGCGGCAAGGCGCCGATCGCCGGGATGACGCTCTATGACCCCTTCTGGTCGCTGTACCTGAAGGGCGACCAGGCCAGCCGCGACACCGCGACGCTGTCCTCGGGGCTCGCCGCCAACGTCCGCGACCGGCTGATCAAGGGCTACGGCGCAGGCGACATGAAGATCGCCGACGTCTTCGGCGCCTTCAAGACCGCCGACCAGACGATGGTCGACTACCAGGGCCAGCAGGTCCCGCGGGCGGTCGAGCGGATCTGCGCGCTGACCTACATGTGCGCCTCCGGCCTGCGCAACGGCAACATCCACGCGAACCCCGACGGCTACAAGGTCATCGCGCAGGCGTTCCGGGATGCGCTGAAGTAGGGCGTGCTCACCGACTACCACGTCCACCTGCGCCCGGACGACCCCGACACCCCGCCGGAGCGCTACTTCACCGCCGACAACGCCGGCCGCTACCGCACCGTCGCGGAGGAGCGCGGCGTCGCGGAGCTCGGGGTGGCCGAGCACATCCACCGCTTCACCGCCGCCCTCGACGTCTGGCAGCACCCGTTCTGGCGGCGCAACGCCCACGACGACCTCGACGCCTACTGCGAGTTCGTGCGCGAGGAGACCGACCTGCGGCTGGGGATCGAGGCCGACTTCATCGCGGGGCGCGAGGACCGCATCGCCACGCTGCTGGAGGCGCGGCCGTTCGACTTCGTCGTCGGCTCGGTGCACTTCCTGCGCGACCACTCGCTCGACACCGAGGACTTCTCGGTGTGGGGCGCCGGCGTCTCGGCCGACCGGGTGTGGCAGCGCTACTTCGAGACGACCGCCGAGGCGGCGCGCACCGGCCTCTACGACATCATGAGCCACCCGGACCTGGTCAAGGTGTGGGGCCGCGACGCGCCCGTCCCGGAGGGCGACCTGCGGCGCTTCTACGAGATCGCGGTCGAGGCCTACGCGGAGTCCGGCGTCGCGGTCGAGCTCTCGACCGCGGGGCTGCGCAAGCCGGTGGGGGAGATCTACCCGGCGCCGGCGATGCTCGAGATGCTCGTCGACGCCGGCTGCCCGATCGCCCTGTCGAGCGACGCCCACACGCCCGACCAGCTCGCCTTCCGCTACGACGCGGCGCTCGAGCTGCTCGACTCCGTCGGCGTGCGCGAGATCGCGGTGTTCGAGGGGCGCGTCCGGCGCATGGAGCCGCTCGGGTGAGCGGCGGCGGCACGCGCTCGGGGATCGGGATCGACTCCCACGCGTTCGCCGCGGGCCGCCCGCTGATCCTCGGCGGCGTCGAGATCCCGTACGAGCGCGGCCTGGCCGGCCACTCCGACGCCGACGTCCTCACCCACGCGGTCATCGACGCGCTGCTCGGCGCCGCCGGTCTGGGCGACATCGGGCAGCTCTATCCGGACACCGACCCGGCCTACGCCGGCGCCGACTCGCTGGCGCTGCTCGCCGACGTGCTCGCGCGGTTGCGCGAGGCCGGCCTGCGGCCGGTGCAGGTCGACACCACGGTGATGATGGAGCGGCCGAAGCTCGCGCCGCACCGCGACGCCATCCGCGCGCGGCTGGCCGCGGGGCTGGGCGTCGCGGTCGGCGACGTCAACGTCAAGGCCACCACCGGCGAGGGGATGGGCTTCGTGGGCCGCGGCGAGGGCGTCGCCGCGCTGGCGATCGCGACCGTCGCCCCGGCGGATCCGGCAGTTCCTCCACGAGATCGTTAGCCAGTGCTACGCCAGGCGTAGCACCCGCTAGCCAGTCCGTTGGCGACCCGCCGTCAGACGCCGGCGCGGGCGGCGCGGCGCTCGGCGGCCTGCGCGCGCAGCTGCTCGTGCTCGACCTGGCGCTTGAGCTGCCACAGCGAGCGGCGCAGGTGGCCGCGCACGGACGGCGCGGCGAGCCGCTCGGCGACCCAGCCCGCCAGCCCGGCGCCCGCGACGCCGTAGGCGAGCCGCAGCTCGACCCGGGTGACCGGGCTGCCGCTCTCGCGCGTGCGCTCGCGCAGCCGCCAGCGGCCGCGCTGGTCGACGCCGGTGACCGACGTCCAGGCGAGGTCGCTCGGCTCCTTGGACTCCACGACCTCGATCAGCCCGCCCACCTCGGCCGAGCCGACCGCCAGCAGCATCCGGTAGCGCGCGCCGACGCCGGTGCGCTGCTCGCCGCTGACCTCCCAGCGGGTGACGCCGGACATGAAGTGCAGGTAGCGCGCGGGATCGGAGACCTCGCGCCAGATCAGCGCGGCCGGTGCGCCGATCTCGATGCAGGCGTTCGCTCTCATCCGATCAGCGGCAGCCGGCGCTCGGCGGCGAGCGCGTCGAGGGTCTCCTGCATCGTGCGCACGAGGTGGTCGTAGACCTCGTCGGGGTCGGGCGCTTCGCCGAACTCCTCCTGCAGGTCGATCGGCGGCAGCGCCTCGACCGTGATCTTCGCGGGCAGCGGGATGTGGCCGGCCATGTCTCCGATGTTCAGGCCCCACGGCAGCGCGATGGAGATCGACAGCGCCTTCAGGCGGAAGAGCTTGTCGAGCATCAGCGCCTTGGCGAGGTGCTCGCCCCGCGACAGGAAGAGCGCGGTCTCCTGGCCGCCGATGGAGACCACCGGGACGATCGGCACCTTCTCGTCGATCGCCAGCTTGATGAACCCCTTGCGCCCGCCGAAGTCGATCCGGGAGCCCTGCCACGTCGGGCGGAAGACGTCGTAGTCGCCGCCGGGGTAGACCAGGACCGCGGCGCCCGAGCGCAGCGCCTTGCGCGCGTTCTCGTGCGAGGCGGCGACCGTCCCGAACTTGCGCAGCGGCGAGAGGAACGGCATCGAGACCACGAGGTTGTGGGCGAGCTGGTGGAAGACCCGCTCGACCCCGAAGTAGGTCGAGAAGGCCAGCGTGAACAGCAGCGTGTCGGGCGTCATGTTGCCGCCCGAGTGGTTGCCGACCAGCAGCACCGGCCCGTCCTCGGGGATGTTGCCGAGGCCGCGGACCTCGCCGCGGAACCAGAAGGAGCACAGCAGCCACAGCCGCGGGAGCGACTCGCGGATGTAGTCCGGGTCACGCTCGTCGAGGTCGGCGGCGGGGACGCGGCTCGTGACCCAGCCCGAGACGCCGCGGACCAGACGGCCCGGGAGGGCGGTCAGGCCGCCGCCGTCGGCGTCCTCGCGGTCGGGGTCGTCCTCGCGCGCCGCCTCGTCGCGGGCGGCCTGCTCGCGCACGGCGGCACGCAGGGCCGCCTCGGCGTCCGCGTGGCCGTTGTGCCCGTTGCCGTTCCCGTTGCCGTGCGGGCGGGCGGCCGCGCTCTCGGCCTCTCCCTCAGGCGGCACGGGCGCGCGCTCCCGGGACGGCGCTGAGGGCCCGGCGCGGCCGGCCCAACGGGTCGACGCGCGCGAAGAACCGGCGGATCAGCCCGTTCGTCTGCGCCGGGCGCTCGACCTGCGGCGCGTGGCCGCACGACTGGATGACGATCTGCTCGGCGTCGGGCAGCCAGCGCTCGACGTGGTGGCGGAACGCGGCCGGGATCAGCTTGTCGTGCTCGGACCACACGAAGATCGCGGGCCGCTCGAGCTCCGCGAGCCGCGGGTAGAAGCCGCCCGGCCCGAACGGAGCGTCGAGGTAGATCGAGCGCGCGGAGGCCAGGAACGCGAGGCGGGCGCCGGGCGAGCGGTAGATGCGCTCGAACTCGTCGACGACGATGTCGCCCAGGCTCGGGTCCACGAGGTCGCGGTCGCCGAACATCGACCAGAACTGCTTCTCGATCCGCCCGCGGCCGAGCGAGTGGGGGAGCAGGCCGAATTCCGGGCGCAGCAGCCGGACGATCGGGTGCAGGCCGCGGCGCACGAAGGCGACCGCGGGGCACAGCAGCGCCAGGCCGCCGACGCGCTCGGGGTGCGCCATGCCGATCTCCAGCGCGACCCGCCCGCCCATCGAGTTGCCGACGACGTGGGCGTGCCCGATGCCCAGCTCGTCCATCACCCCGACGACGGCGTCGGCGAAGAACTTCGGCCCGTAGCTGGCCAGCGCCGGCTTGCTCGAGTTGCCGAAGCCCGGCAGGTCGAGCGCGTGGACCCGGTAGCCGTCGCGGCTCAGCGCGGCGGCGGTGTCGAAGAACGAGGACTTGGCGGCGCCGAGCCCGTGGAGGAGCAGGACGTCGGGGCCCTCGCCCATCGTCAGGGTGGAGATCCGCAGCCCGCGGGCGCGCACGTTGTGGATGCGCAGCAGCGGCGGGCGGCCGCCGGCCAGGCGGAACATCCCCTCGAAGCCGACGGCCAGGTCCAGGTCGCCGCGGGCGTACAGGCGGCGCTGGGAGAACGCCTCGATCCCCGACAGCTCGCCGGCGCGCAGCGCCCGCCAGGTCTCGGAGTCGGTGCCGATGGTCACGTCGGGCCGGCGCCGCGTCACGCCGGCGCGTACGCGGGCGCCGTGCGCCGAGCAGCGGATCTCCCACGTCTGGCCCACGTCGCCCAGGCGCACGTGATAGGTCGCGTCGAACCCGTCCTCGGCGCCGAGGTACCGCTCCGGGAGCGTGCGGAACGCACGCGCTACCTCCGGGTAGGCCACGGCGGCAATGTACCCGTCGACGCGGTCGCCCACCCTCTAGGGTCTAGGGGTGCGCACGATTCGCCTGCACGACACGCGTTCTGGCGCGCTCGCGCCCCTGGAGCCCCGCGATCCGGGCCGCGTCGGCATCTACTCGTGCGGGCCGACGGTCTACTCCCGCGTCCACGTCGGCAACGCCCGGCCGTTCGTCGTTCCGAGCCAGCTCAAGCGCTTCCTGGAGCGCGAGGGCTACGACGTCACGCTGGTCATCAACCTGACCGACATCAACGACAAGATCTACGCCGCCGCCGCGGACGCCGGCGTCGCGTCGGACGCTCTCGCCCGCGAGATGATCGGCCACTACACCGCCGACACCGACCGGCTCGGCCTCGGCCGGCCCGACCACGAGCCCAAGGCGACGGAGACGCTCGGCCCGATCATCGGGCTCATCGAGGACCTGATCGCGCGCGGGCACGCCTACGCCGTCGACGGGGACGTCTACTTCGCGGTGCGGTCGCTGCCCTCGTACGGCGAGCTGTCGGGCCGCGACGTCGACGCGATGGACCAGGGCGAGGGCGTCGAGGGCGCGGCGCGCAAGCGCGACCCTCTGGATTTCGCGCTCTGGAAGGCCCAGAAGCCGGGGGAGGACACCGCGTGGGACTCGCCGTGGGGCCCGGGGCGCCCGGGCTGGCACATCGAGTGCTCGGCGATGGCCGAGGAGCTGCTCGGCGTCGAGTTCGACGTCCACACCGGCGGCATCGACCTGGCCTTCCCGCACCACGAGAACGAGGCCGCGCAGACGCTGGCCGCGCGGGGTCGCCCGCTCGCCCGCATCTGGATGCACAACGGGATGATCCGGCTCGGCGAC
The DNA here is from genome assembly GCA_036389195.1 of Solirubrobacteraceae bacterium. Classification (GTDB taxonomy): domain Bacteria; phylum Actinomycetota; class Thermoleophilia; order Solirubrobacterales; family Solirubrobacteraceae; genus JACCYI01. The sequence continues at coordinate 12,580 of DASVQH010000406.1, forward strand.
AAGATGTCGAAGTCGCTGGGCAACATCCGCGGGCTCGGCGACGCGCTCGACGAGGTCGGCCGCGACGCCATGATCATGTACTTCTCCGGCGGCCACTACCGGCAGCCGATGGAGTACGACCGCGAGCGGCTCGACGAGGCCGCCGCCCGGGTGGCGCGCGTGCGCGAGGTCGGCCGCCGGCTGGCGCCGGGCGCGTCGCCCGAGGATCTGGCGCCGCTCCGCGAGGCGTTCTTCGACGCGCTGGCCGAGGACTTCAACACCGCCCGCGCGCTGGCCGCGGCGTTCGACTGGATCCGCGAGGCCAACCGCCGCGCGGACGCGGGGGAGACGGTCGGGGACGCGGACCTGCGCGACATGCTCGGCGTCCTGGGGCTCGACAACCTGCTCGACGACGAGGCCGGCGGCCCGCCGCCCGACGCGCTCGTCCTCGCCGCCCAGCGCGCGGAGGCCCGCGCGCGCAAGGACTTCGCCGAGGCCGACCGCCTGCGCGACGAGCTGCGCGCGATGGGGTGGGAGATCCGCGACGGCGCGGCCGGGCCCGAGCTGGTCCCGGCGGGGTGAGCGGCGGCAAGCGGCCCCCGCGGCGGGGCGGGGGCGGGCGCCCCTCCGGCGGCCGCATGGTCGTCTACGGGCGCAACGCGGTCCGCGAGGCGCTCCGCGGCCGCCGTCGCCTGCACGCCGTGTGGGCCACCGAGGGGGCGGCGCGTGAGTCGTGGATGCCGGCGTCGGCCCGCCGGGCGACCGCCGAGGAGATCGAGGCGCGCTGCGGCTCGGACGGCCACCAGGGCGTCTGCGCCGAGGCCGATCCCTACCCGTACGCCGACGGCGCCGCCCTCCTGCGCCACGACGCGCCGCTGCTGGTCGCGCTCGACGAGGTCACCGACCCGCAGAACCTGGGCGCGGTGGCCCGCTCGGCGGAGTGCGCCGGCGCGACCGGGGTGATCCTCCCCGAGCGCCGCTCGGCCGAGGTCACCCCCGCGGTCTGCAAGGCGTCGGCCGGCGCGGTCGAGCACCTGCCGGTCGCGCGGGTCCGCAACCTGGCCGACTTCCTCGCCGACGCCAAGGGCGCCGGCTGCTGGACCTACGGCGCGGCGGCCGCCGGCAGCGTCGCCTACGACGCCCCCGACTACTCCGGCGGGGTCGTCGTCGTGCTCGGCGCGGAGGGCCGCGGACTGCGCCCGCGCGTCGCCGCGGCGTGCGACCAGCTGGTCTCGCTGCCGCTGCGCGGTCGCATCGAGTCGCTCAACGTCAGCGCCACCGCGGCGGTCCTCCTGTACGAGATCTTGCAGAAAAGGGGTTGACTCCAGGACATAAGTGTGTACTGTGCCGCCTGACTGAGGTTGTACTTGAGGGTCACATGACCTTCGAGCAACTGCAAAAGGCGCCGGGGGAGGAGTGCGCCACGAGAACTTCACGGGCAAGGCTGCCCGGGGAAGGACGATCCGTGGCTCCCATCTCCCATAAGTCTCAAGCTGCGCTGCAGCTTGACGAGTCGTACCTGCTGGCCCTGGCCAAGCAGGGCAGCCATGACGCCTACGACCAGCTGGTCCGGCGCTACTACTCGTTCGTGCGCCTGAAGGCGTCGTCGTACTTCCTGATCGGGGGCGACAGCGAGGATCTCATCCAGGAGGGCCTGGTCGGCCTCTACAAGGCGATCCGCGACTTCCGGACCGACCGCGAGTCCTCGTTCCGGAACTTCGCGGAGCTCTGCATCACGCGCCAGATCATCACCGCGGTCAAGACGGCGACCCGCAACAAGCACACGCCGCTCAACGGCTACGTGTCCTTCTCCTCCTCGCCGGCGGGAGCGGGCGAGGGCGAGTCCACCCTCGACGAGGTCCTGGCCGGCTCGACGACGCACGACCCCGTCAACCAGGTGATCTCCTCCGAGGAGCTGCGCTCGC
>DASVQH010000407.1:0-13569 GCA_036389195.1 Solirubrobacteraceae bacterium
AGGGTGCGGGTGGCGATCCAGCGCAGCGTCAGAGGCCGTATCCGGGCGTGCCCGACTTCTTTGACGGCCCCCTAGGCCTTCGCGGGCGCCTTCGGCTTCTTGGCCGCCTTCGGCTTGGCGGCGGCCTTGGGCTTGGCGGCGGGCTTCTTGGCCGTCGTGGCGGGCGCGGCGTCGCTCCCGCTCTTGACCGCCGCGAGGCTGGCCTCCAGGGCGGCCATCAGGTCGGGCACCTGGGTCGGGCGGTCGGCCTCGGGCTGGACGGCGATGTCCTCGCCCTGCGCCTTGCGCTCGACGAGGTCGAGGACCTTCTCGCGGTACTCGTCGTGGTAGCGCTCGGGCGTGAACTCGGTGGACAGCGAGGCGATCAGCTGCTGGGCCATCCGCAGCTCGCGCTCGGAGGCCTGCAGGCTGTCGGCGTCGGGCAGCTCGTCGATCTGCGTCGAGGGGACGACCTCGTCGGCGAAGATCATCGTCTCCATCATCAGGACGTCGCCGGCCGGCCGGATGGCGACGAGCTGCTCCTTGGTGCGCAGGACGACCCGCGCGATGGCCACCTTGCCGGACTCGCGCATGGCGTTGAGCAGCAGCCCGTAGGCCTTCGCCGCGCCCTTGTCGGGGACGAGGTAGTACGGGTGGTCGTAGAAGACGGGGTCGATGTCCTGCAGGTCGACGAAGTCCTCGATGTCGATCGTCCGCGAGCGCTCGGGGTCGAGCGCCTCGAGCTCCTCGGGCGTGACGACGACGTAGCGGTCCTTGGTCAGCTCGTAGCCCTTGACGATCTGGTCGTAGGCGACCTCCTCGCCCGTGGTCGGGTCGATGCGCTTCTGCTGGATGCGGACGCCGGTGTCGCGGTTGAGCTGATGGAAGCGGACGGTCTTGCGCGAGACCGCCGAGTACAGCTTGACCGGCACGTTGACCAGGCCGAAGGAGATCGCGCCGCTCCAGATCGATCGGGGCATGGGTCCATTGTGATACCCGCGGCGCCGCGCCGCCAACGGATGGGCGGTTCGTTGCGGGTCAGCGCTCGAGGTCGGCGGCGACGAGCGAGAACACCACGAGGTCGTGGCGGCGGCCCTTGCGCTCCTCGAAGGAGCGCAGGACGCCCTCCTGCGTGAAGCCGGCGGCCGCCGCGACGCGCTGGGACGCGACGTTGTCGTCGTCGGCGTGGAGCCCGATCCGGGCCAGGCCGAGCGTGCGCAGGCCCCACGGGGCGAGGAGCCGCACCGCACGCGCCGCGACGCCCCGGCCGCGGGCCCACGGCGCGACCCAGTAGCCCACCTCGCCGCGGCGCTCGGGCCAGTCGAAGCGCAGCAGGCTGATCGCCCCGAGCAGCGCGCCGTCGCCGGCGGCGTCCGCGATCACCAGCGAGAGGCGCTCGCGGGCGCGGCGGGCGGGCTCCTGGCCGGCGACGAACGCCCGCAGCTGCGCCTCGGTCTGGCGCGGCGGGACGCGCGTGAAGCGGGTGATCTCCGGGTCCTGCGTCGCCCGCAGCGCGGCCGGGACGTCGTCGTCGCACCACGGGCGCAGCGCGACGGTGCCGTCCGTGAGCGGCGGGTCCGGGAACGGCAGCGCGGCGGTCATGCGGCGGCGAGCCGGAGCGTGTGGACGGTCACGACAGGGTGCTGGGGGTCCGGAACCGAGGCGATCTCGAAGCCGCGCTGCGCCGCGCCGTCGAGGAACGCGGCCTCGGGCGGGCGGCCGGGATCGGCGAGCCAGATCTCGCCGCGGCCGGGCGCGACGAGGCGCGGCAGCAGGTCGAGCAGCAAGGGCACGTTGCGGCGCTCGTAGAGGACGTCGGCGGCGAGGACGACGGCCCAGGGCGCCGCCTCGACCAGCGCCTCGGGCGCGTCCCAGGCGACGCGGGCGACCTCGAGGGCGATCGCGTTGCGGACGGCGTTCTCGCGCAGCAGGTCGATCGCTCCGGGCGCCCAGTCCGTGGCCAGCACCTTCCCGCCCGCGCGCGCCGCGGCCAGGCTCGGGAGGCCCAGCCCACAGCCGAGCTCCAGGACGCCCGCGCCCCGCAGCGCGCGGCCGGAGACCTTGCGCGCCAGCGCCGCGCCGCTCGGCCACAGCTCGGCCCAGTAGGGCAGGAACTCCTCGTGCTCGAAGGCGTGCTCGTCGAGCAGCGCCTCGGCGTCGCGCGGGCGCAGGATCTCCAGCACGCCGTCGCGCAGCGCGATCGTCTCCTCGACGAGGTCGGACTGGGACATCAGGGGCGACGGTAGCGACGCGCACCCCGCGCGCGTCGCGGGTTCGAACCGGGCCGACCCACCCGGCGGTCCCTGACGCCGCGCCGGGGCGCCCTAGTGTCGAAGGGGTGTCCGCCGCGTCCCTCTCGCTCCGCGCCGCCCTGCGCACGCGCTTCGGCGGGCTGCCGGCCGTGTACTGGCGGATCTGGACGGGGACGCTGGTCAACCGGGCCGGGACGTTCGTCGAGCCGTTCCTGGCGCTCTACCTCACCACCGTGCGCGGGCTGTCGATCCCGGCCGCCGGCGCGGTCGTCGCCGTCTACGGCGCGGGCTGCGTGATCGCGCAGCCGCTGGGCGGCACGCTGGCCGACCGCGTCGGGCGCCGCGCGACGATGACCGCCGGCCTGTGCCTCTCCGGCGTGGGCCTGGCGGCGCTCGGCGCGGCGCGGGACCCCGTGCTCATCACGGTCATCGGCTTCCTGCTCGGCGCGTTCGGCGACGCCTACCGGCCCGCGTCGCAGGCGGCCGTCGCGGATCTGGTCCCCGTCGAGGATCGCCGCCGGGCCAGCGGGCTGCAGTTCTGGGCGGTCAACCTCGGGTTCTCGGTCGCCGCCGTGACGGGCGGCTTCCTCGCCGAAGCCGGCTACGGGCTGCTCTTCGCGCTCGACGCGGCGACCTGCCTGATCTTCGGGGCGATCGTCTGGGTGGCGATCCCCGAGACCCGCCCGGCCGCCGCGGCGCGCGCGGGCGGCCGCGGGTACGGCGCCGTGCTGCGCGACCGGCTGATGGTCGCCTACGCCCTGGTCGCGGTGGGGCAGTCGGCCGTGCTGTTCCAGATCTTCTCGGTGCTGCCGCTCTCGATGCGCGGAGACGGGCTCTCCACCGCCACCTACGGCGCGGTGGTCGCCCTCAACGGGCTGCTCATCGTCCTCCTGCACCCGATCGTCGCGCCGCACGCCCTGCGGCGGGCGCCGTCGCACGTCCTGGCCGCCGGGACGCTGGTGATCGCCGCCGGGTCGGCGCTGGCCGCGCCGGCGAACGCGGCCGTCGCCTGGGTCGCCGTCGTCGCGGTCTTCACGCTCGGCGAGATCCTCGTGTCCGCGGTGATCGTCGGCGTGGTCGCGGAGATCGCCCCGCCCGCGCTGCGCGGCCGCTACCAGGGCGCCCTGGGCTTCGCGTTCAGCGCCGCGGTGGCGATCACGCCGCTCGCCGGGACGCAGCTGCTGGGCGACCGCGGCGACGCGCCCTGGCCGTGGCTGGCCGGCGCGGCGCTCGGCGCGCTTGCCGCGGCGGCCTACCTGGCGCTCGGGCCGGCGCTGCGGCGGCGGCGCACGGCCGTCGGCGCCGCCTGACTACCCGGCCGCGCCGATCGCCTGGAGCTCCTCGGCGGTCAGCTCGAGCGACGCCGCGCCCAGCGAGTCGAGGATCGTCTCCGGACGGCTCGCGCCGGGGATCGGCACCACGGTGTCCGCCAGCGACAGCAGCCAGGCCAGCGCGACCTGCTGCACCGACACGCCGTGGGCCTCGGCGGCGGCGCGGACGGCCTCGACCCGGGCGGGCGCCTCGTCGGCGTTGCCGATCCCGCCGAGCGGCGACCACGCGAGGAAGGCGATCCCGCGGTCGGCGCACGCGGCCACCTCGCCCTTCTCGATCGGGCCGCGGTACTCGAGCGACAGCTGGTTCTGCACGGCGGCGATCTCCACGATCGCCTCCGCCTCGTCGAGCTGGGCGACGGTCACGTTCGAGAGCCCGGCCCAGCGGATCTTGCCCTCGTCGCGCAGCTCGCGCAGCGCGCCGACGGACTCGGCGAACGGCACGTCGGGGTCGGGGCGGTGGAACTGGTAGAGGTCGATGCGGTCGACGTTCAGCCGCCGCAGCGACGCCTCGCACGCCGCGCGCAGGTACTCCGGGCGTCCGTTCAACGTCCAGTCGGTCCCGCTGCGGGTGTGGCCGCCCTTGGTGGCCACGATCACGCCGTCGCGGCGGGCGCTGCCGCCGAGCGCCCGCGCGAGCAGCGCCTCGTTGTGGCCGAAGTCCTCCTCGCCGAGCGCGTAGGCGTCGGCGAGGTCGATCAGGTTCGCGCCGGCGTCGAGCGCCGCGTGGATCGTCCGGATCGAGCGGTCGGCGTCCGGGCGCCCCTCGACGGACATGGGCATCGCGCCGAGGCCGATGCGGAAGATCTCGGTGCCGTCGATCTGTCGCGTGGGCATCTCAGCCCAGTGCCCGGTCGACGGCCGCGGCAGTCTCCTCGCCCGAGCGCACCGCGCCGTCCATGTAGCCGTTCCACACGGTCGCGTACTCCGCGCCCGCCCAGTGCAGCGGCCCGATCGGCGGGCGCAGCGCGCGGCCCAGCGACGTCCAGACGCCGGGCGCCAGGAACGCGCCGTAGCAGCCGCGGGTGTGCTCCTCGGCCGCCCAGGCCAGCTCGAAGAACGCCTCGGGCCGGCCGGCGCGGGGGCCGAACATCCGCGTCAGCGTGGCCAGGACCGCGGCGCGGCGGTCCTCCGGCGCCCACGTCCCGAGCTCGCGGGCGAGCGCGCCTTCGAGGAAGGCGAGCAGGACGCCCGGCCTGCCGCCGGGCGGCGAGTTGTCGAACACGACCTTGGCCGGCCCGGTGTCCGAGCCGCCCTGGCCGGTGAGCCCGTCGGCCCGCCAGAACGGCTCGTCGTAGACGGCGTGGCACTTGATCACCGCGCCCTGGGGCATGCGCTGGGTGAGCTGGTCGCGCAGCGCCGGGAGGGCGGGGACGTAGCGGATGCGCCCGGCCAGCGTCGGCGGGATCGCCACGACCGCCCGGCGCGCCCGGACCGTCGCGCCGGTGGCCAGGCGGACGACGACCCCGCGCGGGCCGTGCTCGACGTGGCGCACGACGGCGCCGAGCCGGACGGCGTCGCCGAGCTGCTCGGCCAGGCCCAGCGCGAGCCGCTGCGAGCCGCCCACGAAGCGCTCCTGCTGCGCGCCGCCGTCGGTTGCGATCAGCCGCTCGATCCCGCCCGCCGAGCGCACGTAGAACAGCCAGTGCAGCAGCGAGACGTCGGCGGGCTCGGCCGCCCACACGCCCTGGGTGACGGTCGCGAACAGCTCGCGCGCGCCCGGCGTGGTGACGTTGCGCGCCAGCCAGCTCGCGAAGGTCTGGGCGTCCCACCGCGCCGCCCGCGGCGCCGACCACGGCGCGGCGGGCGGGACGGTGCGCGCCATCGCGTCGAGCCGCAGCCGCGCCTGCTCGTAGTCGACGAGGACGGCCGGGTTGATCCGCGGGATGGCGCCGCGGTAGCGGCGCAGCTTGCCGCGCCACTCGATCAGGTGCTCGCCGTCGCCGAAGGTCGGGAACGTCTCGACCCCGAGGGATCGCGCGAGCGCGTACGCGCGGTCCTGGGTGGGGCCGACCCACTGGCCGCCCGCCTCGACGATCACGCCCGGGTGGGCGTCGCCGAGCGGCTGGTTGAGCGTGCGGCCGCCGACGCGGTCGCGCGCCTCCAGGACGACCACCTCGCGCCCGGCGGCGCGGAGGTCGCGCGCGGCGGTGAGGCCGGCGAGGCCGGCGCCCACGACGACGACGTCGGGCGCCGTCGCGGGCCCCCGGCCTCCGGCCCCTGCGGCGATGGCGTCAGACATCGTCGGGGAACCCGATGTCCGCCGCGTCGAGGTCGTCGCGGATGCCCTTGTAGGACGGGTGGCGGACCGTGCGCGCCTGCGTCCATTCCGTGTACTCGACCTCGCACACGAGGTCGGGCTCGACGAACCGCGCGAGCTTGGGCGGCTGGCGGCCCGCGAACGGCGACGACGGCCGGGTCCGCGCCGCCAGCAGCTCCCCCACCCGCGCGAGCTCGGCCTCGGTGAACCCCGTGCCGACCCGGCCCGCGTAGCGCAGGACGCCGTCCTCGTGGAAGCCGACCAGCAGCGCGCCCAGCCGGCCCGAGCGCCCGCCCTCGCCGGCCAGCCAGCCGCCGATGACCAGCGAGGCGCGGCGGACGTTCTTGACCTTGATCCAGCCGGGCGACCGGCGCCCCGGCGTGTACGGGCAGTCCAGCCGCTTGGCCACGACGCCCTCCAGCCCGCGCGCGCGGGCCAGCTCGAGCAGCGCCGCGCCGTCGCCGACGTGGTGTGACGGCGCCTGCCACGCCGGGCCGGCCAGCCCGAGCCCGGCCAGCGCCTCGCGGCGCGCCTCGTAGGGCTCGCGCAGCAGCGAGCGGCCGTCGAGGTGGAGCAGGTCGAAGAGGACGAAGACCACCGGCTCGGTCTGGCTCTTGCGCCGGACCGCGTGCTCGGAGGCGAGGTGCATGCGGCTCTGCAGGCGCTGGAAGCTCGGGCAGCCGTCGGCGTCGAACGCGACGATCTCGCCGTCCAGCACCACCTCGTGCGTGCCCAGGGCGCGGCCGAGGTCGCGCAGCTCGGGGTAGCGCGGGGTGATGTCGTTGCCGTTGCGGCTCTCCAGCCGCAGCCGCCCGCCCTCGCCGTAGCCGATCGCCCGCACCCCGTCCCACTTGATCTCGAACGCCCAGCGGCCGTCCTCGGGCGGCAGCTTGCCGGCGCTGGCCAGCATCGGCTCGATCCGCTCCGGCAGCGGCGCGTACCCCGGGTCCTCGGGCGGGTCCATCCGGTGGATCATCCAGTCCTTGCCGCGCGTCCGGAACAGGACGTAGCGGCCGTGCACGCGCTCGCCGTGGAATGTGACCATGACCTCGCGGTCGGAGAACTTGTGCGTCTCGTAGGTGCCCGTGTCGAAGACCTTCATCGTCCCCGCGCCGTAGTTGCCCTCGGGGATCGTCCCCTCGAAGGTCAGGTACTCGAGCGGGTGGTCCTCGGTGCGCACCGCGAGGTGGTTGCGCTCCGGGTCGGGCGGGATCCCGCGCGGCACCGCCCACGACGCCAGGACCCCCGCGCGTTCCAGGCGCAGGTCCCAGTGCATCGAGCGCGCCGAGTGCTCCTGCACCACGAACCGGGGCAACGGGCCGGCGGGCGGCTCGGCCTCGCCGGGACCCGGCTCGGGGGTCGCGGCGAAGTCGCGCTTGCGGCGATAGGGATCGAGCGGGTCGGCCACCGGTGCCCTGGGAGAGTAAGGCCGCGCCGCCAATGGGTATCGTGGGGCGCGACATGGACGCCAATCCCATCGTGCTCGACGAGTCCGCCGGTGACGTCGTGGTCATCGTCGTCGAGGGCGAGCACGACATCTACACCGCACCCACCCTGCGCGAGCGCCTCGACGAGGCCCTCGGCCGCGGCGGAGGCGTCGTCGTCGATCTCACCGCCGCCACCTTCGTCGACTCCTCCATCCTCGGCGCGCTGCTCGACGCGCGCCGCCGCGCCCAGGAGCAGAGCACCGGCTTCGTCGTCTCGGTCGGCGACGAGGTCGAGCCCGGCGTCCAGCGCATCCTCGACATCACCGGGCTCGTCCCCGTGCTGCCGGTCGTCAACGGGCGCGAGGCGGCCGTCGCCGCGGCCCGCGACGGGGGCCCGGAAGCGGCCTAGATGCCCGAGCGCCCGGAAGTCCGCCTCTCGCTGCCCGCCCGCCCGGAGGGCGTCGGGGTGGTCCGCCAGGCGCTGGCCGGCATGGCCGACGCGCTCGCCTTCGACCCGGGCGTCCTCGGCGATATGAAGATGGCCGTCACCGAGGCCTGCACCAACGTGGTGGTCCACGCCTACGCCGGCCAGGACGGCGACGGCGCGGGGCTCCTGGAGATCGACCTGCTGGCCGACGACGTCGGGATGACGGTCGTCGTGCGCGACAACGGCTCGGGCATCAAGTCGGGCGGCGCGCGCGCCGACACTCCGGCGCTCGGCCTGGGGCTGCCGCTGATCGCGGCGCTGTCGGACGCCTTCGAGGTGAAGGGCTCGGCCACCGGCGGGACCGAGGTGCGCATGAGCTTCCTCTCCACGCGCGAGGCCGATCCCGCCGAGGCGAACCCGATCGGCGAGACCGGTTGGGCCCCGCCCACCGCCTAGCGCCGCTTCCGAGCTCAGCTCACTGGTTCCACTTGTCCGCGGTCACCTGGCCGTGGCCGGAGTTCTTCGCGCGGACGTCGCGCACGTCCTGCGTGCGCCCGTCCTCGACCAGCGGGCTCTCCTCGACCGGCAGGCCGTGCTCCTCCGCGTCGGCGGGCGGATGGGGCTGGTTGGCGATCGACTTGGCCTTCGCCGCCTCGTTCTTGCGCTCGACGGCCTGCTCGAACGCCTGTCGCTGCTGTTCGTCCATGGCGGGGGTCTACCCCCGCCCGGTGGATCAGAACACGTGCGCGCTCAGCCAGTCCGACGCGAAGAACGCGATGAACAGCGGCACGAGCACGTACATCAGCGGGTGCACCTCGCGCGCCCGGCCCTGGGCGACCATGACCGCGACGAACCCCAGGACGCCGAACCCGATGCCGGCGGCGATCGAGAAGGTCAGCGGGACGCCGGCGATGATCAGGAACGCCGGCAGCGCGAACTCGGGCTTGTCCCACTCGATGGCCGGGACCAGCCGGATCATCAGGAAGCCGACGAGGACCAGGGCGGGCGCCACGGCCGGGTGGATGAACGTGTCCTTCCCGTAGGCGACGTCCCCGCCGACGAGCGCCATCACCGGGACGAACAGGACCGCCAGCAGGAACAGCGCGGCGGTGACCACCGACGCCAGCCCGGTCCGCGCGCCCTCGCTGATCCCCGCGCCGCTCTCGACGTACGTGGTGACGCTGGAGACGCCCATGGCGCCGCCGACCGCCGCCGCGGCCGAGTCGACCATCAGGACCTTGCGCATGCCCGGCAGCTCGTCGCGGTCGTCGAGCAGCTTGGCGCTCGAGCCGAGCCCGACGACGGACCCCAGCGTGTCGAAGAAGTCCGTCATGAACAGGGCGAAGATGATCGGGATCAGCGCGACGGCCAGCGCGTCGCCGAGCGCGTTGGCGGTCAGGGCGTCGCCGATCGTCGAGAAGTCGCCGCCCTTCGGGAGCCGCGCGACGCCGTCCGGGCCGTCGAGCACGCCGAAGACGATGCCGAGCACCGCGCTCACCGCGATCCCGGCGAGCAGCGCGCCGCGCACGTTGCGCGCGGCGAGCATGACCGCCACCGCGATCCCCGCCAGCGCGATCAGCGGCGGCCCGGCGGTGAGGTCGGCCAGGCCGATGCCCGTCGCCGGGTTGTTGACCACGATCCCGCCCTCGCGCAGGCCGACGAGCGTGATGAACAGGCCGATGCCGACGCCGATCGAGAGCTTCAGCGACGTCGGGATCGCCCGCATCACCGCCTCCCGGAAGCCGGCGAGCACGAGCACGAGCCCGATCAGGCCCTCGATGACCACGCAGGCCATCCCGACGGGCCACGGCAGGTTGCGCCCGAGGACGATCTCGAAGGCCACGACCGCGTTGAGCCCGAGCCCGGAGGCCAGCGCGAAGGGGTAGTTGGTGATCAGCCCCATGGCGGCCGTGGCCAGCGCCGCGGCGAGCGCGGTCGCCACGGCCACCGCCTCGAACGGGAGGCCCGCCGCCGAGAGGATCGCCGGGTTGACGAAGAGGATGTAGCTCATCGTCAGGAACGTCGAGACCCCGCCGAGCAGCTCGACGCGGACGCTCGAGCCGCGCTCCGCCATGCGGAAGCGGCGCTCCAGGAACGAGGCGGACGAGGCAGAGGGAGCGGAGGCGGTGGTGGCCATCAGGGCGGGCAACATAACGCCGGGGCCGGACGGGTGGACGCGCGGTGGGCTGCGCACGGGGCGGCTCGGGGCGGTGCCCCGGCACGCGGGGCGGGCGGGGCGGCTTTAGGGCGGCTGGTGAAGGAGGCAGGTCTGGCGGTGGCGGGCGAGCCCGAGCGCCCTCAAGTCTCCTTCGGTGATCCACCGGACCGCTGAAGAAGGGTTGAAGGCGCTATAGCGCCTCGAATGCTCCTTCGGCGGCCCGCCGATCCGCCGAAGGAGGGTTGAGGGCGTCGATCGGCGACACACAGCAAAAGGCTGCCTCCCTCAATGACCGAAGTGAACACGGCCGAAGGAGGGCAGGCCCCGGATCTTGCCCGGCCCGACGAACCTACGCCGACCCAGCCGCCCGGGCCTCGGCCACCGCGGCCTCCACTCCACCGGTCCACGGCTCGCCATGCCCGGTGAGAACGACCGAAGCGCCCGTCTCGACCAGCGCGTCCAACGACCGCAGGTTGCGCTCGACGTCCGCCGTCGCCGCCCGCGCCACCAGCCGCGGCCCGCGCTTCGCCGTGTACGGGTCGAGCATCACGACCGCGTCCCCCGCGATCACCACATCGCGCTCCGGCAGGTGCAGCGCGCAGTGACCCAGAGTGTGGCCGGGCGTGAAGACCACCCGCGGCGAGCCGGGCACGTCGAGCGCGCCCGCGTCGGACCCGTACCGCCGCACCTCCTTGACCGGCGCCGGCCACCACGCCCGGTTGCGCAGCAGCGCGGCGACGATCGGCAGCGCCTGGACCTGGGTGGCGAGGTACCACGCGCGCGATCGCTCGTAGTCGTGGCGCCCGGGGTGGCGCGCCAGCGGCGCGTCGTTCTCGTGCACCCACACGGGCACGCCGAGCTCGGTGCGCGCGCGCTCGGCGAAGCCGACGTGGTCGAAGTGCGCGTGCGTCAGCACGACGGCCTCGATGTCGCCCAGCCGCCGCCCCAGCCGCTCCAGCGCGCCCTCCAGCGAGCTCCATGAGGTGGGGACGCCGGCGTCGACGACCGTCAGGCGCCCCTCCTCCTCGACCAGGTACCAGTTGCAGTACGCGTCCTCGATCCGGTGGACGCCGTCCACGACGTTCGCGAACAGCTTGCCCACCCCGACGTCGACCCCCGCCGCGCTCACGGCTTGAACAGCACCTTGACCGCGCCGTCCGTCTTCTTCTGGAACATCTCGTAGGCCCGCGGCGCCTCGTCGAGCCCCACGGTGTGCGTGTGGAACGAGTCGACGCCGAGCGGGTCGTCGTCGGTGAGCAGCGGCATGATGTCGTCGACCCAGCGCTTGACGTTGGCCTGGCCCATCCGCAGCTGGATCTGCTTGTCGAAGATGGTCAGCATCGGCAGCGGGTCGGCCTGGCCGCCGTAGACGCCCGACAGCGAGATCGTGCCGCCGCGGCGGACGATGTCGATCGCCATGTAGAAGGCGTTCATGCGGTCGATGCCGCCGGTCTGCATGATCTTCTCGCCGACCTTGTCGGGCAGCAGGCCGACCATCGTGTGGGCGAGCTTCGCGCCGGGCGAGCCGTGCGCCTCCATGCCGACCGCCTCGAGCACGGCGTCGGGTCCGCGCCCGCCGGTCATCTCGCGGATGACCTCGCCGGTCTCCTTGCCGTGCTCGCCGAGGTCGACCACCTCGACGCCCCGCGCCCGCGCCCGCGCCAGCCGGTCGCCGACGAGGTCGACGCCGATCACGCGCTTGCCCTGGTGCAGGGCGATCCGGCAGGCCATGTCGCCGATCGGCCCCAGGCCCAGCACGCACAGCGTGCCGCCCTCGGGGACGTCGGCGTAGGCGACCCCCTGCCAGGCGGTCGGCAGCACGTCGGAGAGGTAGACGAAGCGCTCGTCGGGCGGCCCCTCGGGCACCTTGATGGGCCCGTACTGCGCCTGCGGGACGCGCAGGTACTCGGCCTGCGCACCGTCCTTGTCGCCGTAGAGCTTCGTGTAGCCGAAGAGCATCGCGCCCATCCCCTGGTCGCGGGTCTGGGTGGTCTCGCACTGGGTCTGGAGCCCCTGGTCGCACATCCAGCACGTGCCGCAGGCGACCTGGAAGGGGATCACCACGCGGTCGCCCGGCTTGAGGTCGGTGACGCCCGACCCGACCTCCTCGACGATGCCCATCGGCTCGTGGCCGAGGACCATGCCCTCGCGGATGAACGGCCCGAGCACCTCGTAGAGGTGCAGATCGGAGCCGCACAGCCCGCTGCTGGTGATCCGGATGATCGCGTCGGTGGCCTCCTCGATCGTCGGATCGGGGACCGTGTCGACGCGGACGTCGCGCTTGCCGTGCCAGGTGACTGCCTTCATGGAACTAGACCTCCGTCGTTGCGAGTTGGGGCGAGCGCTGCGGTGCGGTGCGGGGTGCGACCGCGCGGACGACGACCACGTCCTCCTCCGTCTGGCCGGGCGCGAGCAGGCCCTGCTCGACCAGGCGCGCGGCGCGTTCGCCGAGCAGCGGGCCGAGGGGCCCGCGGTCGCGCACGACGACCTCGGCGTCGAGGCCGCCGGCGCGCAGGCCGTCGAGGACGTGCTGGGTGCCGCAGACCTCCGAGAAGACCAGCAGCACCAGGCCGCCGGGCCGCAGGTGCGCCGGCGCGGCGGCGACGATGCGGTCGAGCAGCGCGCGGCCGTCGCGCCCGCCCTCCCACGCCCGCTCGGGTCCGCGCCCGGGCAGGTCGTCGGTCTCCGACGGCAGGTAGGGCGGGTTGGAGACGATCGCGTCGAAGCGCTCGCCGGCCACGGCGGCCAGCAGGTCGCCGCGCCGGCCCTGGACGCGGGTGCCGTTGAGCCGCGCGTTGAGCCGCGCGGTCAGCACGGCGCGCCGCGAGACGTCGACCACGGTGACGTCGGCGCGCCGGTGGCGGGCGGCGCTGACGCCGACGATGCCGCTGCCGGTGCAGAGATCGAGGACCCGCGCGCCGTCCGCCGGCAGCTGCTCGCAGAGGACGCGCGCCAGCAGCCGGGAGTCGCTGCGCGGCTTGAAGACCCCCGGAAGCGTGAAGATGCGCACGGCTATGACTCTGACCCCGCGCGCCCGGGCTTGAAACCTCCGACCGCCCGCTTGGACCCCGCCGCGCTGCGCGCGCCCTTCGACGCGCCCGGTCGGACCGACCTCACCGTCGGGCTGGAGGAGGAGCTCATGCTGCTCGACGCCGAGACCCTCGACCTGGCGCCGCGGGCGCCGGAGCTGCTCGCGACGCTGGCCGGCGACCCGCGCTTCAAGGCCGAGATGCCCGCGGCGCAGATCGAGCTGGTCTCCGCGCCCGCGACGACCGTGGCGGCGGCCGCGGCCGTCCTGGCCGGGGCGCGCGCCGACCTGCTCGCCGCCGGCGCCGGGCGGACCCTGGCGGCGGGCGCGGGCACCCACCCGTTCGCGGCCGCCGAGGGCGTCCTCAACGAGGGGCCGCGCTACGAGCGCATCCAGGCCGAGTACGGCGCCGTCGCACGCCGCCAGCTGGTCTTCGGCCTCCACGTCCACGTCGCCGTGACCGGGGCCGACCGCGCGCTGGCCGTCCACGACGCGCTGCGCGGGCACCTGCCGCTGCTGGCCGCGCTGGCCGCCAACGCGCCCTTCCACGCCGGCCGCGACACCGGCCTGGCCTCGATGCGCCCGAAGATCTCCGAGCAGCTGCCCCGGCAGGGCGTCCCGCCGGCGCTCGGCTCGTTCGACGCCTACGCCGCCGAGCTGGGCTGGGGCGCGGCCGCCGGCGCCGTCGCCGAGCCGCGGCTGTGGTG
>DASVQH010000408.1:0-10601 GCA_036389195.1 Solirubrobacteraceae bacterium
AGCCCCACGCCGCCCGCCACGCCGCCCGCGGCCACCCTCGCCCCCGCCGCCGCGCAGCAGCTCGCGTGCACGAAGCGGAGGCTCGTGCTGGTCGACGTCCTGCGCCGCGGCGGCCGCGTGAAGCTGCTCGGCGTCGCCGACCGGGCGCTCGCCGGCCGCGAGGTCGCCATCCGCTTCAAGGCGACGGGGAAGGTCGTCGCGCGGCCGACCGTCCAGCCGGACGGCACCTTCACGGCGACCGCGCCGCTGCCCGCACGGCGCCTGCGCGACTCCAACCGCGCCCGCTACCAGGCGGTGGCCGGCGACGAGAAGTCGCTCGACCTCAAGCTGGCGCGGCGGATGGTGTGGCGCAGCGTGCGCAGCTCCGGCGGCGAGGTCCGACTGCGCGGCCGCGTCCTGCCGCCGCTCGCGCGGCCCGCCGCCACGATCGTCGTCAAGCGGCGCGTCTCGTGCTCGCGCTACGAGGTCGTCAAGCGCTTCAAGCCGCGCCGCAGCGGGCGCTTCAGCGTGACCGTCGACGCGCCGAGCGCGCTCGCCGCCACCTACCGGCTGCAGACGCGCGTGCGGCGGACGAAGCGCAGCCGCACGACCTTCCGCACCTTCACGCTGCCGCGCAGCGTGGAGATCGGCTAGAGCCCCCGGCGGCGAGCGCCGAGCCGCACACGCGGTGCACGAGGACCGTGCAGCCGATCAGCAGCAGAACGTCGCCGACGCTGAACACGTTGGCCAGCGGCAGAGAGGACGGGACGGCGAAGTAGTCCCCGAGCCACGGGAAGACCGGCTGGGTCACCGCGCCCGAGTTGACGAACTCGCCCGCCGGTGCCTGGAGCCCGGCGGTCGCGAGCGCGCCCGGCCGCGCTGGCATGACGCCGCCGTTCGCTGTGATCGCGACCGCGTTGGCCAGACCACCCACCGCGATGACCACCGCCCCCGGCAGCGCCACGTTCAGGGCCACGAAGGTCATCAGCAGCAGGTAGGTGAGGACGTGGACGCTGGCGATGACCGGCTGGCCCGCGCCCGGGACCACCTCGATGACGACGACCTGCACCGCGAGCGCCACGAACGCGACTCCGGGGTAGCGGAACCGGATGTTCGCCAGTCGGCGCAGGTCGCCGCCGAGAACCGGCACGGCGGCGAGCGAGACGAGAAGAAGTGCGCCGAGCAGCATGGCCGCCCCACGACATCGGCGTCCCTGAGCGTTCCCTTGAGGTCTGACAGAACGCCGTCGCGCCAGGTTCGCAGTCAGCGCTCAGACGATAGCCCGCGCGTCCGATGAGAAAGCAGGAGGAGAAGGATCTCCTCATCACCGACCCGAAGGGACTTGGGAATGATCGATCGCAGCAAGGGCGGCCTCGTTCGCCTCGCCCTCGCCACGGGCACCATCGTCGCCATCGTCGAGGCGCTCGGCGCAGGGATGAAGTGGGGCTGATGCTCCACGGGAACAAGTGGTAGTCCGCGAGCACTAGATGCTCCTTCCCCGCGTCGACGCGCTCCGGGCCTTCGTCGGCCTCGTGTCGTTCGCGGGGCTCGCCACGCTCGCCGCCGCCGTGTCGCTCGGCGGCGGCGATGCGCTGGCCCGCCTGGACGCCGTCTCGATCCTCTTCGCCGTCGCGGTCGTCATCGGCGAGTGCGTGCCGCTGCGGATGGTGCGCCACGGCACCGAGACCGAGATCACGACCTCCAGCACCTTCGCCTTCGCGCTGTTGTTGTCGTGCCCGCCGGCAGCAGCGATCGCCGCGATGGCGCTCGGTGCGCTGGTCTCCGACCTCGCGCGGCGCAAGTCGCCGACGAAGATCGCCTTCAACGTCGGGCAGTACGTCCTGGCGATGGGCGCCGCCGCCGCGGTGCTCGCGCAGCTGACGTCCGTTCCGCTGCCCGGACGCGACGTCTTCGCCCCGGTCGACCTGCCGGCGATCGCGCTCGCCGGCCTCGTGTACTTCGTCGCGAACGCGATGCTCGTCGCGCGTGTGATCACGCTGGCGGAGGGCAGCGCCTTCCTCGCCTACCTGCGGCGCGACTTCGCGCTGCAGACGTCGACGGTGGGCCTCCTGCTCGGGCTCGCGCCGATCGTGGTCATCGCCGCCGACTTCTCCGTCGTCCTGCTTCCGTTGCTGGGCCTGCCCCTCTTGGCCGTCCAACGCGCCGGCCGGTCGGCCGTCGAGAAGGAGCAGCAGGCGCTGCACGACAACCTGACCGGGCTGCCGAACCGGCTGCTCTTCGCAGATCGCGTCGAGCAGGCGATCCACCTCTCCTCCCGCGAGAGCACGCAGGCCGCGGTGATGCTGATCGATCTCGATCACTTCAAGGAGATCAACGACACGCTCGGCCATCACGCCGGGGACGTCCTGCTGCAGACGATCGCCGGGCGGCTCGAGGCCGCGGTCCGCGACGCCGACACGGTCGCCCGGCTCGGCGGGGACGAGTTCGCGGTGGCGCTCCCGTGCGTGCGTGCGCCGGGCGCCGTCGAGCGGGTCGCCCAGACCGTCCTGGCGGCCGTCGCGCAGCCTGTCCTCCTCGACGACATGCGGCTGGAGGTGGAGGCGAGCGTCGGGATCGCGGTGTTCCCGCACGACGGCGCGAGTACCGAGGAGCTGCTCCGCCACGCCGACGTCGCGATGTACCGGGCCAAGGCCGCCGGAACGGGGCACGAGCACTACGCCGCCGAGATCGACGAGCGCACGCCCGACCGGCTCAAGCTCACGGGCGAGCTCAGAGAGGCGCTGGAGAGCGGCGAGCTGCAGCTCGCCTATCAGCCCAAGGTGAGCCTGGCGGACGGAACCGTGTCGTCGGTCGAGGCGTTGCTGCGCTGGCGCCATCCGGTCCGCGGCGAGATCACGCCCGATCGCTTCATCCCGATCGCCGAGCAGTCCGGGCTGATCACCGCGCTCACGACGCACACGATCCGCAGCGGCGCCTCGCAGGCGCGGGCGTGGCTGGACGCGGGGCTCGATCTTTCCGTGGCGGTCAACCTGTCGGCGCGCTGCCTGATCGATCGTGGCCTGGTCGACGACGTCGCCGATGCCCTCGGCGCCGCGTCGCTGCCGCCCGACCGTCTGACGCTCGAGATCACCGAGAGCATGATCATGGCCGACCCGGACCGCGCCCGCGAGGTGCTCGAGCGCCTGCGGGCGATGGGCGTGGGGCTCTCGCTCGACGACTTCGGGACGGGCTACTCCTCGCTCGCCTACCTCAAGCGCCTGCCCCTCGACGAGCTCAAGATCGACCGCTCGTTCGTCTCGGGCATGGACGCGGACCCCGCCGACGCGGCGATCGTCGGCTCCACCGTCGGACTCGCTCACAGCCTCGGCCTGCGCGTGGTGGCCGAAGGCGTCGAGGGGGAGCGCGTCTGGGACCAGCTCGTCGCGCTCGGGTGCGACGCCGCCCAGGGCTTCTTCCTTTCGCGCGCGCTGCCACCGGCAGAGCTGGCGCGGTGGCTCGCCGAACGCGACGAGCTTCAGACGCCGCGGGCGGGATACGGGAAGCCGGCGGGCCGCGGGAGCGCCGGGACGACCCAGCGGCGCACGGCGGTGTCGCAGATCGCGTAGCCCCAGTTGATCAGCCGTTCCTGGGTGGCGTCGTCGAGCGCGGCCAGCCGGGTGGGGAGGCGCGCGAGCGCCTCGGTCCGCTCCTCCGGGCAGTCGAGCGGGTCCGCCAGCCCGTAGTCGGCGACGTGCGAGCGGATGCCCCAGTAGCCGCCCTCGCGCAGCCCCATCTCGTAGCTGGAGATCGTCTGGCGCTTGCGCAGGTCGCGCACCTGGTTGTCGATCACGCCGAGGACCCGCAGCGTCTGGCGCGGCCAGTCGTGCGGCGGGTCGGGATCGTCGGCGATGTGCCCGCCGGCGTCGGACACGAGGACGGTCTTGCAGCGCTTCCACACCGTCTCCAGGCCGAGGTTGTCGTAGACGCCGCCGTCGGACAGCGACAGCTTGTCGCGGTAGCGGGGCGTCGTCAGGTCGTTGCCGTCGAGGGTCGTCCAGGCGCCGGGGGGCGGCTTGAGGTCGAAGGGCGAGAGCACCGGCGGGAAGGCCGAGGAGGCGGCGACGGCGTCGGCGAGCGGGAACCGCGGCGCGGCGATCTGGCCGACGCGCCAGTCGGCGGCGTAGGGGCGCGAGAAGCGGAACAGCTCGCCCGACTCCAGGTTGGTGGCGCAGATGACGAACCGCGGACCTTCGGCGTCGGCGGGCAGCGCCTGCAGGGTGGCGTCGCCGAAGAGGTGCTCGCGGTAGGCGTGGGCGACGCGCTCGCCGACCGTCGTGAACGGCAGCAGGCCCTCGACCACCGAGCTGATGTCGATGGTGTGGCGCGCCAGCGCGCGCACCGGCTCGACCACCAGCTCGTCGAGTCGCGCGGCGATCCCGTCGCGCCAGCCGAGCTCGCTCCAACGCAGGCCCAGCGTGGCGCTGGTGATCGAGCCGCCCGAGACGCTGGAGATGCGGTCGAGGCCCGGCAGCAACCCGGCCTCGTTGAGCCGCATGAGCGCCCCGAGGTGGAAGACCATCGCCCGGTAGCCGCCGCCCGACAGGCAGAGCCCGGCCTTGGCGACCGGCTCGGCGCCCTCGTCGGGCGGGATGTCGCGCACGGGGCGGACCCCGCGGGCGGCGCTGGAGGCGACGCGCGGATCGGGCGCGGCGGGGGTCAGCGCTTGGCCTTGAGCTTGGCGATCCGGGTCGTCGCGGTGCCGGTGCCGCCCGCGCCCGTCGCCGTCAGCGCGAAGCTGACGGACACCTTGGCGCGCTTGGCCAGGAGCTTGCGGGTGGATGCGGGCAGCTTCGCCTTCAGCGTCACCGCCACGCCGCCCTTGACGGTGCCGGTCACGCGGCGCAGGCTCGCGGTCTTCTTCTTGGCGCCCTTCTTGCGCGGCTTGGCCACGGCCTTGCCGGTGAGCGCGAGCGTGGCGTCGCGGTCGCAGGCGACCTTCAGCTTCAGGACGCCCGGCTTGGCCCGGCTGCGCTTCTTCTTGCGCACGAGCACCTTGGTGGAGGCCGCTTTCAGCGTGCAGACGGGCGCCGGGACGGTCGGGGTGCCGCCGCCACCTCCACCTCCGCCCGGGGGCGGCGTCGCGCCGGGGCCGGGCGTCCCGCCGCCACCGCCGCCACCGCCACCGCCCGGGTCGGGCGTGGGCGTGGGCGTGGGGGTCGGGGAGGGCGCGGGGGCCAGCGCGGTGACGATCCGGCCGTCCGGGAGCACCCGGTTGAGCGGGGTGTCGTTCGGCGTCGGCGAGCCGTCCTGCTGGCGCGCCGTGCCGATCACGAAGTTGTTCGCCGGGTCGGGGATGGCCGACGTCGGCGGCAGCAGCGCCGTCTCCGTCGCCGCCCCGCCGCTGCCGGCGGTGCCGTCGCAGTGGTACACCGGGCCGGCGCTCGGGCCGACGCCCGCGACCGTGGTGATGGTCCCCGCCGCGTCGACCTTGCGGACGGTGCAGTTCGTGTACTCGGAGATGAGGATGCCGCCGTCGGCCGTCGGCACGGACGACACCGGGTTGTTGAGCCGCGCCGCGGTGGCCGGGCCGCCGTCGCCGGTGTAGCCCGGCTCGCCGGTTCCCGCGACCGTGGTGATGATCCCCTCGGCCGAGACCTTGCGGACCCGCGAGCCCTTGCCGGGCGTGCTCGTGCCGGTGTCGCCGAGCTCGGTGACTAGGAAGCCGCCGTCCGCGGTCGGCGTGGCGTTGGTCGCCGTGTGCAGCGGCTCGGACGTGGCCGGCAGCCCGTCGACGCCGTCGTTATAGGCGGTGACCGACTTCCACGTCGGGTCGGCGGCCCCCGGGTCGGCCGAGCTGAGGAACCGGGAGCCCGCGGTGATGAAGCAGCGCGAGGCCGACGGGCACGACACGTCGCCGAGGCTGGCGCCGCCGTTGATCTGGCGGACGGTCCAGGTCGGGTCGGCTGCCGCCGGGTTCTTCGAGGTGTACGTGTTGCCCTCGTGGTCGATGCCGACGCACAGGGTCGTCGTCGGGCAGTCGACGTTCCAGACGAACTTCCCGATCGCCTGCCCGGTCCAGGTGGGGTCGGCGTCGGTCGGGTTGGTGGAGACGTAGAGCCCCTCGGTGCCGCCGCTGATCACGCACAGCGACTCCGACGCGCACGAGATGTCCGACAGGCCGGTGTCCGGGCTGATCGACTTGCGGGTCCAGCCGTCGGCGCCGCCGAGCGGATCCCGCGTGATCGCCGCCTCGCCGCGGAACGTCGCACCCGCGCAGAAGGACGCCGACAGGCAGTCGAGGCCGCGGAGCTCGTCGTCTGAGCCGAAGACCTGGGTCTGGGTGTAGTCCGGAGCGGCGGCGCCCGGGTTGGTGGACGTGGCGATGCGGCCGCTGTCGAGCCCGGCGACGCACAGCGCCGCCGACGGGCAGGAGATCGACCACGCCGACGGGCCGGCCTGCGACCAGGTGGGGGACTCCGCGCCGAGGTTCTTGGAGGCCGAGATCCCGTGGAAGTTGACGCCGGCGCAGAAGGTCGTGGTCGGGCAGGAGAGGTCCATCAGGACGTTGCGCCCCGGGTCGGCCAGCGTGTTGCGCAGCAGGAGGGGGTCGGCGGTCGGGTCCGTGGTGGTCGACAGGAAGCCCTCGATGCTGCCCATCGCGCAGAAGCCCGGCCGGCAGGCGAGGGTCCCGACCCCCGGCTCCTGGTTGCTGCAGATCCCGTTGCCGGCGACCCGCGTGATGGTCCCCGCGGCGTCGACCCTGCGCACGCTGCAGCCGCTCGCGATGAGGAAGCCGCCGCCCGGGGCGTTGACCGCCGCGCCCGGCGCGTTGTACGGGACGACCGACCACGAGAGGATGCTCGCGTCGGTCGCCTTCCCGCCGTCGCCGGTGTCCTCGCAGATGCCGTCCTTGCCCGCGACGGTCGTGATGATCCCGGCGGCGTCGACCCGCCGGATCCGGCAGTCGACGATCGAGAACGTGGCGATCAGGTAGCCGCCGTCGGCCGTCGGGACGGCGTCGGTGGGCCGGTTGAGCCCCGCGGCGGTGGCCGGCCCGCCGTCGCCGGAGTTCTGGCAGGTCCCGGCCACTCCGGCCACGACCGTCGCGGTGCCGCCGCTGGTCACGCGCTTGACCACGCACTGCTCGAAGTCGGTGACGAGCAGGCCGCCGTCGCTCAGCGGGACGGCGGCGGTCGGCGAGGCCAGGCCGGTCGAGCCCTCCTGGGCTTGCAGCGTCGCGACGACCGAGAACGTCGCGAGCAGGACCGCGATGGAGACGACCGACCAGCGCAGGACCCGGCGCACCGCCATTGCCGACACGCTACTCGGCGGCCCCGAATCCGGTCAAGCGAGAGCGGAGGCGCCGCAGCGGCGCGGGGGCCCACCAGTTGGCCGGGCCGAGCAGGCGCATGAACGCGGGGACGAGCAGGACGCGGACGAGCGTCGCGTCGATCGCCACCGCCAGCGTCTGGCCGATCGCCAGCTGCTTGACGAAGAAGATCCGCGACGAGACGAGCGCGAGCAGCGCGGCGCACATGACCAGCGCGGCGCCGGTGACGACCGGGCCGCTGCGCTGCATCCCGAGCGCGACCGCCTCGGCGTCGGGCGCGCCGTCCGCGTGCGCCTCCTCGATCCGCGCCAGCATCAGCACGGCGTAGTCGCTGGCCAGGCCGAACGTCAGCGCCACCATCACCGCGCACGTGGTGATCTCGATGGCCGACGGGCCGTCGTAGCCGAGCAGCCCGGCGATCCCGAGCGCGCGCTCCTGGAAGATCAGGACGACGAGGCCGAACGCCGCGCCGATCGTCAGCAGCGTGAACGCGAGGCCCTTGAGCGGCAGCACGACCGAGCCGGTCATCGCGAAGAGGACGGCGAACGCGCTCAGCGCGGCGATCAGCAGCGCAAGCGGCGCCCGCCGCCCGATCGCCGCTTTGAGGTCGACGAACTCCGCGGTGCGCCCGCCGACCAGCAGCGGCGCGGGCAGCGCGCGGATCCGCCGCACCGCCGCCTGGATCTCCGGCGAGAGCGACGGGCGCGCGGGCAGGAGCTGCACCACCAGCGCGTCGGGGGCTCGCTCGGGCAGGGTCCGCAGGCTCGCGACGCCGCCGATCCGGCCGAGGGTGCCCACGACCGCGTCGGCGCGCGGCTCACCAGGGCCCACGCCCGCCAGGACGCTGATGGGCCGCCCGAGGTAGGGCGAGAAGTCGCGCAGGATCGTCTCCGACACCGCGCGCGACTCGTAGCCGCGCGGCGTCGCGTCGTACTCCGCGAACGTGGCCTTCAGCAGCAGGGCCGGCGCGGCCGCGGCGATCAGCACCGCCGTCCCCGCCAGCGCGACGTCGCGGTGGCTGGACGTCACCCAGCGGGTGAGCCGCGCCCAGCGCCCGGCGCCCGCCGCCGTCGTTGCGCGCGGCGCCGCCGCGCCGATCCGCGGCCCGGCGAGCAGCAGCAGCGGCGGGGTGATGACGAGCGCCGCGGCCGCCGCGAGCAGCGAGACGACGACCCCGGCGAGCCCGATCGAGGCGAGCAGCCCGACGGGGAAGGCCAGCAGCCCCGCGCAGGCGCCCGCCACCGCGCAGCCCGCGAAGGCGACGGTCCGCCCCGCGGTGGCCATCGTGGCCCGGACCGCGGCCGGCCCCGGTCCGCGCGCCGCGGCCTCCTCGCGGTAGCGCGAGACGAGCAGCAGCCCGTAGTCGACCGACAGCCCGAGGCCGAGGCCGACGGTCTGGTTGAGGGCGAACACCGAGAGGTCCAGCGCGCCGCTGAGCAGGCGCAGGCACGCCACCGTCCCGAGCACGGCGGCGCCGCCGATCAGCAGCGGCACGCCGGCGGCGGCGAAGCCGCGGAACAGCAGCAGGAGCAGCAGGGCGATCACCGGGAAGGCGATCAGGCGCGAGCGGTCGAGGTCCTCGCGCGCGGCGCCGCTGACGTCCTGGTAGCCGACCGCGAAGCCGCCGACGGCGAGCTCGAGCCCGGGCGCGCGGATCGCGCGCCGCAGTCGCCGGATCGGCGCGGCCAGTGCGTCGGGGTCGGCGCTGCGGAAGTGGACGAGCAGCAGCGTGCGGCGGCCGTCGCCCGCGATCAGGAGCGGGAGCGCGCGGCCGCCGAACGCCGTCTCGACGGTGCCGACCGCCGGGTCGGCGGCGATCCGCCGCGCGAGCGCCTGGACCTGCGCGCGCCGGGGCTTCGCGCCGAAGCCGGCCGGCGAGCGCGCGACGACGATCATCCCGGGCTCCGGGTCGTAGCCGAGCGCGTCCTGCATCCCGGCGAGCGCCCGCGCGCTCTCGGACCCCTGGTCCGTGAAGCCGCCGACGCTCAGGCGGTCGGGCGCCAGCAGGGCGGCCAGCCCGGCGGCGGCCAAGAACAGCGCCACCAGGCCGAGCGAGGCGCGCGGGCGGCGGAGGAGGAGCCTGCTCAGGGCCGCTAGTCCGCGTCGGGATCGGTCGCGAAGGCGCGCAGCGCGGGAACCGACGGCACGAAGTAGTAGGCGCCGGTCAGCGGCACCGTGTAGCGCGTCAGCGCGTCGCGCGGGCCGCCGATCCCCGCCATGCTGTCGAGCATCCGCGCCAGCGGCGCCTGCGAGGCGGCG
Organism: Solirubrobacteraceae bacterium; assembly: GCA_036389195.1. GTDB lineage: Bacteria > Actinomycetota > Thermoleophilia > Solirubrobacterales > Solirubrobacteraceae > JACCYI01. The sequence goes on from DASVQH010000408.1 coordinate 9,509, forward strand.
AAGCCGACGAACATCGTCCCGTGTGCGGTGACCGTGCCGTACGGCATGTTGCGCCGGAAGATCTCGCCGAAGTCCTCCTGGTCGGTGCGGGCGACGTGGGAGTCCTCCGGGCCGTCCTGGAGCTCGAGCGAGTCGGCCTTGGTGCGGCCCATCGCCGCCTCCTGCTCGCCCACCGACAGCGCCTCCCAGGCCGCGACGTCGTGGGCCCAGCGCTGCAGCAGCAGGACGGAGCCGCCGGCGCCGGGCGCGTCGTCGCCGATCGCCACGACCGCCGGCGCCCGCGAGAGGCTCGGGTTCTCGGTGCCGTCGACGAAGCCGGTCAGGTCGCGGTCATGGCGGTAGGGCCAGCAGGACGTCTCCGTGCGGACGGCCGCCGCCGGCGCGAGCGCCGCGATCGCGTCGCGCGCCTCGTCGAACACCACGTCGTAGGCGCTGCCGGAGAACCACAGGACGAGATCCGCCTGGGTGGCGCGCATGGCGAAGCCGTCCGGCCCGACGACGGGGGCGTCGAAGCCGTGCACGTCCGCGGGGGCCGGCGCGCCCACCCGGTCGCGCCACAGCTCGGGCCGGAAGCCCGCGACGAAGTTGACGCCGCCGATGGTCGTGCGCGGCTCGCGCAGGTCGGCGACCCGGCGCACGAGGTCGGCCGGGTCGGCTCCGCCCTCGAGGTCGAGCTCGAGGAACGCGTGCGAGGCGGTGCCCAGGGCGAAGATGCCGGGCTGCGGCGTGCTGGGCTCGCTCACGCCCTGAACGCTACCGGCGCGGTAGATTGCTCGGCGGGTGGCTCCTGCACCGCAAGAGACCGGCCTGAAGGTCGACATCGCGCAGGCGGGTGCGCGCACCGTCGTGAGCGTCAGCGGAGAGCTCGACATCGCCACGGTCGCCGCGTTCGACGCCGCCGTGCGCGAGCAGCTCGCGCGCGGGCCGGTGCTGCTCGACCTGCGCGCCCTCTCCTTCATGGACTCCTCCGGCGTCCGGGCCCTCGGCGCGCTGGTGCGCGGCGACGGCACGCTGGCCGTCGCCGCCGACCTGCACCCGAACGTCCGCCAGGTGCTCGAGCTGACCGGCGTGATCTCCCTGCTGCCGCTGGAGG
>DASVQH010000409.1:0-19228 GCA_036389195.1 Solirubrobacteraceae bacterium
GGCGGCGGTGCTCGACCGCCTCGAGGCCGCGATCGTCGGCGTGCTCGACGCCGGCGTGCCCGGCGCGCTGGTGGTCTGCGGCGAGGAGGCTGCCGCGCCCGCGCTGATGCGCGGGATCCTCGCCGCCCGCGGCGCCGCGGCGCGCCGTGTCTGGGTCGCCGCCGGCGAGGCCCGGCCCGCCGTCACCGCCGCGCTGGCCGGCCTCGACCTGCTCGACGACCGCGTCGTCATGCTCGACGGCCCGCCCGTCGCCGCCCTCGCGGCCGCACCGTTCCCAGCCGTGGCGATGCTCGCGGTCGCCGAGCCGGCCCAAGGCACGCTCGAAGCACTCTCCCCCCGCCTCTCGCCGGGCGGCCTCGTCGTCGCGCCCGACGGCACCGTCCAGAAGGAGCCCGTGGCGTGAACCGGTTCTGGCCGCTGGTCACCAAGCCGGTCCTCGACCTCGTCGGGGCGAAGGCCGTCGTGGAGATCGGCGCGGCGCTCGGCGTCCACACGCGCCTGGCCAAGCGCTGGTGCGTCGCGACCGGGGCGACGCTGCACGTGATCGACCCCGTGCCGGGCTTCGACCCGGCGAAGATCGAGCAGCCGGACGCCGGCATCCGCGTCGACCAGCGGCTCTCGATCGAGGCGCTGCAGGGGGCCGAGCCGGTCGACGTGGCGCTGGTCGACGGCGACCACAACTACTACACGGTCCGCCGCGAGCTCGAGCTGCTGCTCGAGAACGCCCGCCGCGCCGAGCGCCCGGCACCGGTCTTCCTCTGCCACGACGTGGCCTGGCCCTACGGCCGCCGCGACCTGTACTACGACCCGAGCAACATCCCCGCCGAGCACCGCCATCCCAACCGTCAGGCGGGCATGGTCTTCGGGCAGAGCGAGCTCGCCGAGACGGGCGGTCTCAGCCCGCACCTCTTCAACGCCGAGCACGAGGGCGGCCCGCGCAACGGGGTGCTGACCGCGATCGAGGACGTCGTCGCGGCGTCGGACGGCGCGCTCGGGCTGACGGTCCTGCCGGTGCTCTACGGCCTGGCCATCGTCGTCCCCGCCGAGCGCCGCGAGCTGCACCCGCAGCTCGACCGCTGGCTCGGGCGCTGGAACACGGCAGAGGGCTGGGCGGATCTCGCGCACCTCGCCGAGCGCGAGCGCCGGCTGGCCGACGAGCGCCTGCAGACGGTCGTCGCCACCGCGCGGGCGGGCAAGCCGCTGCCGGGCGTGCGCGGGAAGGGCAGCCGCCGCCACGTCGAGGCGGTGCGCGGCCGCTCGTTCCGGACCGCGCTGCCGCCGGGCATCCTGTCGAACCTCCAGCTCGGCACCTTGCGGACCTCCTACAAGGGCACCCGCTTCTTCAAGAACCCGTTCGATGTCGTCCTCTACCAGGAGCTGATCGGCCGCCTGAAGCCGGCCACCGTGCTCGAGATCGGCACCAAGGACGGCGGCAGCGCGGTCTGGTTCGCCGACCAGCAGTCGCTCCACGGCATCGCGCCGCGGGTCGTCACCGTCGACATCGAGGCGCCGCCGGCGCTCGACGACCCCCGCGTGACGTTCTTCCGCGGCGACGCGCTGGCGCTGGGCGACGTCCTGGGCGAGGAGCTGCTGGCGTCACTGCCGCGGCCGTGGCTGGTGATCGAGGACAGCGCGCACCTGTTCGAGACGAGCCTCGCCGTGCTCGAGTTCTTCCATCGCCATCTCCGGGCCGGCGAGTACGTCGTCGTCGAGGACGGCAACCTGGCGGACTTCACGGAGGAGGTCTACGAGCAGTTCGAGGACGGCCCGAACCGGGCGGTCAAGCAGTTCCTGGAGAGCGAGGCCGGGGCCGCCTACGCGATCGACGCGGCGCTGTGCGACCGCTACGGCCACAACGTCACGTGGTGCCCGAACGCGTGGCTGCGCCGTCGCGCGGCGCGGCGTGGCTGAGCACCGGCACCTCGAGCGTCGCCGGCCACAGCGCGCGCACGAGCGCCCACACGTTGTCGGCGGCGATCCGCTCCTCGAGCGGGCGCCCCAGCATCAGCGCGAGGAAGCGGCGGCAGTTGAAGATCACGTGCGTGCGATGGAGGACCTTCTGCGCGCGCACGCCCAGGGAGTGCCACGCGCCCATGCGGTGCTCCCAGTGGAAGAGGTCGGTGTAGTGGACGTTGAGCTTGCGCTCGGGGGTGAACTCGGCGACCGCGCAGAACTCCGCGAAGTGCGGCGCGAGCTCGTTGGCGATCGCCGTGCGCATGAGGCCGGCGAGCTTGAGCGGCGTGAACTCGTCGCGCCGGTTGACGTGGTTGCGGCCGTGGTAGGCGCGCACCAACTCGAGCAGGTTCGAGCGCACGTGGAGGTCGTGCGGCGGCAGGTTGCGCCGCAGCGCGTCGACCACCGTGGTACCGGGCAGCGGCGCGAGCATCCGCGGCCACACGCGGGCGAGCTCCGGGTCGGGCGGGACCCCGATCAGCGAGAAGACCGCGTGGTCGAGGCCCAGCCGGCCCGCCAGCTCCGTCGCGATGCGGCGGTCCTCCACGAGCGAGCGGACGTGGTAGCCCCAGTAGGTGTGGAAGTGCAGCCGCGCGGCGTGCCCGTAGGTCGAGGCGAGCGTGAGCCGGGAGTCGACGCCCGCGGTGATCGAGACGGTCATCCGGTGGCGCTCCAGCAGCCACGGCCACTGCGCGCGCAGGTCGGCGGTCCCGCGCTCCACGAGCTCGTCGCGCTCGACCGCCGGCAGCGGCTCGCGCGGCCAGAACCGCCGCACGCGGCGCTCATCGAGGTCGAGCGCCGTGTTGGGGGTGAGGATGCGGATCTCCTCGTAGCGGGTCGAGATCCCGGGGTAGTAGACGCCGCCCGCCTTGACCAGCGGGTGGGCGAGCCACCAGCGCGCGAAGTCCGAGACCGCGTAGCCGCGCAGCTCGGCGATCAGCGCGTCGTGCGACGCGACGAGCGGCGCGCCCCGCGTGTCGTAGGCCGCGACCTCCATGCCGGTGGCGTCCTGGACCAGCTCGTGGCGGCCGCTCGCGCGGACGAGGATCAGGTGCGCGCCGGCGAGCCCGTCGAGGGCGGCGAAGAACGCTTCGGCTGAGCGCGCGCGGGCCTCGGCCAGCGCGCGGGCGACCTCGTCGCCGCCGGCGGCCGGTTGGTCGAGATCGATGGCGTGCCCCAGCAGCAGCACCTCCACGCCGTCGCCGGCGGCGGCGCGGGCATGCGGCCATGTCTCGTCGAAGCGCGCGACCCAGCCGCCGATCCGCTCGCTGCGCCACCCGGCGAGCACCCCGGCGAGCTCGGCGTCGCGCGGCTCGACCGCCTCGCGGGCCTCGTGCAGCAGGTAGCCGCCGCGGTACAGGAGCGAGGTCGCCGCGGCGACCTCAGCCACGGCCCCAGATCCTGCCCGGCTCGGGCCTGCGGCCCTCGGCCATCCGCCCCAGCCACGCCTTGGCGGCCGGCGGGAGCGCGCCGTAGAGCGTCGGCTGGCGCGGCGAGCGGATGAACGTCTTGCCGCGCAGCGCCTTGTACTCGGCTTGGAATTCCTTGAGCGTCTCGCCGAGCCGGCTCTGCGGCCGGTTGGTGGCCGCGCCGCCGTGGATCTGGTGGAACGTCGCCTCGCCGAGCAGGACGAGCCACTCGACGTCCTCCAGGGCGGCGGCGCGCTTGTAGAAGTCCAGGTTGACGAGGCCGCCCCCGGGCTGGACGAAGGCCTCGTCGTAGCCGCCGAGCTCGTCGAACACCGTTCGCGGCATGAACACCAGGTTGCTCTCGCCGAGCGGCGCGAACCAGCCCGAGAGGCTCGACCCGGCCAGGCCGGCGATCTCGAACAGGCGGTAGCCGTCGGCGCGCCAGTCGACCGACGCCAGCAGCTCGTCCTCGACCGCCTCGTCGTAGCCGTGCTCGACCGCCACCGGCTGGAACTCCCCGAGATGGAAGCCGATCGTCGCGATCACCGTGCGGTCGAAGGCGTCGAGCGCGCGCAGCGCCCAGGCCACCGCGCCCGGCGTGACCATCCGCGCGCCGTCGATCATGATCGCCACGGCGGGCGCGTCGGACATGGCCACCCCCGCGTTGATCGCCGGCCCGGGCGACGGGCGGTGGCCGTCGAGCCGGACGTAGCGGAAGTTCGCGCCGAAGCTGGTCGCCTCGGCGGGGTCCAGCGGCGCGGAGGAGCCGTTCTCGACCACGATGACCTCGTAGTCGTCCTCGGTGACGCCGCGCTGGTGCGCGGCCGACAGCGTGTACAGCGTCCGCGGCGCCGCGCGGCGCATGTCGTGCACGATCACGATGACGCTCAGCCGCTTCACGCGTCGCCGGCCGCCCGCCGCAGCTCGTCGTAGGCGGCGGCGATCTCCGCCGGCAGCTCGCCGTCCGGCGGCGCGCTCTGGCTCCGCAGCGTCTGCTCGAAGAACGCGAAGCCGCCGCCCGGCGGCGTCAGACCGAGGTCCTCGCAGAGCGCCCGCAGCCGCGCCTCGTAGGCGTCCGGCGGCGCGTCGAACGAGATCAGCGGGAAGCCCAGCAGCGAGTGCAGCCGCAGCAGCCGCCGGTTGTAGGTCAGCCACAGGGCCAGCGCCGCCTCGGGCTTCCAGTTCCCGCGCGCCTGCACGGACGCCGCGGCGGCGAGCGGGTGCCGGTAGCTGGCGACGTAGCGCATGGCCGGGAGCGCCTCGCGCCAGCCGCTGAGCGTGAAGACCGTGCGCGGATCCTTGAAGCCCCAGCGGGGGCGGTCGCCGTAGCTCGCGATGATCTCGTCGCGCTGGGCGCGGCGCTCGGGCGACCAGCGCACGACCTCCGGGGGGCGGCGCCAGTAGCCGCCGTTGTCGACCAGCAGCGCCTCGTTGAGCTTCTGGATCGCCTCGTTCTCGCGGTTGCCCTTGGCGTTGTGCGGCGCCTCGACGTTGACCTCCCCGAGGTACAGCCCCGCTTCCTGCAGGCTTCCGGCCAGGCAGCTCGTGCCGCTGCGGTGCATCCCGAGGATGCAGATCACCTCGGCGGTGGCCGGCGTCATGCCCGGCGGGTGAGCACGACCATGGCCTGCCCGCGCGGGTGGCCCCAGTCGCCGACCGCCTCGACCTCCCACGGCAGCCCCGCCGCGGCGCGCTCCATGTCCGCGTAGGTGTAGTGGTAGGGGTCGCGGTCCGGCCAGGTGGTGATCGCCCCGCCGGCGCGCTTGACCGGGCCGAACCAGTCGGCGTCGCGCTCGCAGGGGAAGATCGTCGCGTACAGCGCGCCGCCCGGCCGCATGACGGGCGCCAGGCGGGCCAGGCAGAGCCGGATGTGGTTGACCGGCAGGTGGGTGAAGACCGACTGCGCGAGCGCGGCGTCGAAGGTGACGCCGAAGCGCTCGGCGCGGAACTCGCCGTCGGCGATCAGGTTCTCGCGCGGCAGCCGGTCCTGGAGCCCCGCCTCGGCCAGCTCGATGTCGTAGCCCGCGTCGAGCAGCTCCTGCCACAGGTCCATCCCGTAGTAGCCGCCGGGCTCGAGGTACTCCACGAAGTGCACGCCGCCGCGCAGGCAGCCGCAGCCCACGTCGAGCAGCCGCATGTCCGGCGTCAGGCCGCGGGCGCGCAGGAAGTCGATCTGCAGCTTGCCGATCGCCTCCCACATCCCGCCGACGTAGCCGCGGTGGCCGCCCGCGCGGACGTTGTTCTGCAGCCGCTCGCGGTCGTAGTAGTTGCTGATCCGGAGGTTGCTCAGGACGCTCAGGCTACACCGGATGTTCCTCCCGCCCGGACTCCGTGTCGGAGCGGGCGGCGAGGTACTCGACGATCGCGGCGTCGCGCGCGTACCAGCGCGCGACGTTCTCTCGGGCGGGCGGGCTGAGGGAGGTGTCGAAGCCGACCGGTGTCGCGTGAGCGCGCACGGGGTCACGGGGCAGTGTCAGGGCGTCGGGGAGCGCCAAGCGGGCCTTCAGCCTTGCGAAGTCGTCGCTGAGCCGGGGTTGGAAGCCGACGAACGCGATGGAGTCGCGGCGTTCCACCAGGTACTCCACCGAGTGCAGCCACTCCGACTGGTGCATATTGACGTGACGGATCCCGGCCATCGCCCGCACGGCGTCCTCCCGGCGCTCCTCTTGGTCGGCCGACAGCGCCTCCGCGAGCTCATTCGGCGTCCGAAAGCGATCGAAGGCCCAGCGTTCGGCGTCGGTCCACGGCATGTGGATCAACGGCCTTCCCATGCGCAGACGCGAGTTGAAGCCGCTCACGAACCGGGTCACCGGGTCGCGGACCACGAAGCAGGCGTGCTCGTGCGAGGGCACGTCGCGCAGGAGGGTGAAATGGTCGTGCAGGATCAGCCCGTGCGACGCTGCGGCGGGTTCGAGCGCCTGCCTCAGCGCGGTCCCGCCGGTCTTGGAGATGTGGAGCAGGTGAACCCTCAAGCCACGATCGTAACCTCGCGGCGGCGCGCAGTGCACCGGATACAGTCCGCGCGATGCGGCCCGACCGGCGGATCGTCTGCATCGGCGGGATGCACTGCAGCGGCACCTCGGCGACGACCCGCATCCTCGCGCTCCTCGGCGTCGACATGGGGCCGCCGGAGGTGGCCAAGCCGGCCCGCCGGACCAACACCAAGGGCCTCTGGGAGCACCCGGGCCTGACACGGATCGGCGAGCTTGTCCTGCGCGCGCTCGGCGGCACCTGGAACGCGCCGCCGGAGCTCGCGCCCGGCTGGCTGGCCACGCCGGCGCTCGAGCCCCAGCGCGAGGCGGCGCGCGAGATCGTCGAGGAGGTCTTCGGGGCGTCGCCGCTGTGGGGCTGGAAGGACCCGCGCAACTCGCTGCTGGTGGAGTTCTGGCGCGACCTCCTCGGGCCGCTGCACCACGTCGTCTGCGTCCGCCACCCCGAGGACGTCGCCGCGTCGCTGTTCAAGCGCGACAAGATGCCGCGCGAGCAGGCGCTGGGGCTGTGGCTCCGGTACACGGGCGACCTCGTGCGCGCGACCCACGGCCACCCGCGGGCGTTCATCTTCTACGAGGACCTGTGGACGGGCGACGGCGCCTTCCGGCGGCTCGCCGAGCTGGTGGGGACGCCAGAGGCGATCGAGACGCCCGAATTCCGCGCCGCGGTCGACGACTGGCTCGACCCCGCGCTGTGGAACAACCGGGCCGGCGTCTCGCCGGAGGGCGACGACCTCTCCGGGCTGCCGCCCGACGTCGCCGCGCTCTACGGCCGGCTGCTGGCGCTGCGGGCCTCGTGACGCCCCCGGTCCACTTCCTGCACATCTCCAAGACCGGCGGCAGCGCGATCCGCGAGGCGCTGCTCCCGCTCGCCCGGCGCCACGGGCTGGTGCTGCACGGCCACATGAAGTTCCTCCGCGACATCCCCGAGGGCGAGCGGGCGTTCTTCTTCGTCCGGGACCCGGTGAGCCGCTTCGTCAGCGCCTTCAACTCGCGCCTGCGCATGGGGCGGCCCAAGTACGACAACCCGTGGCTGGAGACCGAGAAGGTCTTCTTCGCGGCGTTCCCGACGGCGAACGCGCTCGCCGAGGCGCTGGCCGGCGACGACCCCGAGCGCCGGCACCTGGCCCGCGAGGCGATGTCCGGCATCCCCCACGTCAACATGCCGCAGCTGTGGTGGCTCGACTCGCCCGAGTACCTGGCGCAGCGGCGCGCGTCGATCGCCTTCGTCGGCTTCCAGGAGCGCCTGACCGAGGACTTCGAGCGGCTCACGCGCGTGCTCGGGCTGCCGCCGGAGCTGGCGCTGCCCACCGATCCGGTGCTCGCCCACGCGACGCCGCCGGGCTTCGACACCACGCTCGGCGAGGCCGGGCGGGGCGCCATCGAGGCCTGGTACGCCCGCGATCTGGCCATCGTCGCGTACCTGCGGCGGCACCACGCGCCGCCCGGCGGGTGATGGCAGGATGGACCGCCCCATGACGGACCCCGTGTCACCCGCCGACCGCTATGTCGCGCTGCTCATGCAGGCCCTGCTCAACGAGCACGGCCTGGAGGCGGAGGCGGCGTACTTCCTCGCCCGTGACGCGTCGCAGGCGGGGGCGCCGTTCGACGAGACGATCGCCTACGACGTCCGCGCGCGCGCGCCGGCGTTCTTCGAGTCGCTGGTGGGGTCCCGGACGGCCGGCCTGCCGATCGCCTTCCAGCCGCGCAACATCGGGTTCGCCTACACGATGATCGGCCGGCGCCGCCTGGAGAACGTCGCCCGCTGCGTGACCGCGGTGCTCGACGTCGGCGTCCCCGGCGACCTCGTCGAGTGCGGCGTGTGGCGCGGCGGCGTGCCGATCCTCATGCGCGGCATGCTGGCGGCGCGCGGCGTCACCGACCGCACGGTCTGGCTTGCGGACTCCTTCGACGGCCTGCCCGGCCCCGAGTCGCCGAGCGACACACTCGAGCTGACCAAGGCGTCCAACCCCGAGCTCGCGGTGAGCGAGGCGCGCGTGCGCGCCGGGTTCGAGCGCTTCGGTCTGCTCGACGAGCAGGTCCGCTTCCTGCCCGGCTGGTTCAAGGACACGCTGCCGTCGGCCCCGATCGAGCGCATCGCCGTCCTGCGGCTCGACGGCGACCTCTACTCGTCCACCCTGACGACGCTGACCGCCCTCTACGACAAGGTCAGCCCGGGCGGCTTCGTGATCGTCGACGACTACAAGCTGCTCGACGAGTGCCGGCAGGCGGTCGACGAGTTCCGCGCCGAGCGCGGCATCGAGGATCCCATCGTCGACGTCGACTGGAACGCCGTCTACTGGCGGCGCGCGGCGTGAGCGACTCTGAGGACATCTTCTTCGTCGTCCACGTCCCGAAGACCGCGGGGACGGCGTTCTACTTCTACATGCGCCAGAACATCCCGGCGCTGTTCATCTACCCCGGGGTCAAGGACGCGCCCGAGACGCGCCTGGACCTCGACGCGCTGCGCGCGATCCCGGACCGGCGGCGCGCGAACCTGCGGGCCTACCTCGGCCACTTCCCGGCCTTCGCGACCGAGCTGGTCGGCGCCACGCGCACCGTGACGCTCCTGCGCGACCCCGTCGAGCGCGTCATCTCGATGCTCAAGATGCGCCAGCGGCCGGCCAACCCGCCCACCGGCAACGTCCTGCCGCGCACGCCGCACATGTCGCTGGAGGAGATCTACGCCGACCCCGACGTCTGGCCGTGGCTCGACAACGTTCAGGCGCGGCTGTTCGCCATGCAGGCGAGCGACCGCCCGGCGTCGTTCCTCGATCCCGTCGCCCTCGACGCCACCCGCCTCGACGCGGCGAAGGAGCGCCTCGCCTCGATCGAGGTCGTCGGCGTGCAGGAGGACTGGCTCGGGGTGGTGCGCGACGCGGAGCGGGCCTTCGGCTGGAATCCGGTCAGCGGCCACCCGCGCGCGCTGGTGAGCGAGGACGTCCCGGTCCCCGGCGGCCTGCGCGAGCAGATCGCCGAGGACATGGTGTGGGATCGCGAGCTCTACGCCTTCGCGGTGGAGCTCATCGCGCGTCGCCGAGCGGCGTAGGGCCGGGCGCGGCGACGCCGAGCCGCGGCAGGCGCTCCAGCCAGCGCGGCAGGTACCAGTTCCACTCGCCCAGCAGCTTCATCGTGGCGGGCAGCAGGACGGCGCGGACGATCGTCGCGTCGAGCAGCACCGCGACCGCCAGGCCGACGCCCATCATCTTGAAGTCCAGGGCGCTGAGGGTGGCGAAGACGCCGAACACCCCGACCATCACGACGGCGGCGCTGGTGACGACGCCGGCCGTCGAGCGGATGCCGTGCGACACCGCGTCCTCGGTGCGCATCCCCCGGTCGACCGCCTCGCGGATCCGGCTGAGGATGAACACGTGGTAGTCCATCGAGAGCCCGAACAGGATCACGAAGAGGAACAGCGGCAGCCACGCGGTGATCCCGCCCAGCGACTGGAAGCCGAGGAGCTTCTCGCCGTGGCCGTCCTGGAAGACCAGCGTCAGCACGCCGTAGCTCGCGGCGACCGAGAGCAGGTTGAGCAGGATCGCCTTGATCGGCACGACGATCGACCGGAAGGTCACGAGCAGCAGCAGGAAGGCCAGCCCGAGCACGAAGCCGAACACCAGCGGCAGGTGGGACTTCATGGTGTCGTTGAAGTCCTTCGACATGGCGGTGATGCCGGTGACGTTCGCCTCGGCGCCCGGGACGCGGCCGATCGTCGCCGGGAGGATCTCCCCGCGCAGCTTGGCCAGCGCCGTGTCGGACGCGTCGTCGGTGCCGGTCCCCTGGATGGGGATCGAGACGATCTCCAGCGTCTTGCGCGGGTTGACGGTCGTGGTGACCGGCTCGGCCATCGTCCGGGTGGCCAGGGCCGCGCGCGTCATGGCGCCGACGCCCTGCTGGACGGCCGGCGCGGTCACGTCGGGCGCCTGCACGACCACCATGGCCGGCACGACGCCGCCGGGGAACGCCGCCTGGATGCGGTCGTAGGTCTGCATGATCGGCAGGTCGCGCGGCAGGCCCTGGAAGCCGGTGTTGATGGTCTTCATGCCCAGCGCCGGGACCGCCAGCACGAGCAGGACCGTCGCGGCGGCGATCGCCGAGACCAGCGGGCGGCGCAGGACGCGGTCGAGGACCCAGCCCCACGCGCGCGACTCGTTGTGGGTGCGGTGGCGCAGCTTGCCGATGTAGGGCACGCGGCCCTTCTCCGTCCAGCCCTTGCGCCCGAGCCAGGCGAGCATGGCCGGCAGGAAGGTCAGCGAGCCGACGACCGCGACGGCCACCACGAGGATCGTCCCGACGCCGAAGGACTCGAACGTCGCGTTGCCCGCGAGCAGCATGCCGCCCATGGCGATCATCACCGTGAAGCCGGAGACCAGCACGGCGTGGCCGGAGGTCGCCGCGGCGGCGGCCAGCGCCGCCTCGTGGCCCTTGCCCGCGTCGCGCTCCTCCATCTCCCGGCGCAGGTAGAACATCGAGTAGTCGACGCCGACGGCGAGGCCGACGAGCAGGATCACCGAGTTGACCTGCTCCTCCACGGCGATCAGCTGGCTGAGCGGCCCCAGCAGGCCGATCGTTGCGATCACCGCGGTCAGGCCCAGCAGGAGCGGCAGGCCGGCGGCCACGAGCGCGCCGAAGGCGATCACCAGGATGATCAGCGTGAGCGGCAGCGAGAGGGTCTCGGCCTTCTTGAAGTCGTCGGCGAAGGCCGTCGACAGGGCGTCGTTGACCGACGCGTCGCCGAACTGCTCGATCCGGAAGCCCGGATGCGCGCGCTCGGCCGCCGCGGTGGCGGCGAGGGTCGCGCCGACGCGGGCCTTGGCCTGGTCGACGTCGCCGCCGAGCTCGAAGGTCACGAGCGCGGAGCGGCCGTCCTTGGAGATCTGGCCGGCGTTGGCGGGTTGCAGCGGCGACTCGACGCGGCGCACGTGCGGGACGGCCTTCAGGCGGGTCGCGACGTCGCGGACGGCGGCAGCGAAGGCGGGGTCGGTCGCCCGCTGGCCGCGCGCGCCCTGCACGAGCACCTGCTCGCCGGCCTTGTCGGGGAAGCCCGCGTCGGCGATGGCGCGGGAGGCGACCTGGGAGGAGCCGTTGCCGGAGTCCTCCTGGTCGAGGGTCCGGACGCCGACGGCACCGCCGAGGACCGTGGCGACGATGACGAACGCGATCCAGCCCAGGATCGCCGTCTTGCGGTGGGTCGCGCTCCAGTGGCCGGCGCGAGCGGCGAGATTTGTCGGGTTCCTGGTCATGAGCCGACCCTCTCAGGCGACGGCACCGATGGGTATGGGGGAAACGCCCATACCGGCCCTACGGTTAACCGAACCCCCCGGCCACGGCGTCCCGGGTCAGCCGGACACGTCGGCCCGCGTCCCGAGCCCCGACGACGTCCGCCGGCGCGTCCGGATGACCGGCGGCGCCTCGGAGTCACGCTCCTCCCAGACGAAGTGGGTCGTGCCGCCGGGGCCGAGGGCGAAGTCTGGCTGCTCGGCAGTCGCGCCGGGCGTGGAGACGACGCGCGTGGTGTCGAAGCCCCCGGCCGCCGGCCGGCGGCGGGTCTCGACCTGGCCGGAGCGCGTCCAGGCGAACGTCGTCACGCCGTCCGGGGCGATCCCGATCCGCGGCTCCGTCGCGTTCGCGCCGGCGGGTGTCAGGGTCGCCGGCGCGGTCAGGGCGCCCCCGGCCGGCTTGCGACGCGTCTGGATGACGGCCGCATCGTCCGCACCACGGCGCCAGGCGTAGGCGGCCGTCCCGTCCGCGGCGACCGCCACCTGCGGATCCATCGCGTCCGGGCCCGCGGTGGTCACGCCCTGCGTCGGCTCGAGCGTCCCGTCCGCCAGCCGGCGGCGGGCCTGGATCAGGACAAAGCCCCCGGCGCCCGGCTTGGCCCACACGAAGGTGACGCGGCCGTTCGGATCGACGCCGAGCTGCGGCGCCGTCATGAACCCGACCTCCGACAAGGCCGCCGTAGCCAGGTCGCGGGTGGCTCCCCAGGCTCCGTTCGGCAGCCGGCGGCGCGTCTGGTCGCGGACCGTGTTCCCGTCGGTGGTCAGCCACGAGAACGTGGCCGTGCCGTCGGGGGCGATGACGAGCCGCGGAAGCCCGGCGGCCAGACCGGCGGCTGAGAGGTTCTGCACCGCGCTCAGCGTGCCGTCGGGAGCGCGGCTGCGCGCCTGGGCGGGGCCGAAGCCCGCCCCATCGTCGTCCCGGGTCTGCCACGCGAAGATCGCCGTGCCGTCGGGCGCCAGCGCGACCTGGGGCTCGGACGCGTTCCACGTGGTGCCCGAGAGCGTCTGAACGGCGCTCAGCGCGCCGGCGGGAGTCCGCCGGCGGGTCTGGGCGACGGCTCTTGTGCCGTTGTACCGCGTCCAGACGTAGGTCGCCGTGCCGTCCGCAGCGACGGCCACCCGTGTGCCCTGGGCGTCGTTCGTCGCCGAGGAGAGGATCTGGCTGTCCGCGAAGACGCCCGCGGCGGTCCGCCGGCGTTCCTCGGCCACCGTGCGCTCGCCGTAGAGGCCGGTCCACGCGAAGCTCGCGTTGCCGTCCGGGTCGACGGCGACGTCGGCGGACGTCGCCGCGGGCGCAGGGGTCGCGCCGGCCGCGAGCAGCCAGAGCCAGACGACGACGGTCCCCAGGGTCCCGGCTGCGTGCGTGCGGCGCATCCCGTGCGACCTTAGGCGAAATACGCGGGTCGGCGGGAAAAGAAGGGTCCCGAGCTCTCCATCGAACGATGTCGTGGTTCTGGCGTAGCATGCCGCGCATGGAAGCCGCGTCCTCGCTCACCCGTCCAGCGTTCGAAGACCTGGAGCAGTACCGCCGCGAGCTGACGGCGCACTGCTACCGGATGCTCGGGTCGCCGTTCGAGGCCGAGGACGCCGTCCAGGAGGCGCTGCTGCGCGCCTGGCGCGGGCTTGACCGCTTCGAGGGGCGCGCCCAGCTGCGCAGCTGGCTGTACCGCATCGCCACGAACGTCTGCCTGGACATGCTCAACGGCAAGGAGCGCCGCGCTCGCCCGATGGACATGGGTCCGGCGCGCGATCCGCACGGCCCGATCGGCGAGATCCTGCCCGAGGTCACGTGGATCGAGCCGGTCCCCGACCGCCTCGTGGTCACCGACGGCGGCGACCCGGCCGAGGTCGCCGAGTCCAAGGAGACGATCCGCCTCGCCTTCGTCGCCGCGCTCCAGCACCTGCCGCCGCGCCAGCGCGCGGTGCTGCTGCTGTGCGAGGTGCTCAGGTGGAAGGCCGCGGAGGTCGCCGAGCTGCTGGGCACGAGCGTCGCGTCGGTCAACAGCGCGCTGCAGCGCGCGCGGGCGACGCTCGACGCCGGCGAGCTCGACGCCGCCGGCACCGCCGCCGCGCCCGAGGGCGAGGAGGAGCGCGAGCTGCTCACGCGCTACGTCGACGCCTTCGAGCGCTACGACATGGAGGCGCTGACGTCGCTGATCCACGAGGACGCGACGCAGTCGATGCCCCCGTACGAGCTGTGGCTGCGCGGCCGGGACGACATCTTCGGCTGGTGGTGGGGCCGCGGCATCGCCTGCAAGGGCTCGAAGGTCATCCCCGCCCCGGCGGCCAACGGCCTGCCGGCGTTCGGCCAGTACAAGCCGCGCGAGGACGGCAACGGGTACGAGCCGTGGGCGCTGCAGGTCGTGCGGATCGAGAACGGCGCCATCGCCGAGCTGACCTTCTTCCTCTCGACCGAGGAGGTCTTCCCGCTCTTCGGCCTGCCGCCGTCGTTGCCGGCGGACGCGTAGCGTCAGTCCGGGATCACGTCGCGCAGGCCCATGAAGGCCAGCAGGCCCTTGAGCTCCGGTGTGGCGCCGCGCAGGCGGACCTGGCAGCCGCGCCGCGTGGCGGCGAGCTGGAGGCGCGCGAGGGCGTCGACGGTCACCGCGTCGGCGGGGACGCTCTCGACGTCGGCGTAGGCGACGTCGACCTGCGGGACCCCGGCCAGCAGCGCGCAGACACGGTCGCAGAGGCCCGGCAGGTCCTCCCGCGCGATCGGGCCGTAGATCGCGAAGCGCAGCGTGGGGTGGCTCGGGGCGCCCGGCATCTGGAGTAGGACCGGCGCGACGCGCGGAACTCATCGGTCGGTGCGCAGCCGTCGCCGCCGCCGCGTAGCGTTCGCGGCATGCACCGGTGCATTCGTGTGGTCACGCTCCTGGGCGCCTCGGCGGCCCTCGTTGCGTGCGGCGGCGACGAGCGCCGGGCGGACGCCACGCCGACGCCGACCCCGACCCCCACCGCGGCGCCGCCGGCGGCGACCGCCACGCCCGCACCGCCGCCGATCCCCAAGCCGGTCCGCGTCCGGTTCCGGGCCACCGACGGCGTGCGCCTGAAGGGCCGGCTCGTCCCCGGCGCCGGCCGCCGCGCGCCGGCCGTCGTCCTCGTCCACCAGTCCGACGGCGGGCCGGACCAGTGGGACGAGCTGGTGCCCTACCTTCATCAGGCGGGCTTCGCGGCGCTGACCTACACGTCGCGGGCCATGCCCGACCGGATGAACGAGACGCACAACGCGCGCGACGTCGCCGGCGCGATCCGCGCCCTGCGGCGCCGGCCGGACGTCGACGGGCGGCGCGTCGCGGCGGTGGGCGCGAGCATCGGCGCCGCGGCCGTCGCCTACCTCGGCTTCACGCCGACCGGGAAGCGCCTGCCGGCGATCGTCGGCCTCTCCCCCGCGCCGTTCACCGACGCGCCGCCCGAGGGCCGCCGCCCGCATGACATGCTGCTCATCAGCGACGCGGCGGAGCGGTCCGACGCCGAGTTCATCGCATCCGGCGAGCGCGGCATCACGCTGCGCACCGCGCCGGTCGACGGCCACGGCGTGGCGCTGCTGGCCGACGAGCGCGTGCGCGAGCAGGTGCTCGCGTGGCTCAGCCGCCGCCTGCGCCGTCGATGAGCCGCTCGCCCCAGCCCGCGGCGAACAGCGACGGGCCGCCGCCGGTGTGCCAGAAGACGACCGGCCCGTCGAGGCGGCCCGCGCGCGCGTCGGCGACGAGGCCCGCCATGCCCTTGCCGCTGTAGACGGGGTCCAGCGCGACGCCTTCGGTGCGCGCGACCAGGCGGATCGCCTCGATCCCCGCCGGCGTGAAGGCGCCGTAGGCGTCGCCGAGCTGCGAGTGGTCGAGCAGCACGTCGGCCGCTTTCGGGCCGGGCGCGGCGCCGAGCAGGGCGCCGGCCTCGTCGGCCAGCCACGCGATCAGGCCGCGGGCGTCGTCGACGATCCGCGCGACGTCGAAGCCCACGGGGCGCGGTCCGCGCCCGGCGAGCGCGTGGCCGAGCAGCAGGCCGGCGTGCGTGCCGCCCGAGGAGGACGCGTGGTAGAGGCGGTCCGGCGCGATCCCCGCCGCGTCGAGCTGCCCGAGGAGCTCCGCGTAGGCGGCCACGAAGCCGAGCGCGCCCACCGGCGACGACGCCCCCGCGGGCATCGGGTACGCGTCCTCCTCGCGCGCGATCGCATCGACCGTCGCGGCCAGCTGCGCCCAGTCGTCCGTGCCGGTGTAGCGGACCTCGGCACCGAACAGCGCGTCGAGGAGCAGGTTGCCGGTCGCCGGGCCGCCGGGGTCCGCGCCGCGCATCACCAGCACGGCGCGCAGGCCGAGGCGCGCCGCCGCGGCGGCCGTCGTGCGCGCGTGGTTGGACTGCGGGGCGCCGAGCGTCACGACCGCGCCCTTGCCCTGGGCGAGCGCCTCGCCGAAGGTGAACTCGAGCTTGCGGACCTTGTTGCCGGCGAGCCCGAGCGACCCGACGTCGTCGCGCTTGAGCCACACCTCGGCGCCGAGCGCCTCGCTCAGCCGCGGCGCGGGTTCGAGCGGGGTCGGCAACGTGGCCAGCGCGGCGCGCGGGCGATCGGCGAGCGCGGCGAACGGGTCGGGCACCGGCGCATCGTGTCACGTCCGCGATAGCCTCGGCCGGTGTTCGACCACGTCGGGATCGCCGCCTCGGACCTCGCGGCCTCCGAGCGCTTCTACCGCACCGTTCTGAGCGCCCTGGGCCGAGAGCCCAGCCACGCGGACGCCGGGCTGGTCGAGTGGGAGGACTGGGCGATCGGGCCGACGGACGCCGAGCATCCGGTGACCCGCGGGCTCCACGTCGGCTTCCGCGCCCGCGACCGCGCGCAGGTCGACGCGTTCTGGCAGGCGGGCGTCGACGCGGGGTACCGGGACGACGGCGCGCCCGGGCCGCGCGCCCAGTACACGCCGACCTACTACGGCGCCTTCCTGCTCGACCCCGACGGCAACAGCGCGGAGGCGGTCCACATGGAGCGCGAGGCCGCGGTGCCGGCCGGGTGCATCGACCACCTGTGGATCCGCGTCCGCGACCCGCGGGCGTCGGAGCGCTTCTACACCACGATCGCCCCGCACGCCGGACTGCGCCTGACGCACAGCGACCCCGGCCGCGTGCAGCTCTCCGGGCCGGACTGCAGCTTCTCGCTCGTCCGCGACGAGCGGCCGCTCACCGAGCACGTCCACCTCGCGTTCCCCGCCCGCGAGGACGCCACGGTGCGCGCGTTCCACGCCGCCGCGCTGGCGGCCGGCTACACGGACCACGGCGCGCCGGGCGAGCGCGCCGCCTACCATCCCGGCTACTACGGCGCGTTCGTGCTCGACCCCGACGGGCACAACGTCGAGGTCGTCAACCACAACGGCGGCTGACCCACCGGGATGCCCGAGCCACAGGGACGCGGCAGCGCGATCTGGCCCTGGCTCCTGCTCGCCGCGGGGCTGGCCATCGGCGCGCTCGGGGCGTTCTTCGCCGTCAAGTGGCTGACGACGGACGCGCCCGACGTCTACGGGAGCTGCTCGCGCGGCAGCGGCGCGTGCCTGACGGGCGGCGAGACGCTGAACATGGTCATGACGCTCGTGTGGGGCCCGCTGGGGCTGATCGGGACGGCGTGCGGCGCCGTCCTGGTCGTCCGCCACCGCCGGCGCGCCGCCGCGGACCGGGCGCTCCTCGCCACCGGGCGCCACGGCCTGGCCATCATCACCGGCGTCCGGCAGCGCGGCTCGGTCACCCGCACCAACGGGCGCATCACGAGCCAGGGCTACCTGCTCACGCTCGACCCGGGGGACGGCGGCGCGCCGCTGCGCCTGAAGGTGACGTTCCCGCCCGGCGTCACGGCGGGCTCGCGCGTCCGCGTCGCCTACGACCCGACGACGCGCGACGCCGTGCTCCTCGACGACCCGACCGCGCCGGCCACCCGCGATCGGCTTGCGCCGATCTAGTCCGGGCGGCCGGCCGGCGGTCTCGCTCGCCCAGGCGCTCGCCTGGCGCTTCGAGCGGCACTTCCTGCGCGGCGGCGCCGGCTCGGCGGCGGAGGTCGTGCGGCGGCTGTCGGCCGTCCCCGCCGTCTCGGGCGACGCCGACCTGGCGATCCGGTCGCGCCTGGCCGACCCCGTGGCCGGCGCGGTCGCGGCGGCGCTGGCGAGCGGCGAGCTCATCAGCACCTACGCCTTCCGCGGCGCGACGCACCTGCTGGCGGCCGAGGACGCGAGCGCCTTCATGGCCGTCCGCGGCGCCTCGGCCCAGTGGGCGCGGCCGAGCTGGCAGCGGTACTACGACCTGGGACCCGACGACTGGACGGCGCTTCTGGAGACGGCGCGTGCGGTGGTCGCCGACGGGCCGGTCGCGCGCAGCGACTTCCTGGAGGCGATCACCGTCCAGCCGCGCTTCGAGCACCTGCGCGAGGCGCTGTGGGACCGGAGCCACACGCTGCTCAAGCCGCTCGCCTGGCAGGGCGCCATCTGCTTCGGCCCCACCATCGACGGCCAGTCCAGCTACGCGTCGCCGGCGTCGAGCCCGCGCTGGCAGGGCCTGCCCGACGTCGACGCGGCGGGAAGGCGGGCCGTGCGCCTCTACCTGGCGGGTTACGGGCCGGCGACGAAGGACCACCTGAGCTACTGGCTCGTCGCCGGCCTCAGCGCCGGCCGCCGGCGGCTCGACCGGTGGATCGACGATCTCGCCGGCGAGATCGCGGAGGTCTCCGTCGACGGCCGCCCGGCGCTGCACCTGCGCGAGCACGTCGAGGCGCTCGGCCGGGTCGAGGTCGCGCCGGAGGAGCTGGCGCTGCTGCCCGGCTACGACCAGTGGGTGCTCGGTCCGGGGACGGCCGACGACCACGTGGTCCCCGCCGAGCACCGCCCGGCGATCACCCGCGGGGCCAACCTCCTCCTCCGCGGGGGCCGGGTGGCGGGCACCTGGCGCATCGGGCCGGACGGTCTCGGCGTCTCGTGGTTCCCGCGCGAGGCCCGCGGCGCCCCCGCGGACCTCGAAGCCGCGGGCCGGCGGCTCCTCGGCCTGCTCGGCCGCGAGCCCACCACGCCGATCACCGAGCTTCCTGGGACTGGGTGACCGCGGGCTCCGCCGGCCGGTGCGCGGCAAGCAGGAGGACGAGCGGGGTCCGGCGCCGGCGCCGGTACTCGCGCTCCTCGCCGACGAGCCCGGGGCGTGGCGCGCACTCGCTCAGCGCGTCGAGGACGAACCCCGCGCCGAGGACCGCCGTGACGTGGTCCTCGACCGTGCGGTGGTGCCACGTGACGATCTCGCCGTGCCAGTGGCGGTCGCGCGGGCCACGCTCGAAGTAGTCGTCGACCACCCAGCTGGTCCGCGGCTCGTCCGGCGACGCGCGGGCGTCGTGCGACGTGATGACGGGGTGCGCGACCGTGAAGACGATCCGCCCGCCCGGCGCGAGCGCGTCGAAGCACCCGCGCAGCACCGGCGCGAGGTGCCCGACGTAGTGCAGCGCCATCCGCGAGATGACGAGGTCGAGGCTCGCGGGCGGCGGCGCGAAGTCCTCGATGTCCTGGTGCGCGACCGTGCCGGCCGTGCCGCTCAGCGCCTGTCGGGCGAGCGCGACCATCTGCTCGGACCCGTCGATGCCGAG
>DASVQH010000410.1:0-2375 GCA_036389195.1 Solirubrobacteraceae bacterium
GACCTCGGCGCCGTCGACGCGGTCGAGACCGTCTCCCCCCACGGCGCCGAGTACGCCTGGACGGTCAAGCGCGCCGGCGTCCCCGCGCGGGGGACGGCGGCGATCGGCGACCGGCGCCTGACCCTCGACGGCCACGCGGTCCTCGACGACTCCGCGGGCTACCACGCGCGCGCGACAGCGTGGCGCTGGAGCGCCGGCGTCGGCGTGGCCGGCTCGGGCGCGGCGGTGGCGTGGAACCTGGTCGACGGCCTGCACGACGCCGCCACGGCGTCGGAGCGCTCCGTCTGGATCGACGGCGCCGCCCACGAGGTGGGCCCCGTCCGCTTCGCGGCGGACCTCGGGGAGGTCGCGTTCGCCGAGGGCGGGGCGCTCGCGTTCCGCGCCGAGGCGCGGCGCGCGCGCCGCGAGCGGCTGCTGCTCGTCTCCTCCGACTACGAGCAGCCGTTCGGCGCGTTCGCGGGGACGCTGCCCGGCGCCGGGGAGCTGCGTTCGGGGCTCGGAGTGATGGAGCGCCACGCCGCGCGCTGGTGAGCGGGTTTTAAGGACCGTTAGCACCTTCACCGAACGCTCACATGGCGCCCCGGCCGTGCCTATAGTGCCGCTCGATGCTCGTCGCCCGCCGGATCATCGATCCGCGGACCGAGGCGTCGTCGCGCCCCGACCGCAAGCCGGTCATGTTGCGCGCGTACGTCGTCGCGCCCGTGATCGCCGCCGCCATGCTGGTCTTCACGCTCGTGACGGGCGGCCACTACGGCATCGCGCTGCGCGATCCCGACGGCGTCGTCGGCTCGCGCATGTTCCTGCTCGCGGGCATCATCGCGCTGTTCTGGGCGCTCGACGTCGTCCCGCGCGCGGCGCGTCAGAGCCGGTCCACCGGCCGGCCGTTCGTCGAGACCGTGATCGCCACCGCCCGCGCCCGCTGGACGCTGCGGCGGATGGGGGTCGTGCTGGGCTCGATCGTCGCGTTCTACGTGACCTACCTCTGCTACCGCAACGTCAAGAGCTACCTGCCGCTCGCGCGCCCGGAGCTGCTCGACACGCAGATGCTCGCGCTGGAGCGCGACGTCTTCGGCGACGACCCCGCCACGATCCTTCACGAGATCCTCGGCACCGGCATCGCCGCCCACGTGCTCTCGACGGTCTACCTGCTGTTCCTGACGTTCGTCCCGATCTCGCTGGGCTTCGCGCTCGTGTGGTCGACGGACACGGCCACCGGGCTGTGGTGGGTGAGCGCCCTGAGCCTGAACTGGGTCTTCGGCGCCATCAGCTACTTCCTCGTGCCGACGATGGGGCCGGCCTTCGCGGCGCCGGAGCTGTTCAACACGCTCCCCGACACGGGTGCCAGCGCGTTGCAGCAGACGCTGCTCGAGCACCGCCAGACGTTCCTGCACAGCCCGATCGGCAGCGGCGAGCTGCAGAGCATCGCCGCGTTCGCGTCGCTGCACGTGGCGATCGTGTTCACGGGCGCGCTGATGGTGCAGATCCTCGGGGCGCCGCGGCCGCTGCGCTACGGGATGTGGACGTTCTTCTGCCTCACCGTCCTGGCCACCATCTACTTCGGCTGGCACTACGTGCTCGATGACGTGGCCGGGCTGGCGATCGGGTTCGCGGCCGTCTACCTGGGCGCGCGGCTGACCGGGTGGCGCATCGAGCGCACCCGTCAGGTCACCGCGATCGCCACGTAGTAGCCGGCGAGCGCAGCGGCGATGACGGCGTCGGCGCGATCGAGCACCCCGCCGTGGGCGCCGAACAGGCCCCCGGAGTCCTTCACGCCGGCGCGGCGCTTGAGGCGCGACTCGAACAGGTCGCCGGCCGGCGCGGCCAGCGCGCAGGCCAGGCCGAGCGCGAGGGCGTCCACGGCGGAGAGCCAGGCGTCCTCGAAGGCCAGCGCGGCGACGACGACCGCGGCCGTGCCGACGAGGATGCCCGCGGCGAGCCCCTCGACGGTCTTGTTGGGCGAGATGGAGGGCGCCAGCTTGCGCCGCCCCCAGGCGCTCCCGGCGAGCTGCGCGGCCGTGTCGCCGAGGAAGGTGGCCAGCAGGACGTCGATGACCAGACCGATGCCGTGCGGGAGGTCGCGCAGCAGGACGGCGTGGCCGAGCGTGAGCCCGAGCCAGGCGACGCCCAGCGCCGTGGTCGCCGCGGCGGTGCGTCGGGCGGGAGCGGGGCTCAGCGCCGCCGCGGCGGCGGGCGCCAGCCCGAGCGCGGCGGCCACGGCGATGGCCGGCCCCGCGCGGTCGCCGGTCAGCTCGGCGGCGAGCGGCGCGGCCGCGACCCCGAGCATGCCCGGCAACGCGGCGGCCGGGACGAGCTTGCGCATCCGCGCGAGCTCGCCGTGGCCGAGCGCGCCGATCAGCGCCAGCGGGACCGCGAAG
>DASVQH010000411.1:0-35643 GCA_036389195.1 Solirubrobacteraceae bacterium
GGGACCCTGCGGGCCGACCCGGCGCGGCGGCGCGCCATGGCGCAGGCGTCGGCGGGGCTGGCGCGGCCTGACGCGGCGCGCGACGTCGCGCGCGAGGTGCTGGCGGCCACTGAACGGCAACGGCGTCGGGTGAGGGAGTGAGGGAAGGGTGCGCGTGTCAGGACGCGGACCCCTCCATCCGACGCACGCCCTCTGCCTGAGGCCTTGCGTCGGATAGGGGGCACTACGACCCCCTCATCCGACTCACGACGAAGATCCGCCCGAGCGAGTCGGAATGGTGGGTCTGCGTCCTGACACACCGACCCACTTCTCACTCCCTCACCCGACGCAGTTGGTCACGGCGAGGAACGCGGCCCAACGAGGGACCGGGCGCGCTCTTACACCGCCGTCAACAGCCCCCGCTCGACCACCACGGCCAGCGCCAGCGTCTTGTAGCCGATGTCGTCGAAGAGCACGGCGATCGCGTCGTCCTCGTAGCGCTGGATCACGCCCTCGCCCCAGGACGCGTGGCGCACGCGCGCGCCGACCGGGAACGGGACCTCGGCCGGCGGCGCCTCGGCCAGCCCCTTGTCGCAGTTGTCGCAGTTGCCGCACGGCGGCTCGTAGGGCTCGCCGAAGTAGGCGAGCAGGACCGTGCGGCGGCACTCGGTGGTCTCCGCGTAGCCGCGCATCATCTCCACGCGCGAGCGGTCGAACGTGCGCCGGTGATCCTCGATCTCCAGCGCCTCGGCGACCGCCTCCTCGCGGTCGGGCGCCCCGGGCGCCTCGGCGACCTCGCCGGAAGGCAGGACCTCGATCGCGCCGGCGTCCTCCAGCCGCGAGACCGCGGTGGTGAGCTTGGACTGCGAGAGGTCCGTCTCCTCCTGGAGGTCGGTCGGCTCGACGGGGCCGTCGGCGGCTTCGACGACGATCGCCACGCGCTCGAGCACGTCGGCGTCGACCTGCCCGCTGCCGGCGAAGAACCGGCGCAGCCCCAGGTGCTCGGGACGGTAGAACAGCACCGACGACGCGGGCTCGCCGTCGCGCCCGGCGCGGCCGAGCTCCTGGTAGAAGGAGTCCAGCGAGTCGGCCGGCGCCGCGTGGAACACCCAGCGCACGTCGGCCTTGTCGACGCCCATCCCGAACGCCGTGGTGGCGACGACGCAGTCGACACGACCGTGCATGAAGCCCTCCTGCACCTCGTCGCGCAGCTTCGCCCGCAGCCCGCCGTGGTAGGCGGCGGCGCGCACGCCGCGCTCGGCCAGCTCCTCGGCCAGCGCCTCCGCGTCCTTGCGGGTCGCCGTGTAGACGATCCCGGGCGGCGGCGCGGCGGCGACGGCGTCGAGCAGCGCGCGGCGGTGGTGGTGCTCCTCGTAGAAGCGCTCGACCGCCAGGTGGATGTTGGGCCGGTCGAAGTTGCGGACGATCAGGGCGGGGTCGCGCAGGCCGAGGCGCTCGACGATCTCGCCGCGCACCGGTGGCGCGGCGGTGGCCGTCAGGGCCAGGATCGTCGGGCGGCCCAGCGCCTCGGCCGCCGCGCCGAGGCGCAGGTAGTCGGGCCGGAAGTCATGGCCCCACTCCGAGATGCAGTGGGCCTCGTCGACCACCAGCAGCGAGGGCTGGGCCACCGCGAGCTCGTCGAGCACGTCCTGGTTGGCCAGCTGCTCCGGCGCTAGGAACAGGAACTCCAGGGCGTCCTCGGCGAGCTCTGCGAGCGCCTCCTCGCGCTCGGCGCGCCCGACGGTCGAGTTGAGCTGGGCGGCGCCGAAGTCACGAGCCGTGCCCGTGCGCGACCGCTGCCGCTCCTGCAGGGCGTCGACCTGGTCGCGCTGCAGCGCGATCAGCGGGCTCACGACCACGGTCGCGCCCTCGATCAGCAGCCCGGCGATCTGATAGATGGCCGACTTGCCCGAGCCGGTCGACATGACGGCGAGCGTGTCGCGCCCGCCGACCACCGCCTCGATCGCCTCGAGCTGCCCCGGCCGCAGCGCCTCGTAGCCGAACGCCTCGCGGGCGACGCGCTCGATCGTGGTGGCGCGAACGGCCATGGAGTTCCACCTCTTCCCAGGCGGCGCAGTTCGTAGGCGCCGGGTCGCCGTCTAGCCTCATCGCCCATGCAGCGGCCCGCGACCGACTGGCACGGCAGGCGCCTGCACTTCGTGGGCATCGGCGGCGCGGGGATGAGCGGGCTGGCGCTCGTCGCCCGCCGGCTCGGCGCGGCGGTGACGGGCTCGGACCGTGCGGCCGGCACGTCGCCGACGCACGCGCGCCTGCGCGCGGCCGGCATCGAGCCCGCCACCGGCCACGCGGCCGCCAACGTCCCGGACGGCCCGGACGTCGAGGTCGTCGTCTCGACGGCGATCCCGCCCGAGAACCCCGAGCGCGCCGCGGCCCGCGAGCGCGGGCTGCGCGAGCTGCACCGGGCCGAGCTGCTCGGCGAGCTCACCCGCCTGAAGCCGACGATCGCGGTGACCGGGACCCACGGCAAGACGACGACGTCGAGCATGATCGTCCACGCGTTGACCGGCGCCGGGCTCGACCCGTCCTACCTGGTCGGCGGCGAGGTGCGCTCCACCGGCACGAACGCCGCGTGGGAGACGGGGGAGTGGCTGGTGGTCGAGGCCGACGAGTCCGACCGCTCGCTGCTGCGGCTGGCGCCGGCCATCGCGGTGCTGACCAACGCCGAGCTCGACCACGACGACGTCTACGCCTCCCAGCGCGACGTCGCGGCCGTCTTCCGCGACTTCCTGGCGCTGGCGCGCGAGGCCGTCGTGTGGGACCGCCCGGCGCTGCGGGCCATCGCCGCGGCCGCCGGGACGCCGACCGTCGCCTACGACGTCCCGGCGCCCGAGCTGCGCCCCGGCGGCTCGGCCTTCGAGCTCGACGGCACCCGCGTCGAGCTCGCCGTCCCGGGCGCCCACAACGCGCTCAACGCCGCCGCCGCGCTCACCGCCTGCGGGCTCGCCGGCGCAGACCCGGAGGCGACCGCCGCGGCGCTGCGCGGCTTCGTGGGCGCGGGGCGGCGCTTCGAGGAGCTCGGCGGCACGCCGGCCGGCGCGCTCGTGGTCGACGACTACGCCCATCACCCGACCGAGGTGCGCGCGACGCTGGAGGCGGCCCGCACGCTCGCGCCGCGCCGGGTCGTCGCCGTCTTCCAGCCGCACCTGTACTCGCGCACCGCCCGCCACGCGCTGGAATTCGGCGCAGCGCTGGCGCTCGCCGACGTGATCGTGGTGCTGGAGGTCTACGCCGCGCGCGAGCGCCGTGAGGACCATCCCGGCGTCAGCGGCCGGCTCGTCGCCGAGGCCGCCGCCGACGCCGCCGGCGGGAAGACGGTCGCCTGGCTGCCGGGCTTCGACGAGGCCTGGCGGTTCCTGAGCGCCGAGCTGCGGGAGGGCGACCTGTGCCTCACCCTGGGCGCGGGCGACGTCGACGCGCTCGGCCGGCTGCTCCTCGGCGGCGGGCCGGCCTGACCGGAGGGAGGTGACGGCGTGGAGGAGTCGAATCCCGACCTGATGGACCTCGCCACCCCGATCCGCATCCGGCTGCGCCCCGGCCGGCTGGCCCGCCTGCGCGCCGCCACGGTGCGCCGCATCGTCATCTCGAGCCTCGTCGTCGCCGTGATCGCCGGCGGCTGGCTGTGGCTGCGCGACTCGCCGGTCGCCGCCGTCAAGCAGGTCAGGGTCACCGGCATCTCCTCCAGCCAGGAGGCCCGCGTGCGCCACGTCCTGGAGACGACGGCGCGCGACATGACCACCTTGCACGTCCGCACGGACCAGCTGCGCGCCGCCGTGGCGCCGTACGCGTCGGTGGCCGACCTGCGCGTCGACGCCGACTTCCCGCACAAGCTGGCGATCGAGGTCGTGGAGCGGGCACCCGCGGCGCTCGTCCTCGTCGGCAGCCAGCGCATCCCGGTGGCCGCCGGCGGGCTCCTCCTGCGCGGGGTGCGCCCCGACGAGGGCCTTCCGGTCATCCGCCTCGCGACGATCCCGGCGGGCGCACGCCTCACCGACCCCCGCGTGCTGGCCGCCGTGCGCGTGCTGGCCGCGGCGCCGGCCGCGCTGCACCGGCGCATCGTGCGGGCCACCGCCGGCGGGCACGGGCTGCAGCTCGAGCTGCGCGACGGCCCGGACCTGATCTTCGGCTCGGCCGAGCGGATCCCCGCGAAGTGGGCCGCGGCCGCGCGCGTCCTGGCCGACTCGGGCGCCCAGGGCGCCGTCTACCTGGACCTCCGGGTCCCCGAGTGGACCGCGGCCGGGGGCGTCGGCCCGGTTGAGCCCGAGGGCGAGGAGGGCGCCGCGGCGGGCGACCCGCAGCAGGGCCAGGGGACCGTTCCGGCGGCGCCCCAGACGACGCCGGCGACCCCATGATCGCCGCGGAGTCGTACCCTCGACCCTAGAGTGAGATTCACCCGAGTCTCGACTTCAGATCGAGACTCGGCGACGTGCAACGCGGCTTGCCGGGATTGAGCCACGTTGACATAGGGAACGAAAACTCCCTAACGTGCAGGGTCTCCGCGCACCGAACCGGCGTCTCGCAACGCTCAACCCTACCTAGAGGTCCGGACGAAATCTTCGCTATGGAAGCTGGCAGCTATCTCGCAGTCATCAAGGTCGTCGGCGTCGGCGGCGGCGGTACCAACGCCGTGAACCGGATGATCGACGCCGGGCTGTCCGGCGTGGAGTTCATCGCGGCGAACACCGATTCCCAGGCGCTCCAGATGACGGACGCCGACATCAAGCTCAACATCGGCCACAACCTCACCAAGGGGCTGGGCGCCGGCGCGAACCCGCAGGTCGGCCAGGGCGCCGCCGCGGAGTCCCGCGACGAGATCAAGGAGGCGCTCAAGGGCGCGGACATGGTCTTCGTCACCGCGGGCGAGGGCGGCGGCACGGGAACGGGCGCCGCGCCGGTCATCGCCGAGATCGCCAAGAACGAGATCGGCGCGCTGACGGTCGGCGTGGTCACGCGGCCGTTCGAGTTCGAGGGCTCCCAGCGCGGGCGCCAGGCGCAGGAGGGCATCGACCGCCTGCGCGAGATGGTCGACACGCTGATCGTGATCCCGAACGAGAAGCTGCTGGCGATCGTCGAGCGGCGCACCTCGATCCTCGACGCCTTCCGCGAGGCCGACAACGTGCTGCGCCAGGGCGTCCAGGGCATCACCGACCTGATCACGATCCCCGGCCTGATCAACCTCGACTTCGCCGACGTGCGGACGATCATGTTCGACGCCGGCTCCGCGCTGATGGGCATCGGCGCGGCGTCGGGCGAGTCGCGCGCCGCCGAGGCGGCCAAGGCGGCGATCTCGTCGCCGCTGCTGGAGGAGTCCGTCGAGGGCGCCACCGGGATCCTGCTCAACATCACGGGCGGGCGGGACCTCGGCCTGTTCGAGGTCAACGAGGCGGCCGAGATCATCCACTCGGCGGCCGACGCCAACGCCAACATCATCTTCGGCGCGGTGATCGACGAGAACATGGGCGACGACATCCGCGTCACGCTGATCGCCACGGGCTTCGACCACGGCCGGGCCCGGCCGCGCTCGGCGCGCGAGGAGACCCGCTCGACGCGGCGCGACCGCGACGTCACGATGGACGATCGCCAGCGGTCCTCGCTGGAGATCTCCGACGACGACATCGACATCCCGCCGTTCCTGCGGTAGTCCGTTTCCGGGCCTCAAGGCCCGGCGTGCAGCGTCCGATGTAGACGTCATGTCGCATGCGCCGCGGCCGGTGCGCTGGGCCTTCCTCCTTCTCGGGGGCTGGCTCGCCGTCGCGGCGGCGCGCAACGTCGTGGCCCCCGGGTTCCACGCCGGCCCGCTGTTCGAGCGCTTCGTCCACGACGGCGTCCTGCTCGTCGCGGGGGCGCTGTGCGCCTACCGGGCCATCCGGTACCGGGAGGAGCGCCTGCCCTGGGCGCTGATCGCCGCCGGGGTCCTGGCCTGGACGTTCGGCGAGATCTACTACACGTGCGTGCTGTGGACGGTCGAGGTGGTCCCGGTCCCCTCGCCGGCCGACGCGGGCTACCTGCTGATGGCGCCGCTGATGCTGACCGGCGTGCTCCTGCTCCTGCGCTCGCGCACCTCCGGGGCCCCCATCACCCTCAACGTCGACGGCCTGACCGCGGCGCTGGCGGTCGGCGCGCTGAGCGCCGCGATCGTCTTCGAGACCGCCTCGGGCGCGGCCAGCGGCGACCCGCTCGGCATCGCCACGACGCTCGCCTACCCGCTGGCCGACCTCGTCCTCGGCGGGTTCGTGGTCGGCGCGCTGGCCCGCACGGGCTGGCGGCTGGACCGCACGTGGGCGCTGCTGGGCGCCGGGATCCTCACGTTCTGGGTGGCCGACTCCTTCTACCTCGTCCAGGTCGCCCGCGAGGTCTACGAGTCCAACTCGTGGTTCGACGCCGGCTGGTGGGCCGGGCTGACGCTCATCTGCCTGGCGGCGTGGCAGCCGGTGGGCGCCGCGCCCACCGCGGACGCGCCGCGCGAGGACCTGCGCCTGATCGTCGTGCCGCTGCTCTTCGGGATCGTCGGCCTCGCGATGCTCATCTACGGATCGTTCGCGGCGCTCAACCCGCTCGCCGTCTGCCTGGCCGCGGCCTCGCTCGGCGCGGTGATGGTGCGGCTGATCCTCACCTTCCGCGAGAACATCCGGATGCTCCACGTGTCGCGCGACGAGGCGCTGACCGACGCGCTGACCGGCCTGCCCAACCGCCGCGCGCTCGCACGCCGCCTCGAGCGCGCCATCCCCGCGGCGACCGACGACGCGCCGCTGGTGCTCGCGCTGTTCGACCTCGACGGCTTCAAGCTCTACAACGACTCCTTCGGCCACGCGGCCGGCGACACGCTGCTGCAGCGGCTCGGCGGCAACCTGCGGATCTACCTGGAGGGCCGCGGCGAGGCGTTCCGGATGGGCGGCGACGAGTTCTGCGCGCTGTTCTCGCCCGGCGACCAGGTCGTCGAGCCGATCGTCGCGGGCGCCGCCGGCGCGCTGTCGGAGCACGGCGACGGCTTCGCCATCGGCTGCTCCTACGGCTCGATCATGCTCCCGCGCGAGGCGGCCGACGTGGCCGAGGCGCTGCGCATCGCCGACCAGCGCATGTACGCGCAGAAGAACGCGGGCCGCGCGTCGGCCAGCCGCCAGAGCAAGGACGTCCTCCTGCGGGCGCTCGCCGAGCGCGACCCGGGGCTCTCCTCCCACCTCAACGGCGTCGCCGAGCTGGCCGACGCCGCCGCGCGCGAGCTCGCCCTCTCCGAGGAGCAGGTCGAGCAGGTCCGCCACGCGGCCGAGCTCCACGACGTCGGCAAGATGGCCGTCCCCGACGCGATCCTGGCCAAGCCGGGCTCGCTCGACGAGGCCGAGTGGGCGTTCATCCGCCGCCACACGCTGATCGGCGAGCGCATCATCGGCGCCGCGCCGGCGCTCGGGCACGTCGCCGCGATCGTGCGCTCGTCGCACGAGCGCTGGGACGGCGCGGGCTACCCGGACCGGATCGCCGGCCAGCAGATCCCGCTCGGCTCGCGCATCGTCGCCGTGGCCGACGCCTTCGACGCGATGACCGCCGAGCGCCCGTACCACGAGCCCCGCACCCCGCGGGCGGCGCTCGACGAGCTGCGCCGCTGCGCCGGCACGCAGTTCGACCCGGTCGTGGTCGAGGCGTTCTGCCGGGCGTGGGAGCGGCTCCACGCGCCGGCCGCCGCCACCGCCTAGCGCCGGCAGCGCCGCGACGAGACCCGCACCCGCCGGGTGACGTCCCGGGGCGCGAGCCGGAAGCGGTCGCCGGGATACCCGGCGCGGATGCGGTAGACCCCCGGTCGAAGCCGCTTGAACACGTAGCCCTCGTCCTCGCCGAGCGGGAGCCGTCGCGTCTTGCGGTAGTGCGGTCCGCGCACCGTGATCCGGACGTTGTGGAACGGGAACAGGCGCTCGGGCTCCAGATCGGGCAGCACCTCGACCTCCGTCTCCACGGTGCAGCGCCGTGCTCGCGCCTTGAGGCGGAAGGTCGCCTGCACCGGCGGCGGATCGATCTCCGAGGTGCCGTCGCCGTCGCCCCGGCACCCGGGGTCCTTGGCGTCGGTCCTCCCGTCCCCGTCGTCGTCGCGACGGTTGTCGCAGGCCGCGGGCGGTCGCCCCTCCGACGGACTCCGCGGGCTGTACCCGCAGTCGCCGTCCCTCATATCGACGTCGCCGTCGCCGTCGTTGTCGAGGCCGTCGGAGCACTCCGGGTTCGCCTCGTCGGGATCGGCGGCGTCGGCGCAGCCCGTGTCGGCCGAGTCGGTGACGCCGTCTCGGTCGTCGTCGACGCCGTTCGAGCAGGCCGGCCGGGGCGGCGGCGCGAACCCGGAGAAGAAGAAGTTCGCGACCTCGTCCTCGTCGTAGCTGTACGAGATGTAGCGGCAGTTGCTGTAGCTCGGCGCGCAGTGCCCGTCCGGGTCGGGGTAGTACGTCGACACGTTGCTGACGCACCGGTAGCCCCGCGACGCCAGCGAGGTGTTGGCGAAGGAGAGCAGCAGCTCGCGCCCGTCCGGCGACTGGGTGCGCGTGCCGTTGATCGTGCCGTCGTAGCCCGACACCGAGGCGGTCTGGCGGCTGGAGCTGCCGGTCGCCACGTCGGCGCCGATGCGGACGTCGCCGGTGTCGTAGGTCTGGCAACTGCCGCTGGCGTCCACCTTCGCACCGATGCTCAGGACGACGCGGCGGGAGCCGGTGTCGGTGGCCGGGAGCGGATCGTAGAAGCGGAAGACCACATCGATGCGGCCCGCCTCGTCGTACTGGACGCGGACCTGCTCGATGTCGGGCCGGCGGGGTCCGGAGACGTTGTCCGGCTGGTCGCGCGCGTCGCCCTGCTCGCCGGCGCGCAGGTCGGCGAGCGCAGCGCCCGGGAGCGCCGAGCCGACCGCGGCGAGGGCGAGGACAAGGGTGCACAGCCTTCGAGATCGCTTCATCGGCGCGCCAGA
Source organism: Solirubrobacteraceae bacterium (assembly GCA_036389195.1). Taxonomy (GTDB): domain Bacteria; phylum Actinomycetota; class Thermoleophilia; order Solirubrobacterales; family Solirubrobacteraceae; genus JACCYI01. Next base: position 8,933 of record DASVQH010000411.1, read on the forward strand.
GTAGCCCGCGATCCGGCCGTTGTCCGGCGGCCGCCTAGCGCTCGCGGATCACGATCCGCCGCGAGTAGCCGAGCTCGAACGGATACGTGCTCTCGCGCCGGATGCGCGCGCGGATCGGGTAGCGGCCCGGGCGGCCGCCGAACCGGTAGGTGAACGTCCAGCGCGCACGCTTGCCGCGGGCCCGGGTCGAGGCGAACTGGCGCCAGCGCCCGCGGTCGAACGCCTGCAGCTCGACGAGCTTGCCGAGGCGCGGGAGCGGCTCGCCGGCGGTCTTCAGGCGCCCGGAGAAGCGGACCTTCGGCCGGGGGCCGCGCAGGACGTGCCTCGACGCGCGGATCGTGCTGGCCGCCGGGATCCGGACCGAGACGCTGCGCGCGGACGGCAGCGAGCCGGCGCCGCCCGCGTACTCCAGCCGGACCAGGCGGCTCGCGCCGCGCGGGATCGCCACGCCGAAGGAGCCGTCGGCCGCGGTCGTGACCGTCGCCAGCGGCAGGCGGGCGGCGCCGACGCGGCGCAGCGCGGCGCTGACCGCGATCTGGCGGCCGCCGAGCGGCTGGCCGTCGGCGCCGCGCAGGCGCCCGCGCAGCCGGACCTCGCGGCCGAGCCGCGCGCGCACGCGCCCGCGCCGGATCGCGCGCTGCTTGCCGCCGACCCGCGCGCCGCCGAGGCGCAGCGCGGAGGGGAGCCCCTCGACGACGGTCTGGTTGCCGGCGACGTCGCGCGCGGCCACGCGGATGCCCAGGCGGCCGGCGTCGCCGGCGGCGCGCCCGACGATCTGCCCGCCCTCGATCCGCGTCTCGACCGGCGTGTACGGCCCGTCGGGCAGCGTCCGGGTCTCGATCTGGGCGCCCGCCAGGCCGGAGGCGGCGTCGACCGCGTCGGCGACGATCGTCGCGCCCTTCGGCCGCCGGACGCTCAGCTGCGGGCCGTTCTCGTCGATCCGCAGCGGCCGGGCGACGCTCGCGACGTTGCCCGCGGCGTCGACGACGGAGATCAGCGCCTGGTGGTCGCCGTCGCCGATCGGGACCGTCGCCGCGGTGGGATCGAGGGTGACGCCCGCGGCGTCGGGACAGGTCTTCACGACCAGCGCGTCGCACCCCCGGCCGACCGTGACGGCGTCCAGCCCGTCGACGCTGAGCCGCACGGTCCGGATGCCGGACGCGTCGGCGGCGCTGACCTGGAAGCTGTCGCTGCGGCGGTGCCAGCCGTCGGCGGCCAGCGCGCCGCCGACCGCGAGACCGGTCGGGTCCTTGACGTCCTCGATCGTCGCGACCGAGCCCCAGATCCCGTAGCCCGCCTTGGGCCCGCCGCGGTCGTCGGCGGTGCGGCAGCTCTTGAGGTCCTCCGGCGCGCAGACGACGCCGAAGCGCACCCAGCGGTTGTTGAGCTGATGCACGGTGCGCGAGGCCGCCGACATCGGCTCGCCGCTGCCCGTCTGGCAGCCGCCGTTCGAGAGGAGGCAGTCCTCGCCGTACAGCGCGCTGGAGTCCGTCTGCCCGAAGAGGTTCCACTCGCGCTCGCCCTCGGCCGAGGCGAACTTCAGCCCCCAGCGCCACAGCGTCAGCTCGCGCAGGCGCAGATCGTCGGAGCCCGTGTCGAGCTGGAAGTAGCCGGAGGACGTCCAGGTGGCGTCGACGCCCGCGGCGTTCTTGGACTGCATGGCGAGGACCGACGGGTTCCCGGGGCACTGGGCGACGACGTTGAACTGCTCCGGGTGCGCGTTGCCCCCGAGGTCCGTGAACCCCGTGGTCCAGGCCTTGTTGGCGCCGCCCGCGCCCGGCGCGCCGCAGCTGCGCACGGTGTAGGTCCCCGCCGTCGCGGCCGCGGGCAGACCCGCCGCCGCCACGACGGCCGCCGCCAGAGCGCACATCCACTTCGCCCGCCGCATTCGCCGCCTCCGTCACATCGCTGATGGGCGGTTGTAGCACCGCCTCCGGGCGGGGCGTTGCGGTCGGGGGCCGTTGCTAGTGTCGGACGCCCGTGGCCGCCGCTTCCGACACCCTCAAGCGCACTCCGCTGCACGACCGTCACGCGGCCGCCGGGGCCAAGCTCGTGCCCTTCGCCGGCTGGGAGATGCCGGTGCAGTACGGCAGCATCCGCGAGGAGCACCAGGCGGTGCGCACCGACGTCGGGATCTTCGACGTCTCGCACATGGGCGAGATCGAGACGAGCGGCCCGCAGGCCGAGGCGTTCCTGCAGCGCGTCCTCTCCAACGACGTGACGAAGATCGCCGAGGACGGGGCGCAGTACTCCGTGCTGTGCCGCGAGGACGGCGGCGTGCTCGACGACCTCTTCACCTACCGGCTGGGGCCCGACCGGTTCCTCACCGTCACCAACGCCGCCAATCACGCCAAGGACCTCGCGTGGTTCGAGCGCCACGCGGCCGGCTTCGACGTCACGCTCCACGACCGCCTGCACGACTACGCGATGTTCGCCGTCCAGGGTCCCAACGCGCGCGCGCTCGTGGAGCGCCACGCCGGCGGCGGCGAGCTGCCGCGCCGGTTCCGGACCGCGACGCTCACGATCGCCGGCGCGCCCGGCGTCCTCGTGGCCGGCACCGGCTACACGGGGGAGGACGGCGTCGAGCTGCTGCTGGCGCCGGAGCACGCGCCGGCCGTGTGGGACACGCTGGTCGGCGGCGGCGCCCAGCCGATCGGCCTGGCGGCCCGCGACACGCTGCGCCTGGAGGTCTGCTTCCACCTCTACGGCAACGACCTGATGGAGGAGCGCGGCCCGATCGAGGCCGGGCTCGGCTGGTGCTGCAAGGAGGCGACGGAATTCGTCGGCGCCGAGGCCGTCGCGCGCGTCCGCGCCGCGGGCCCGGCCGAGAAGCTCGTCCCGTTCGTCCTCGACGGGCCGGGCATCGCGCGTCAGGGCAACCCGGTCGCGGGCGGGGGCGAGGTCACCAGCGGGACCCTCTCGCCCAGCCTCGGCGTCGGGATCGGCATGGCCTACCTGCCGGCCGAGCGCGCCGAGCCGGGGACACGCATCGAGATCGACGTGCGGGGCAAGGTCCGGCCCGCGATCGTGAAGACCAAGCCGCTGTACACCAAGGAGAGCGACTAGAGCGATGGCCGACGCGAGCTACCCCGAGGACCTCAAGTACCACCCCGAGCACGACTGGGCGCGCATCGACGGCGACACGGCGACCTTCGGCGTCACCTGGTACGCCCAGGACGCCCTCGGCGAGGTCGTCTTCTTCGACCCGCCCACGGTCGGCGACACGGTCACCAAGGACGAGTCCTACGCCGAGGTCGAGTCGGTCAAGGCGGTCTCGGACGTCGTCGCGCCGCTCTCGGGCGAGATCGTCGAGGTCAACGAGGGGCTCGCCGACAGCCCCGAGAACATCAACGACGACCCCTACGGCGACGGGTGGATGGTCAAAGTCCGCCTGAGCGACGTATCCCAGGTGGACACGCTGATGGACGCCACCGCCTACACGGAGACCCTGAGCTAGCCACCCATGAGCCGCTACACCTCAGCCACCGAAGCCGACCGCCGGGAGATGCTCGACGCCGTGGGCGTCGCCTCGATCGAGGAGCTCTTCGTCGACATCCCGGCCGGCGTCCGGCTGGGGCGCGATCTGGCCATCGCCCCGGGCAAGGCCGAGCAGGAGGTCTACGCCTATCTGCGTGACCTCGCCGCGCGCAACGTCTCCGCCGAGGACGAGATCTCGTTCCTGGGCGCGGGGATGTACGACCACTACGTGCCGGCGCTGATCGACAACCTGATCACCCGCTCGGAGTTCCTCACGCCCTACACGCCGTACCAGCCGGAGATCTCCCAGGGCTCGCTGCAGGTCATGTTCGAGTACCAGACGGCGATCTCCGAGCTCACGGGGCTGCCCGTCTCCAACGCGTCGGTCTACGAGGGCCCGAGCGCCGTGGCGGCCGCCGGCTACCTGGCCCGGATCCACAACAAGCGCTCGCGCTTCCTGGTCTCCCGCGGGGTGCACCCGCACGCCCGCGAGGCGCTGGAGACCACCGCGCACGGCTTCGGCGCCACGGTCGAGGAGCTGCCGCTCGCCGACGGGGCGACGGATCCCCGCGCGCTGGAGGCGGCCATCGGCGACGACGTCGCCGCCGTGGTCCTCGCGCAGCCGAACTTCCTCGGCGCGGTCGAGGACCTCGAGGCGCTGGTCCCGGTCGCGCGCGAGAGCGGCGCGCTGGTGATCGTCTCCTGCGACCCGATGACGCTCGGCGTGCTGCGCCCGCCGGGCGACTTCGGCGTCGACATCGCGGTCGGCGAGGGGCAGCCGCTGGGCAACCGCCTCGACTTCGGCGGGCCGTCGTTCGGGTTCTTCGCCGCCCAGGAGGCGCTGCTGCGCAAGATGCCGGGGCGCATCGCCGGCGAGACGACCGACGTCGCCGGCCGGCGCGGCTTCGTGCTGACCCTGCAGACGCGCGAGCAGCACATCCGCCGCGAGAAGGCGACGTCCAACATCTGCACGGCGCAGGCGCTCAACGCGCTCGCCGGCGTCGTCTACCTGAGCTGGCTCGGCCGCCACGGGATCGTGGAGATCGGCCAGCTGATGCTCCAGCGCACCGCCTACGCGCGCCGCGAGCTGGCCGCGCTGGACGGCGTCTCGCCGCTCCACGAGCAGCCGGTCGTGCGCGAGTTCGCGCTCGAGCTCGACGGGGGCGGGCGGGATTCGGTTCGACGGGTGATCGAGCGCTGTGCGGCCGAGGGCGTCAACCCGGGCTACGCGCTGGGCCACGACTACGAAGAGCACCCGAACGGGCTGCTGGTGGCGCTCACCGAGCAGCGCTCCCGCGCCGACATCGACCGGCTGGTCTCGGTGCTGGGGGCCGCCGTGGCGGCGGAACGCCAGGAGGTGCACGCGTGAGCACGATGAACGAGAACCGCCTGCACGGCTACCCCGGCATCGCGGACAACGACGGCCAGGACGGCCGGCAGCCGACGCTGCACGAGACGCCGATGCAGCGCGACCGCGCGCGCACCATCTGGGACAAGTCCCAGCCCGGCCGGCGCGCGTTCACCGCGCCCGAGCTCGACGTCGACGCCCAGCCGCTCGACGACCTCATCCCCGCCCGCATGCGGCGCGTCGAGCCCCCGAAGCTCCCCGAGATCTCCGAGCCGGAGATCAACCGCCACTACAAGCGCCTGTCGACGCGCAACTTCGACCTCGACGAGGGCTTCTATCCGCTCGGCTCGTGCACGATGAAGCACAACCCGAAGATGCACGAGCGGGTCGCGGCGCTGCCGGGCAACGCGCGGCTGCACCCGTTGCAGTCCCCCGAGCGCGCCCAGGGCGCCCTGCAGCTGATGTACGAGCTGCAGGAGGCGCTGGGCGAGATCGCCGGGCTCCCGCACGTCCACCTGCAGCCGAGCGCCGGCTCGCACGGCGAGCTCGCCGGTGTGCTGCTGACGCGCGCCTACCACGAGGACCGCGGCGAGCACCGCACGAAGGTCCTCACGCCCGACACCGCCCACGGCACGAACCCGGCCACGGTCACGATGGCCGGCTACGAGGTCGTCAAGGTGGGGACGAACGCGGACGGCGGCGTCGACATCGACGACCTGCGCGCGAAGGCCGACGACCAGGTCGCCTGCCTGATGCTCACCAACCCGAGCACGCTGGGGCTGTTCGACCGCAACATCGAGGAGATCGCGCGGATCGTCCACGACGTCGGCGCGACGCTGTACTACGACGGCGCCAACCTGAACGCGGTGATGGGGATCTCGCGGCCCGGCGACATGGGCTTCGACATCGTCCACTACAACCTGCACAAGACCTTCACGCAGCCGCACGGCGGCGGCGGGCCGGGGGCGGGGCCGATCGCGGTGTCGGACCGCATCGAGCCGTACCTGCCGCGGCCGCAGGTGGTGCGGCGAGACGGTGAGAACGGCGCGGGGCCCGTGTACGACCTCGACTTCGACCGGCCCAAGTCGATCGGCCGGCTGCGCGGCTTCCAGGGCAACTACGGCGTCTTCGTGCGCTCCTACGCCTACATCCTGTCGCTGGGCGGCGACGGGCTGCGCGAGGCGTCGGAGATCGCCGTCCTGAACGCGAACTACCTGCTGGCGCGGCTGCGGGGGGCGGGCGTCGCCGAGTACCTGCCCGTCGCCTACGACCGCCTCTGCATGCACGAGTTCGTCCTCTCGGGCGCGGCGATGAAGCGCGAGCTGGGGATCAAGACGCTCGACCTGGCCAAGCGGCTGCTCGACTTCGGCTTCCACCCGCCGACGGTCTACTTCCCGCTGCTCGTCGACGAGGCGCTGCTCATCGAGCCGACGGAGACGGAGACCAAGGAGACGCTCGACGCGTTCGCCGACGTGATCGCCGAGATCCTGCGCGAGGCCCGGGAGGACCCGGAGATCGCCCGCAACGCGCCCTACACGACGCCCGTGCGGCGGCTCGACGAGGCCGGCGCGGCCAAGCGGCCCGTCATCCGGCAGGCGCTCTGAGCGACGGCGCCGCGCTGCGGCTGGCGGCGGCCAACGTCGCCAACCGCTGCGTCGCGCTCGCCGGGCGCCTCGGGTACGAGGTCGTCCGGGTGCCGGGGGCGGTGTGCGTCCGCGGCGGCGTCAGCCGCGGCGTGGTGCTCGACCCCGGGGCCGTGTCCGCATCGGCCGTCGCGGCGGCGTGCGACGGCGCGGGCGCCGTCCGGGTCGAGGACCCGTTCTCGGTCATCGACCTCGCGCCGTTCGGGTTCGGACCTGAGTTCGAGATGGACGTCATGGCCCGCCCCGCCGGCGCGGGCGCCGCGCCGGCGGCGTGCACGGACGTCGCGGTGGAGCGGGTGGCGGACGCCGAGGCCCTCGCGGTCGCCGAGCGGGTCGTCGTCGAGGGGTTCCCGATCCCGCGGCGCGGACGCGGGACGCTGCTGCCGCCGGCGATCCTGACGCTTCCGGGCTCCACCGCCTGGCTGGCGCGCCGCGACGGGCGCCCCGCCGGCGCCCTGACCGCCTACGACGACGGGGCCAGCCTCGGGATGTACCTCCTGGCCACGCTGCCCGATCACCGGCGCCGCGGCGTCGGCGCGGCGCTCCTCGCCGCGGCTGCGGCCGCCGCCCCGAGCCGCCCCGCCGTCCTCACCGCCACCGGCGACGGCGCGCCGCTCTACGCGGCCTGCGGCTACGCGTCGGCCGGCCGGGCGACGTGGTGGTGGCGCGGCTGAGGTTGCGCTCGCGCGGCAGCCCCGCCATGGTTGCGTCATGCAACCGCCTACGCTCACCCGGCAGGACGACGTCTTCCTCCTCGACCTCGGGGACGGAGAGAACCGCGTCCGTCCCGAGCTCCTCGACGGCTTCGAGGCCGCCCTCGACCAGCTCGAGGGCCACGACGGCCCGCGCGCGCTGGTCACCCACGCGACTGGCAAGCACTGGTCGCTCGGGCTCGACCTCGAGTGGCTCGGCGCCAACAGCGACGGGATCCCGACGTTCGTCGCGCGCTGGCAGCGCATGATGGCGCGGCTGCTGACCGCGCCGTTCCCGACCGTCGCGGCCATCCAGGGCCACTGCTTCGCCGGCGGGGCGATGATCTCGCTCACCCACGACCGGCGCGTGATGCGGGCCGACCGCGGCTTCTGGTGCCTGCCGGAGATCGACATCAGCTTCGCCTTCACGCCCGGCATGACGGCGCTGATCACCGGCCGGCTGGCGCCGCAGACCGCCCACGACGCCATGACGACCGGCGAGCGCTACGGCGGCACGCAGGCGGCCGCCGCGGGCATCGTCCAGGCGACCGCCGGTGACGACGACCTCCTCGACCGCGCCGTCGCCCTAGCGGCCGCCGAGGCGAAGCACGCCGGCGCGACCCTCGGCGCGATCAAGCGCGGGATCCATGGCCCGGTGTGCGAGGTGCTCGAAGCGGGCGCGCTGACGTAGCGCCTCAGCGCCGCTTCTTCTTCGCCTTGCGCACCACCAGCCGCGCGGACTCGGCGCCGGTCGCGCCCTCCGGGTCGGTCGCGCGCACCACGACGCGGTAGCGGCCCGGCTTGCGCACGCGCTTGATCCGGACCTCGTTGTCGCCCTTCGCCCCGGCGAGCGAGGCGCGGCGCACGACCTTCTTGCCGTGCTTGACCTGCACCGCCACCTGGGCGGGCTCCGAGAGGCGGAACCGGACGGCCTTGCCCTTGCGGGCCACCGCGACGTCGACGACGTACGGCGGCTTGTTGGGGCACGGCCCGACGGTCACCGGCGCCTCGGCGGTGGCGGTCTGGCCGTCCTGGGCGGTCAGCTCGCCCTTGAACAGCGAGTCCCCGCAGGCCCGCGGCGTCTTGATCAGCGCCCGCTGGCCGCCTTCGAGCGCCAGGCGGAACGAGGACGTCTCCACGTTCGGGAGGTTGTCGAAGATCGTCTGGTAGCCGTCGGCGGTGACCTTGATCGCGCCCTCGATGGTCTGATCGAAGAACGACACGCCGTTGGACAAGAAGACGAACAGGCGCGGCCCGTCCGGCGTCGGCTGGCCGTAGTAGACGTTGCCGGCGAAGGCGCCGAGCTGCGTCTGCGCGTTCGCGGTGCCCAGGCGGCTGCCCTCGGGGCACGTCCGGGCGGACTTCTGCTGGTCGCTGCAGGACTCGAAGCGGCTGCCGAGCACCGGCCCGAAGCCGGGCGGCAGCGTGAGGACGACGCGCTTGATCGGCGTCTCGCCGCTCGCCTGGGTGATCGTCGAGGTCAGGGCCGTCGGGCGATCGGGCGCCGGCGGATCGATCGCGATGGCGAGCTTCGGGGCGAACGCCGCGTGGGCGCCGGCGGGGAGGAGCGCGGCCGCCGCGAGGGCGGCCAGCAGGAGGGAGGGGAGCGTCGGGCGGGGCATCGGGGCATTATGGGAGGTGCATGCGCATCTTCTCCGGCATCCAGCCCACGGGGCGCAAGCACCTGGGCAACTACATCGGCGCGATCCGGCAGTACGTGGCGGGCCAGGACCGCGGCGACCCGGCGATCTACTGCATCGTCGACCTGCACGCCACCACGGTCGCCTACGACCCGGCGGAGCTGCGCGAGCGCGTCTACGACGCCGCCGCGGTGCTGCTGGCCGCCGGCCTCGATCCCGAGCGCTGCCTGCTCTTCCGCCAGGGCGACGTCCCGGAGCACACCGAGCTGTGCTGGCTGCTGTCGTCGGTGACCGCGGTCGGCGAGCTCAACCGGATGCACCAGTTCCGCGACAAGTCGGCCGCCCAGCGCGAGCTGGTCTCGGCGGGCCTGCTCTTCTATCCAGTCCTGCAGGCCGCCGACGTCCTGGTCTACCGCGCGGGCGAGGTGCCGGTCGGCGACGACCAGCGCGAGCACCTCGAGCTCATGCGCGACGTCGCGCAGCGCTTCAACGCCCGCTTCGGCGAGACGCTGGTGGTCCCGGAGCACCGGATCCCGCCGGTCGGCGCGCGGATCATGGACCTGCAGAACCCGGAGCGCAAGATGTCGACGACGGTGGGCGGCGAGGAGGGGCGGGTCTACGTCCTCGACGAGCCCAAGGCGATCGAGAAGAAGTTCAAGCGGGCGGTGACCGACTCGGGCTCGGAGGTCCGGCGCGGCCCCGACAAGCCGGGCATCACGAACCTGATCGACATCCTCGCCGCCATCACCGACCGCACCCCGGAATCCGTCGAGGCCGAGCACGCGGCCTCGCGCTACGGCGACTTCAAGGCGGCGGTGGCCGACGCGGTGGTGGCCCACCTGGCCCCGGTCCGCGAGCGCTACACCGAGCTCCGGGGCGACGAGGCCGCGCTGGAGGCCGTGTTCGCGGCCGGCGCGGAGCGCGCGCGGGCGATGGCGAGCGAGACGATCGCCGACGTGCGCGAGGCGATGGGCGTGAGCGTCCCCCGGCACGTCGTCGGGCGCGCCCGCTAGCGTCCCGGGGCGTGGCCGCACCCCGCCTGCACGCCCTCGAGCTCGACCTCGACGTCTTCGCCGGGCCGTTCGACCTCCTCTGCTCGCTGATCCTGCGGGAGGAGCTCGACTTGCTCGAAGTCGACCTCGCCGACGTCGTCCTCGCCTACCTGGACCACCTCGAGGCCCGCGAGCAGCTCGACCTGGAGGCGGTGACCGAGTTCCTCGTGCTCATCGCCGCGCTGCTGGAGCTCAAGTCGCGCCTGATGCTGCCGGGCGAGGAGATCGAGGAGCTCGACGAGCTCGCCCCCGCCGAAGCCGCCGACGAGCTGCTGGCGCGGATGCTCGCCTACCTGCGCTACCGCGGCGCGGCGGGCTGGCTCGCCGAGGCGCTGGCCGCCGGCCAAGGTCTGCTCCACCGCCGCGCGCCGCTCCCGCCCGAGCTGCGGCGCGCCTCGCTCGACGGCGCCGAGGCGGTGTTCGACCCGGCGTCGCTGGGCGCGGCGCTCGGCGGTCTGCTGCGCCGCCCCGCGCCGATCGACATCCGCCACATGGCCGACCCGCGGGTCGCGCTGCCCGAGCGCCTGGCCGTCCTGCGCAAGCTGCTGGCCCGCGGGCGCTTCTCCTTCGACGAGGCGGTCGCGGGCGCCGACCGCATGACCGTCGCCGTCACCGTGTTCGCGCTGCTCGAGCTCTACAAGCGCGGCGAGGCGCGCTGGGAGCAGGACGAGCCGTTCGGGCCGATCACCGTGGCCGCCGAGCCGGCCGCCGGGCGCCCCGCGCTGAGGGCCGTCTCGTGACCGGCCTCGCGCGCGTCCTGGAGGCGCTGCTGTTCCTGGCGCCCGAGCCCGTCGCCGCCGCCGACCTCGCCGCCGCCGCCGAGGTCCCGGAGGCCGACGCCGTCGAGGCGCTGGGCGAGCTGCGCCACGCGCTGGAGGGCCGCGGCGTGCTGCTGCGCGAGGTCGCGGGCGGGTGGACGCTGGCGTCGCATCCCGACGCCGAGGAGGCCGCCCGCCGGCTGCTCGGCAAGCCGCGCGCGCCGTCGCTGACGCCCGCGCAGTCCGAGACGCTGTCGATCGTGGCGTACCTGCAGCCGGTCTCGCGGCCCGAGGTCGCGCGCATCCGCGGCGTGGCGTCGGAGTCGGCGACCACCGCGCTGGTCGAGCGCGGGCTGATCGAGGAGGCGGGGCGCTCGCAGTTCGGCGCCGTGCTCTACCGGACGACCCCGCTGTTCCTCAAGCTGTTCGGCCTGCGCTCGGTCGACGAGCTGCCCGACCCCGGCCGCTGGGATCCCTCACCCGAGGAAGAGGGCACGTTGCGCGACCGCCTGCTGCAGGCCGGGGAGGCCCGTGCCGGGACGGCGCCCGCGCCTGCGCCGGCGCCTGCGCCCGCCGGTTAGCTAGCTCGCGGAAGCCGCGGCGGGCTGGCTGGCCTCGTAGTCGGCCGGCTGCTGCATCAGCAGCCACCCGCGATCCGGCCGCCGCAGGATCATCCCGCGCTCGGTCAGCTGCTTGAGCGCCAGCGTCACCGTCGGGCGCTGCGCGCCGATGAGCGCGCCGAGCATCTCGTGGGAGAGGGCGAGGGGCAGCACGACGCCGTCCGTGGTGACCCGGCCCCAGCGGTCGGCGAGGTGCCAGAAGAGGACCAGCAACCGCTCGTCGACGCGCGGCATCTGCGCGAGCACCAGGTGGCCGGCCAGCGCGCGCGATCGGTTCATCACGCGGCAGACGATCCCCGACATGACCTCGGGGAAGCGGCCGATGCGCGGCGTGACGCGGTCGTCGAGGACCGCGACGCGGACCGGCTCGAGCACCTGGTAGCGGCCTTCGACCGGCGCCACGGAGTGCTGGCCGTCGTTCTGCCAGGGACGCAGCAGGTCGCCCGAGCCGAGCAGCTCCAGGCAGCGGCGCCCGGCCACGGCGGTGCGGCGGCTGAGCAGCCCGTCGAGCACGAGGAGCCCGAGCGCCCCGTCGGTGGACTGCATCCCCGGGTGGTCGTCGAGCGGCCCGCGGCTGAGCTCGAGGACCTCGCAGAGGATCTCGCGCCGCGCGGCGGCGAGCCGATCGCCCGTCAGGCCGCCGGCCAGGTCGGGGTCTTCATCGAGCAGTGAGATCGTTCTCGTCGCCATCTGCGGACCGGTTTACCCAATCCTGGACAGCTCCATGAATCGGCCCGCCGACCGGCCGCTGTTTTGGCGGCGACCGCCTGGGGCAAACGGCTCGGACCATGATGATCGTCCTGCTTCTCCTCGTCCTCGCCGGCATCGCCGGCACCGCGGCCGGCTTCGCGATCTGGGGCGTTCCCGTCCTGGTCCTCTCGCTGATCGGCTTCGCCGTCTATCTGGCGTTCGCCAAGAAGGAAGAGGGCATCGGCACGATGGAGAAGACCCGCGGCCCCGAGCCGACCGGGCGCCCGCGCATGGCCACCGGCTCCGCCGAGACGGCCAACGAGCGCCAGGGCCAGGTCTAGGGGCTAGGCGGCGGCCGCGGCGTCCCGCGCGGCCAGCTGGCCGCACGCGGCGTCGATGTCGCGGCCCCGCGTGAGCCGGACGGTGGCGCGCAGGCCGTGCTCTTCGAGCACGGCGCGGAACGCGTCGATCGCGCCGCGCGAGGATCCCTCGTAGCCCGTGCCGGTGGGGTTGTAGGGGATCAGGTTGACCTTGTAGATCTTGGGGTCGAGGATCTCGGCGAGCCCCCGCGCCTGGGCGTGGGTGTCGTTGACGCCGGCCAGCATCAGGTACTCGACGAAGATCTGGCGGCGCCGGCGCTCGTAGTGCGCCTCGCAGGCCGCGAGCACCTCGGCGAGCGGGTAGCGGTCGTTGACCGGCATGATCTGCGTCCGCAGCGTGTCCTCGGGCGCGTGGAGCGAGAGCGCGAGGCGGATCGGCATGTCGCTCTCGGTCAGCTTGCGGATGCCGGGCACCCAGCCGACGGTCGAGATGCCCGTGCGGCGGTGCGTGATCCCGACGTCGGGCAGCTTGCGCGCCGCGGCCAGGACGTTGTCGAGGTTCATCATCGGCTCGCCCATCCCCATGAACACCAGGTGGTCGACCGGCTCGATGCGCCGGAAGTGGAGCACCTGGTCGAGGATCTCCGATGCGGTGAGGTTGCGCCCGAACTTCATCGTCCCGGTCGCGCAGAACGTGCAGGTCAGCGGGCATCCGACCTGCGAGGAGACGCAGATCGACCGCCGCCCGTCGCGGTAGCGCATCAGCACGGCCTCGATCGCGCGGCCGTCGTGTGTCTCGAACAGCGCCTTGACCGTGCCGTCGCTCGCGTGGGCCTCGCGCCTGAGGTGCAGCGTCGAGAACGGGACCGCCTCGGCGAGCCGCCCGCGCAGATCGGCGGGGAGGTCGGTCATCGCGTCGTAGCCGGCCGCGCCGCGCGCCGCCCAGCGCCACACCTGGCCGGCCCGGAAGCCGGGCTGGCCGGCGGCCTGCAGCGTCGTTTCGAGGAGCGCGAGATCCATGGTCGGACTCCCATGGTGGCACGCTGTCGGGCATGCGCCTCGCCAAGCACCTCGCCCACGTTGGCGTCGCCTCGCGGCGCCGCGCCGAGGAGATCGTCGCCGCCGGGCGCGTGACGGTCGGCGGGACGGTCGTCCGCGACCCGGCCCGCGACGTCGACGACAACTCCGACGTGCGCGTCGACGGCCGCCCCGCGCGGGTCGGCGGCCGGCGCCGGGTGGTCTACGCGGTCAACAAGCCGGCGGGCGTGGTCTCCACGGCGCGCGACCCCGGCGGGCGCCCGACCGTGGTGGACCTCGTGGACTCCTCCGAGCGCCTGTATCCCGTCGGGCGGCTGGACGCCGACAGCACCGGGCTGATCCTGCTCACCAACGACGGACCGCTGGCCCACGCGCTGACCCACCCGTCCTTCGAGGTTCCCAAGACCTACCGCGCGGTGGTCCGCAACGGCCCGGTCCACGAGCCGGCGCTGCTCAAGCTGCGCGACGGCGTCGAGCTCGAGGACGGGCGGACCGCTCCGGCCAAGGTGCGCAAGGTCTCCTCCGGGGTGATCGAGCTGACGATCCACGAGGGCCGCAACCGCCAGGTCAAGCGGATGTGCGAGGCGGTGGGCCACCGCGTCAAGCAGCTCCAGCGGGTCGCGTTCGGCCCGCTGCGGCTCGGCGGGCTGCCCGAGGGCGGCTACCGCGAGCTGTCGGAAACCGAGGTCGAGCGGCTGCGCGAGGCCCCGCGCTGATTGAATGCCGCGCCCCATGCGGCTCTACGCACTCAGGGGCGCGACGACCGTCACGGTCAACGACGCCTCCGCCATCCTCGACGCCACCGAGGAGCTCATGATCGAGCTCCTGGGGCGCAACCGGCTGCGCAGCGAGGACCTGGTGAGCTGCATCTTCACGCTGACCGACGACCTCGACGCGGAGTTCCCCGCGGTCGCCGCCCGCAACATCGGGCTCAGCGCGGTGCCGCTGCTGTGCGCCCGCGAGGTCAAGGTCCCCGGCTCGCTGGAGCGGGTGATCCGGGTGCTCGTCCACTGCTACGCCGCCGAGGACCACCAGCCGCGCCACGTGTACCTGGGGGAGGCCCGGCGGCTGCGGCTGGACCTCGAAGGCGCGCAATAGGATCTGGGCATGGCCCTGGAGTTCGCGAGCAAGCTGAGAAGGATCCCCGTCTATCCCGCGGCGGCCGGTTACGCGGCCACGGGCGAGCTGGCCAAGCTCGCGTCCAACGAGTCGCCGTTCGCGCCGCTGCCCGAGGTCGTGGAGGCGGCGTCGCGGGCGCTCGGCGACGCCAACCGCTACCCCGACCCGACCAACCGCGAGCTGCGCCAGGCGCTGGCCGACCGCCACGGCGTCCCGGCGGGCCGGATCGCCATCGGCAACGGCTCCTGCGACATCCTGCTGGCGGCCGGCGAGGCGCTGCTGGAGCCGGGCGCGGAGCTCGTCCACGCGTGGCCGTCGTTCAGCATCTACCCGCACCTGGCGGCCGCCTCCGGCGCGCGGGCCATCCAGGTGCCGCTCGACGGCAACCACGGCCACGACCTCGAGGCGATGGGCCGCGAGATCACCGCCGCGACGCGGCTGGTGATCGTCTGCAACCCCAACAACCCGAGCTCGACGGCGCTGCCGCTCGACGAGATCGCCGCGTTCGTCCGCGACGTCCCGCGCCACGTCGCGGTCGTGCTCGACGAGGCCTACTGCGAGTTCAACCTCCTGCAGGATCCGGAGGAGTCGGTGGAGCTGCTGCGCCGCCACCAGAACCTCGTCCTGCTGCGGACCTTCTCGAAGGTCTACGGCCTGGCGGCGCTGCGGGTCGGCTACGCGCTGTGCGGCTCGGAGGATCTGCCGGTCGCCGTCGACCAGGTCCGCCAGCCGTTCTTCTGCAACGTCGCCGCGCAGGCCGCCGCGGTCGAGGCGCTGCGCCACCAGGACGAGGTCGCCCGCCGCGTCGAGCGGACGATCGCCGAGCGCCTGGCGCTGGAGGACGGCCTGCGCCGGCTCGGCCTCGAGCCGGCCGAGTCGCAGGCGAACTTCGTCTGGTTCGACCTCGGCGAGGACGTCGTGGAGGCCGACGTGGTGCGCGGCCTGGCCGAGCGCGGCGTGCTCGTGCGGGCAGGCACCTCGCTGGGCCGCGAGGGCGCGCTGCGGGTCACCGTGGGCACCGAGCGCGAGAACGAGCGCTTCCTCGCCACGCTCGGCGAGCTGCTGGCCTGACCCCTCCTTCGCCGAACCGCCAGCCCGTGCTACGCCGGGTGTAGCACCGGCTAACGATTCCGCGCAGCGGTCGGCGCGGCGCCGGCGCGGCCGACCAAGCCGTCGAAGGCGAGGCCCGCGAGCAGCGCCCAGAACGCCGCGCTCACGCCGAGCGGCGCGATCCCCGACGCCGCGACGACGAACGTGATCACCGCGGCCTCGCGGTGGCCGGCGTCCTCCATCGCCGTGGTCAGCGCCCCGCCGAGCGCGCCGAGCAGCGCAAGCCCGGCGACCGCCTCGATCAGCAGCGGCGGCGAGGCGGCGATGAACGCGGTCGCCGCGGCGGCGACGAGCGCGAGGACCAGGTAGAACGCGCCGCCGGTGACGGTGGCGATCCAGCGGCGCGCCGGATCGGGGTGGGCGTCGGGGCCCGCCATCAGCGCGGCGGTGATCGCGGCGAGGTTGATCGCGTGGGCGCCGAACGGCGCGCCGGCCGCGCTGGCCGCGCCGGTGGTGAGGAGGATCGGCCGCAGGTCGGGCCGGTAGCCGAAGCTGGCCAGCACACCCATGCCCGGGACGTTCTGGGAGGCCATGGTCACCAGGAAGAGCGGGAGGGCGAGCCCGATCAGCGCGCCGCCGTCGAACGCCGGGGCGGTCAGCGACAACGACGGGACGAGGCCGGAGACCGGCCCGAGCGCCACGGGCTCGCGCAGGGCGATCGCCGCCGCGGCGACGACGAGCGCGGCCGGGACGGCCCAGCGGCGGGCGAAGCGGGACAGCAGCGCCCACGTGACGACCACCGGCGCCGCCAGCTCGGGCAGCTCGGCGACCGCCCGGACCGGCGCCAGGCAGAGCGGAAGCAGGACGCCGGCCAGCATCGCGCTGGCGATCGGCACCGGGATCGCCGCGATTACCCGGCCGAGCGGCCGCCACAGCCCGGCGAGCGCCAGCAGCAGGCCGCACACCAGGAACGCGCCGACCGCCGCGGCGAACCCGCCGTGCGGCACGCTCGCCGACGCCAGGAGCGCCGCGCCGGGCGTCGACCAGGCGATGCTGATCGGGATCCGGTAGCGCAGGCCCAACGCGATCGAGGCCGCGCCCATCGTGAAGCACAGGACGCCGAGCCCGGAGGCCGCCTGCGCCTCGGTGGCGCCGACGGCGCGCAGGCCGGCCAGGACGACCGTGAAGGAGGAGGCGAAGCCGACGAGCGACCCGACGAAGCCGGCGAGGACCGGCTGCGCCGTCAGGCCGCGTATCGCTTCGCCGCGCGCTCGCGCGCCTTCGCGGCCTCGACCTCGCGGTCCTTGGGCGGGGCGTTGGTCTCGAGGCTGGCGAGCAGCTCGGCGGAGACGGCGGCGACGGCCTCGACCGCCCGCTCGAAGGCGGCCTCGTTGGCACGCGACGGCTTCGTGAAGCCGCTGATCTTGCGGACGTACTGGAGCGCCGCGGCACGGACCTCGTCGTCGGTGGCTGCGGGCTCGAAGTTGTGAAGGGTGCGGATGTTGCGGCACATGGTGAGAAGCGTACGCCAGCCCGTACAGTCAGCGCCATGACCGCCCAGCGCGAGATCCGGTCCTGGCTCATGGACATGGACGGCGTCCTCGTCCACGAGGAGCGCGCGCTCCCCGGCGCCCCGGAGTTCGTCGCCCGCCTGTCCGAGCTCGGGCTGCCGTTCCTGCTGCTCACCAACAACTCGATCTACACGCGGCGCGACCTCGCCGCCCGGCTGCGCGCGAGCGGGCTGGAGGTCCCCGAGGAGTCGATCTGGACCAGCGCGCTGGCCACGGCGCGCTTCCTGGCCGACCAGCGCCCCAACGGCTCGGCGTTCGTGGTCGGCGAGGCGGGCGTGACCACGGCGCTGCACCAGTTCGGATACACGCTGACCGACCGCGACCCCGACTACGTCGTGCTCGGCGAGACGCGCACCTACTCGTTCGAAGCGATCACGCGGGCGATCCGCCTCATCCGCGGCGGCGCGCGCTTCATCGCCACCAACCCGGACGCGACCGGGCCGTCGGCCGACGGGCCGCTGCCGGCCACGGGCTCCGTCGCCGCGCTGGTCAGCCGCGCCACCGGGATCGAGCCCTACTTCGTCGGCAAGCCGAACCCGCTGATGATGCGCTCGGCGCTCAACAAGCTCGACGCCCATTCCGAGACGACCGCGATGATCGGCGACCGGATGGACACCGACATCGTCGCCGGGCTGGAGGCGGGGCTGGAGACGATCCTCGTGCTCACCGGCGTCACGTCGTCGGCCGACACCGAGCGCTTCCCGTACCGCCCGACGCGCATCGTCGAGTCGGTGGCGGCGCTGATCGACGAGCTCGGCTGAGGCCGTGTCCATCGTCCTCGCACTGCTGTCCTCCGTGCTCTGGGGCTCCGCCGACTACCTCGGCGGCGTCGCGGCGCGCCGGATCACGGCGCTCGTCGTCACCTTCCTGAGCCAGCTCTTCGGCCTGCTGACGCTCACCGTGCTCCTTCTGCTCACCGGCGGGGAGCTGGGCGGCGAGGGCGCCGCCTGGGGCGCGGTGGCCGGCGTGGTGGGCGCCGCGACGCTGGCGATCTTCTACGCCGCGCTCGCCGCGGGCGCGATGAGCCTCGTGGCGCCGCTGTCGGCCGTCGGCGGGGTCGTGCCGGTCGGGGTCGCGCTGGCCGGCGGCGACTCGCCCGGGCGCCTGGCGCTGGCCGGGATGGTCGTCGCCCTGGCCGGGATCGTGCTGATCGCCGGGCGCGAGGACGCCGCGCTGCGCCTCACGCCGCGCGTGCTGCTGCTGGCGGCGGCCGCGGCGCTGGGGATCGGCACCACGCTCACCCTGCTGCAGCAGGGCGCCGACGCCCCGGGCAGCTCCGGGCTCGCCGTGGTGGCCGCCGCGCGCGTGGCCTCCGTCGCCGCGACGGGCCTGGCGCTCCTGATCGCGCGAACGGTGCCGCGTCCCGGCTCCGGCGGGCTGGCACCCGTGGCGGCGATGGGCGCGGCTGACAGCGGGGCCAACGCCCTCTTCGCCGTCGCCTCGGAGAGCGGCTCGCACGCGCTCGTCGCGGTGCTCGGCTCGCTGTACCCGGTCATGACGCTCGTGCTCGCGCGCACGCTGCTCGGCGAGCGCCTGAGCGCGCGGCAGGCCGCGGGGGCGGCGCTCGCCCTCGGCGGCGCGGCGCTCGTCTCGACGGGATGAGCGGGCTCTGCTATGAATCGCCGCAGACGACGCATGGCCTGCCGCCACGCACAGCCCGCCCGCTCCACCGTCGCCGGCACCGCCGGCCCGCGGGCGTACGCCTTCGTCTATCGCGCCTGGCGATTTAGCTAGGCGCTCGGCCGGCGCGCTCCTGCAGCGCGCCGCCCCCGCAGCACCGGGCCTTCTTCTCCGAGAAGAACGAGGCCGAGCGCCGCTCCTGAACGGGCATCCGTGCCCACCGCCCCCTCCGTACTCTCACTACAGGCGCTTCGCAGCAGCAGAAAGGCTCCCCCCGATGATGATCGTGATGAAGGCAACGGCGACCGAAGAGGAGATCCAGCACGTGCTGGATCGCATCGAGTCCTGCGGCGCCCGCGCGCACCCCTCGCGCGGCGAGGAGGTCACCGTGATCGGCGCGATCGGCGACCGCGAGCACGTGGCCCGGCTGGGCCTGGAGGGCTCGCCGGGCGTCGAGCAGGTCGTCCCCATCCTCAAGCCCTACAAGCTCGCCTCGTCGCAGCTCCGAGGCAGCGAGCGCACCGTCGTGGAGATCGACGGCCGCAGGATCGGCGGCGAGCACTTCTCGATGATCGCCGGCCCGTGCACGGTCGAGTCGCGCGACCAGCTGCTCTCGACGGCCCGGATCGTCCGCGACGGCGGCGGGTCGCTGCTGCGCGGCGGCGCCTACAAGCCGCGGTCCTCGCCGTACTCCTTCCAGGGCCTGGGCCAGGAGGGGCTGCGTCTGCTCGCCGAGGCCAAGGCCGAGACCGGCCTGCCGATCGTCACCGAGCTGATGGACGTCCGCGACATCGAGCCGGTGCTCGAGGTCGCCGACGTGATCCAGGTCGGCGCCCGCAACATGCAGAACTTCACCCTGCTGACGGAGATCGGGCGCTCGGGCCGGCCGGTGCTGATCAAGCGCGGCGCCTCCGCGACGCTGGAGGAGCTGCTGATGGCCGCGGAGTACGTCCTGAAGGAGGGCAACCCGAACGTGCTGCTCTGCGAGCGCGGCATCCGCACCTTCGAGACCGCCTACCGCTACACGCTCGACCTCACCGCCATCCCGGTGCTCAAGGAGCTCTCGCACCTGCCGGTGATCGTCGACCCGTCGCACGCGCCGGGCCGGCGCGACCTCGTGCTGCCGCTGTCGCTGGCCGCGGCGGCGGCCGGCGCAGACGGCCTCATCACCGAGATCCACCCGACGCCCGAGACGGCGGTGTGCGACGGCCCGCAGGCCCTCTACGCCGATTCCTTCGCGGAGTACGTCGAGCTCGTGGAGCGCGCCGCGGCCGTGGCCGGCAAGGCGATCTCGGCCGGGGTGTAGGGCGCGCTGCGACGGATCGCCGTCCTCGGCGTCGGGCTGATCGGCGGATCGGTCGGGCTGGCCGCGCGCGAGCGCACGGGCGCCGAGGTCCGCGGCTACGACCCCGCGCCCGGCGCGCTCGACGCGGCGCGGGAGCGCGGCGCGATCGACGCGGCGTGCGCGTCGGTCGCCGAGGCGGTGGCCGGCGCCGAGGCGGTGTTCGTCGCCGCGCCGGTCGGCGCGCTGCCGGGCGTGCTCGGCGAGGCGCTGGGCGCCGCGGGGCCCGAGTGCGTGGTCACCGACGTCGGCTCGACCAAGCGGGCGATCGTCGCCACCGTCCGCGACCCGCGCTTCGTGGGCGGGCACCCGCTGGCCGGCGCCGAGACCGCGGGCGTCGCGCACGCCCGCGCCGACCTGTTCGACGGCGCGACGTGGTACCTGACGCCGACCGCCCGCACCACCGGCGTCCTCTACGAGCGCCTGCACCGGCTGCTGCGCGAGCTGGGAGCCCGGCCGGCGGCGCTCGACGCCGAGACGCACGACCGCCTCCTGGCCACCGTCTCCCATCTGCCCCACGTGCTGGCCAACGTCCTCGTGGCCCAAGCCGCCCGCGCCTTGGACCGCGAGGCCGAGCAGCTCCCCGCCACCGGCCCGAGCTTCCGCGACGCGACCCGCGTGGCCGGCGCCGCCACGGCGATCTGGGGCGACATCTACCTGTCGAACGCCGAGGCGCTGGCCGACGCGCTCGGCGACGCGATCGACCGCCTGCAGGCCGTCCGCACGGCGCTGGCCTCCGGCGACCGCGGCGCGGTCGAGGCCTGGAACGACGCGGCGGCCGAGGACCGGCGGCGGCTGCTGGAGGCCGGCGTGGCGGGCGGCCCGGCCCACGAGCTGCGTGTGACGGTCCCCAACCGGCCCGGCGTGGTGGCCGACGTCGCGCTCGCCCTCGGGCGCGCCGGTGTCAACATCCTCGACATGGCGCTGCACCCCGCCCCCGACAACGCCTCCGGCGTGATCGCCCTGTGGGTGGCCGGCGACGCGCCGGCCCGCCAGGCCGAGGCGCTGATCGCCGGGCTCGGGCTGCCCGTGGCCCGGGCATGAGGTTCGCCCCGGGCCGGATCCGCGGCACCTACACGCCGCCGCCCGACAAGTCGATCTCCCACCGCGCCGCGCTGCTGGCGGCGATGACGGCGGAGCCCGTGCACATCGTCAACTACCTCGACGCCGAGGACACGCGCTCCACGCTGGACGCGATCGCCGCGCTCGGCGCGCTCGTCGAGCACCGCGCCGACGGCCTGCTGATCCGCGGGGCCGGGCTGCGCGCCGCCGCCCAGAACGACGCGCCGATCGACGTCGGCAACGCCGGCACGCTGATGCGGCTGCTGCCGGGGTGGCTGGCCGGCCAGCGGTCGGGTGCCTGGGTGCTCGACGGCGACGCCTCGATCCGCCGCCGGCCCGTCGACCGGATCGCCGAGCCGCTGCGCCGGATGGGGGCGTTCATCGACGCCCGCGAGGGACGCTTCCCGCCCTTCACCGTCGCGGGCTCCGAGCTGCACGGGATCGAGTACGCGCTGCCGGTGGCCTCCGCGCAGGTGAAGTCCTGCGTGCTGCTGGCCGGGCTCAACGCCGACGGGACGACCACGGTGATCGAGCCGGAGCCCAGCCGCGACCACACGGAGCGGATGCTGCTGCGCGCCGGCGCGCGGATCGCCCGTGAGGGCGGCCGCGTCCACGTCGGCCCCCAGGACGAGCTCGAGCTCGAGGAGTACACGGTGCCCGGCGATCCCTCGTCGGCCGCGTTCATGATCGCCGCCGCCGTGCTGGTCCCGGGCTCGCGGCTGGTCGTCGAGGGGATGGGCTGCAACTGGACGCGCGTCGGCTTCCTGCGCATCCTGGAGCGGATGGGCGCGGTGCTCGTCGGGCCGCTCGAGGCGCCCGACGAGCAGCTGACCGCGGAGGAGCCGGTCGGGGAGATCGACGTCTCGGCCGGCCCGCTGGAGGCCACGACGGTCGACGCCGCCGAGGTCCCGCTGGCGATCGACGAGCTGCCGCTCGTGGCCCTGCTGGGCTGCTTCGCCGACGGGACGACCGTGGTGCGCGGCGCCGCCGAGCTGCGGCTCAAGGAGTCCGACCGGATCGCCACCGTGGTCGACGGCCTGCGCGGCCTGGGCGCCGACATCGAGGCGACGGAGGACGGCTTCGCGGTCACGGGCACCGGCGGGCTGCGCGGCGGGACGATCGCCGCGCACGGCGACCACCGCCTGGCGATGCTCGGCGCGGTGGCCGGGCTCGCGTCCGACGAGGGCGTCGAGGTGGACGGGATGGAGGCGGCCGCCGTCTCCTATCCGGGCTTCACCGACGACCTGCAGCGCCTGCTCTGAGTGATCCGCTTCCGAATCTGGCGCGCAGCGGCCTATGCTGCCTCACGGCGGGGTAAGGACACGGTGTCAACTGAGGGCGGGGGAACGATGGCGGTGCACGGGAGAAGGCGGCGGGCGGGCGTCGCGGCAGCGATCGGGCTGGCGGCGCTCGGGCTCACGGGCCCGGCGGGCGCGCAGGCGCCGGCGGGCAGCGACCAGGGGACGACCGAGAAGCCGTTCGTCGAGCCGACGATCAACGGCAAGCCGACGGCCGAGAAGTGCGTGCCGAAGGAGAACCCCGAGTTCAACCACCAGCTGGAGTGCAAGCCGGCGGCGGGCAGCCTCAACACGCTGCCCAACGGCGACACCTTCTACTGGGACGCGCTCGAGGGCACCGAGAACATCAACGCCAACATCGTCGCCGAGTACGGCCGCGCCGCGGAGAACGACGAGAGCCGCCTGCTGCGCTTCGTCAACGGCCTGCCGACCTGGAGCACGCCCACGCCGGCCGACGCCGGCGCCAACCCCGACGGCGAGCCGCGCGCCCAGCCGCTGATCCCCGGCACCGGCACCATGGAGCCCGGCAACGACGGCGCGCTCTTCTGCGCCGACCAGAACTTCCTCGCCGACGGCCGCATCCTCGCGGTCGGCGGCACCGCCTACCTCAACGACCCCGGCGTCGAGGGCCAGCCGGTGGGGGCCACCGAGCTGGCCGGCGTCAGCGCCTCGCGCGTCTACGATCCGGCCACCAACTCGTGGTCGCAGGCCGGGCGCATGACGCGCGGCCGCTGGTACCCGACGATCGTGACGCTCGGCGACGGCCGCCAGTTCGTGGCCTCGGGCGTCGAGAAGCTGCTCAAGCCGGCCTACCCGGACGATCCGGCCTCCTCGGGCGGCAACGTCCGCGAGACCGAGCTCTTCGATCCCGCGACCAACAAGTGGACGCTCAACCCGCAGTCGGCCTGGCGCTCGCTGCCGCTGTTCCCGCGCATCCACCTGCTGCCGAACGGCCGCGTCTTCTACACCGGCTCGGGCCAGGCGTTCAACCCGGCCGGCCAGGACTACGCCGAGGCGCAGTGGAACATCGCCTCGGAGTACGACCCGAAGGCGCAGACCTGGATGGAGCTGGGCGTTCCGGGCCTGACCACCGGCGTCACCTCGCAGCCCGGCTTCCGCGGCTCGGCGGCGTCGACGATGCTGCCGCTCAAGCCCGACGCCCAGGGCCAGTACAAGACCGCGACGTTCCTGGCCTCCGGCGGCGTCCTGAACCCGCCGAGCCCCGGCGGCTACTTCGCCACCCCGCAGAGCCAGCTCGAGACGGTCGAGACCACCAAGGACCCGAAGCAGCCCGACAAGCTGACCACGGAGGAGACCGGCCCGCTCGCGACGCCGCGCTGGTACGGGACCAACGTCCTGCTGCCGACCGGCGAGGTCGCGACGTTCTCGGGCTCTGACCGCGACGAGGTCCTCACCCCGGGGACCGAGATCCCGGTCAAGTCGGTCGAGATCTTCGACCCGGCGACGAAGAAGTGGAAGGTCGCCGGCGCGGGGATCAACCCGCGGACCTACCACAACACCGCGGTGCTGATGGCCGACGGCCGCGTGCTGATCGGCGGCCACGCCCCGATCTCGACCCTCTACGCCAAGAACGTCACGCTGGCGCCGGGGATCACCGGCCCCAACGACGGGCGCGACCCGAGCTTCGAGATCTACACGCCGCCGAACCTCAAGCGGGGCCCGCGGCCGGTCATCGACTCGGTGGCCGTCGAGGGGCAGCCGCAGGAGACCGGCGCGGCGCCCGTCTCGGCCGGCTACGGCAAGACGATGGACGTGTTCGTGGCCGGCAACGGCGACGACATCGCCAGCGTCGTGCTCATCCGCTTCCCGAGCCTGACCCACCTGGTCGACGGCGACCAGCGGTCCGTCGAGCTGCGGGTGGTCAAGCGCGAGGGCGGCAAGCTGACCGTCGCCATGCCCGACGACCCGAACGTCCTGCCGGCCGGGCCGTACATGCTGTTCGTCAACGCCAAGACGCCGAACGGGCTCGTCCCGTCGACGTCGCGCACGGTGTTCGCCGGCACCCCGGTCCCGGCGACGCTGGCCGCCTCGGCGGGCACCGGCGTCTCCGAGGTCGCCTGCGCGAGCAAGGTCGGCTTCCAGCGCGTCGCGGCGCGCCAGCGCGGCAAGCGCGGCCTACGGGTCTCGTTCCGCCGCGTGCGGGACACGAAGGTCGACGTCGACGTCTTCCAGCATTCCTCGGGGCGCCGGATCGTCAAGGAGCGGCTGATCGCGCGGTTCCGCGGCAAGTCGAAGTCGTTCACCTGGAACGGGAAGGCCAACCGCCGCGGCCGCCGGACGACCGACGGGATCTACTCGGTCCGCTACACGACGAAGACGCCCTCGGGCACCAAGGAGGTGCGGCGCGTCGCGCTGCGCCGGGTGGACGGGCGCTGGCGCGCGCGGCCGGACTTCTACCGGCGCGTGACGTGCGACGTGCTCACCGCGTTCAAGCTCGAGCGCCCGGCGTTCGGCGGCAAGCAGCGCACGCCGCTGCGGCTCAGCTACCGGCTCGCCACCGGCGCACGGGTCGGCGTGGTCGTCACCAAGCGCGGCCGGGTCGTCAAGCGCTTCAAGACCACGACGAGCAAGCCGCGGCGGACGATCCGCCTCGGCATGAGCTCGCGCGGGCTGCGGCGCGGTGACTACAAGGTGAAGATCACCGTGCGGCGGGCCAGCGGGCGCGCGCTCACCTCGACGCTGACCGCCCGCAAGCTGTAGGGATGCGCGCCCGGGCGATCGCCATCGCCGCCGCAGCCGCGGCGGCGGCGGCGCTCGCCGGGGCGCCGCTCGCGCTTGCGCACGGGGAGCGCGATCCGGCGATCCGGACGTTCGTCGACCAGGTCGACCCGGAGGCCCCCGGGCTCACCGTCCGGGTGCTCCCCGGAGCGGCGCAGCGGCTCGAGGTCGTCAACGGATCGGGGCGGACGCTCGAGCTGCGAGCGCCCAGCGGCGAGCCGTGGCTCCGGGTCGGTCCGGCCGGCGTCGAGGCCAACGCCGCCTCGGCCACCTGGTTCGCCTCGGGCAACCCGGACGGCATCTACCGTGCCCCGGGGCCGGTCGGCCCGGACCGGCCGCCCCGCTGGCAGCGCGTGTCCTCCGAGCCGCGCTGGGCCTGGTTCGCGCACGAGCTGCACCCGAGGGCGAGCGCGGCGGCGCCGGCCGACATCGTGGCGGCCGGCCGCCGGGCGCGGCTCAACGACTGGCGGATCCGCACCCGGCTCGACGGCCGCGACGGCGAGATCGCCGGGCACCTGGAGTACCGCCCGGTGCGCGGCAGCTTCACGGCGCGGCTCGTGGAGCCCTCGGGCGGGAGGGTGGCGCCGGGCGTGACCGTCGCGATCCTCAATGCGCGCAGCCCCGGCGTCTTCCTCTCGAACACAGGGGCGACGCCCGTGGAGGTCGAGGGCGGCGACGGCCGGCCGTTCGCGCGGGTCGGCCGGGGCGGGACGCGGATCGACGTGGCCAGCCCGACCTACGCCGAGCAGCCCGGTGCGCCCGCCGGCCGGCCGGCGCCGCCGGGGAGCGCCCGGCCGGTGTGGCGGCGCCTGCCGGGGGCGGCGACGCTGAGCTGGGTCGAGCCGCGGGCGCGCTACGGCGCCGACGAGCCGCCGGAGCGCGACGTGGGGCGCCGCACCGTCGTGCGCCGCTGGACGGTCGACCTGCGGATCGGCGGCCGCCGCGTGCCCGTCCGTGCGGAGACGGTGTGGGTGCCGGTGCAGCGGCGCGGAGCGGCGGCCGCCGGGCGATCCGGCGCGCCGGCGGGAGGGGCCTCCGCGGTGCCGTGGATCGTCGTCGCGCTGCTCGCCGCGGGCGGCGGGGCCTGGCTGCTGCGCCGGCGCGCGCAGGCGCCCGGCTAGCCTCACTGGTCATGGTCATCGCCATCGACGGCCCCGCCGGCGCGGGGAAGAGCACGGTCGCGCGCGCCGCCGCCGAGGCGCTCGGCTTCACGTACCTCGACACCGGGGCGATGTACCGCTGCGTCGCGCTGGCCGCCCAGCGCAGCGGCCGGCCGCCCGCGGTGGTCGCCGAGGAGGCGGTCATCGCGCTCGGCGATCGCGTCGAGCTCGACGGCGAGGACGTCACGGACGCGATCCGGTCTGCCGAGGTCAGCGACGGTGCGTCGCAGGTCGCCACCGACCCGGAGGTCCGCCGCGCGCTGGTGGCCAAGCAGCAGGCGCTGCTGGCCGACGGCGACTGGGTGGCCGAGGGGCGCGACATCGCGCTGGTCGTCGCCCCCGACGCCGCGGTCAAGGTCTTCCTCTACGCCTCCGAGCAGGAGCGCGCCCGCCGCCGCGCCGCGCAGACCGGCGCCGACGTCGAGGTGGTCCTCGCCGAGCAGCGCGCGCGCGACCAGCGCGACGCGACCGG